>CAMVJQ010000029.1 GCA_947167845.1 uncultured Prevotella sp. | reverse complement strand
TCTTTTATGATAAGTTTATCGTTATGAGAAGTCATACCAAATGCATATCTGATTATCAAAATGTTACGTATCTACTTCTCATTTCTGCTTTACATAATAATATGGTAGCAATGACGTCATTCCATCTAAAATGTACGTACAAACGGGTATCAAAAAGACTTCTTATAAGCGTTTTAGCGCTATTTTTACATATTAAGGCAATGTCTTTATGACAAGTATTTATGTGAAGTGATTTTGCAAGCACTTTATTTTCAATAGGTTTCAAATTGTATTCTATGGCTACTTTGCATAACGATAAACTTATCATAAAAGAAATTATGTAAAGCTTCTCATAACTTCTTTAAGGAGAGTAAGGGAAATCTCGGTCTGGGAAAGTACCAGATGCGCAACTTCTCCTCGCAGATTGCCATGACAGCCATTACGGCCATGCAATACAACCTGCTCTCCACGGCAAGACGTTTCTCCGACTACGAGACCGTTGGCGGACTCTTTAAGGATGCTACTATGAGTAGCGTGGAACTTACTCTCACTGAGAGAATCTGGGATATGATACTTGAGCTCGTCCGCGAAATCGCAGAGTGTTTCAATATCGAGGATGAACAAATCCTTGATATGCTTGTGAATCGGTCGGATAAACTCAGTCATTTCGTTGAAATATATCAATTAAAACTGGCAAGTTAAGAACTTGCGAAACTTGAATTAATCTTATGTTAAACCGATATTGCAATAGGAGAACAGCGCTTGTTCCATGTCTCCAGTTTTATCGCTTTAGCGGCGTACGCCGCAAAGATACATATTTTTTTCAATTAATGATATGATTTGAAGAGTTTAACGTGATTTTGGAGCGATTTTGTTACATTTTGATACAAAAAACGAGAAACACATGGAATAAAGAAGAAAAATTCACTCTAATATTAGGTTCTTCGACGAGCGAAGCGGCAAGCCGATTACTTCCATTTCACATTATTGTTGAGGATATCACATAAAATCATTTTATTCAATTTTTCTCTAAAAAGTCCAAAAACATACACCTTTTGCTATACACTTCTGACTATCAGATAATTAGAGGGTGTATGTTTGCATTCTTTTTGACGTCAAACCTACACCAGAGCCGCTTTTTCTGCCAAAATCTGTCGTCCGCCTTACTTGCCCTGATATTGTTTCACTTTCATTTTCACATTGGAAACACTTTGTTTCTTCCGATGAAACACTTTGTTTCTGCTGAAGAAACAAAATGTTTCCGCGCTTTATACTGTTGTGAAACACCCTTATAATCAGTAAGATATGCGGTATAATGGCCGTAAAATTGCTATATATGATGGATTTGGTGTATGTTTTGATATTAGAAAATGACAAACATACACCCTGTAAGTAATTGTTTACCAGCGATATAGACTGAGTGATGTATGTTTTACTTATTTTTCATGAAAAATTGCTGAATATTTGAACGGACTATCACATTATCCAGCCTGATGCTGCCCAAACAGGTTCTATGGAGCCTGTGATTATAGGATCAGGGATGCTCTGCATCTGTGCTTTACCTGATTCGGCGTTCCTAAAAAAGTAAGCGCAAGCCTATGACAGACTTGCGCTTCAACAGTTCGATTATATGGAATGGAAATATCCATTCTTCAATCCTCCCATCACTCCCACTCGATGGTTGCGGGCGGCTTGGAAGAGATATCATAGCAGACGCGATTGACGCCGCGCACCTTGTTGATAATCTCATTTGAGACCTTCGCCATGAAGTCGTAGGGCAGATGGGCCCAGTCGGCAGTCATCGCATCCGAGGAGGTGACGGCACGCAGGGCAACGGGATTCTCATAAGTCCGCTCATCGCCCATCACGCCGACACTGCGGACAGTGCTCAGCAGGATGGCGCCGGCCTGCCATATCTGGTCATATAGAGAGACCTCAATCTCGCCATCCTGCATCTCGGCAGGCACACCAGCGGCCAGCACCTTACGGGCCTCCTCGCCGGAGAGCCTGACTTTATAGTCGCGCAAGCCTCGGATATAGATGTCGTCGGCATCCTGAAGGATACGCACCTTCTCAGGCGTGATGTCGCCAAGGATACGGACGGCAAGGCCCGGACCGGGGAAGGGATGACGGGTGATAAGATGCTCCGGCATACCCAACTGACGGCCCACACGACGCACCTCGTCCTTGAAAAGCCACTTCAGCGGCTCACAGAGTTGCAGATGCATCTCCTTCGGCAGACCGCCCACGTTGTGATGGCTCTTGATGACCTTGCCCGTGATGTTGAGCGACTCGATACGGTCGGGATAGATGGTGCCCTGGGCAAGCCAACGGGCATCCGTGATCTTCTTGGCCTCAGCATTGAACACCTCCACAAAGTCACGGCCAATTATCTTGCGTTTTTGCTCCGGCTCGACGACACCAGACAGGTCGGCAAAGAACTTCTCGCTGGCATCGACACCAATCACATTCAGTCCCAGCACCTTATAGTCGTCCATCACCTGACGGAACTCATTCTTGCGGAGCATGCCGTGATCAACGAAAATACACGTCAGACGGTCGCCAATAGCGCGGTTGAGCAACACGGCAGCCACTGAGGAATCGACACCGCCTGACAGGCCGAGAATGACTCTGTCCTGTCCCAACTGCGCCTTCAGTCCGGCCACGGTAGAATCAACAAACGAGGCGGCGCTCCACTCCTGTCGGGAGCCGCAAATGTCAACCACGAAATTCCTTAGCAGATCCTTACCCTGCAGCGTATGGAACACCTCTGGGTGGAACTGCACGGCCCACACAGGCTGCGACGTGGAAGCAAAAGCAGCATTGACCACGTCAGCGGTAGAACCAATCACCTTAAAGCCTTCAGGGATGGCCGTGATGGTATCGCCGTGCGACATCCACACCTGAGAGTGCTGCTCAAAGCCCTTGAACAGGGGATTCGAGGTGTCAACCGTCTCGAGATTGGCCCGCCCGTACTCACGGCTGTCGGCCTTCTCCACCTTGCCGCCAAGGGTGTGGGAGATGAACTGTGCGCCATAGCAGATGCCAAGCACGGGGATGCGCCCGACGAACTGCGACAAGTCGACCTGGAAGGCCTCCGGATCGTGGACTGAGAATGGAGAACCGCTCAGTATCACGCCTATCACCGAAGGGTCATCCTTCGGGAACTTGTTGTAAGGCAGAATCTCGCAGAAGGTGTCTAGTTCGCGCACCCGTCGGCCTATCAACTGCGTGGTCTGCGAACCGAAATCCAAAATAATAATCTTCTGTGTCATATTGAAATAATTATGAATTGTGCATTAAAAAAGTTTCGGCCTGATCGAGGGTGTCGAGTTTGCCGACATCCAGCAGTTGCAGGTCTTTCTGTTCCAAACCCAGAAAAGCGCACTGATGACAATACTTCAGGTAGAAGTCGATGATGCCGAAGCGCTCAGGCATCTCCAACAGCAGGGGGAAGACACGGGGCCAGATGACGTGGATACCGCTGAAGGCCAACTGCCTGCAGTCAGCAGGGTCGAGGCCCTTATACGGACTGCGCACCTCACCCGTCTCGATATTCGTCCAGCCATCCAGGATCATCTCGTCATCAAAAAGCAGATAGCGCTTTGTCTGACGACGGCTCACCAACAGCAATGCATCAGGTGCCGCCTCGTGAAGAGCCAGTCCTTCAGTGAGATTAAAATTGCTGAGGATATCCACATTATGAATAAGGATAGGCGATTCGGGGTCGAAGAGATGAAGTGCCTTCCTGATGCCGCCGCCTGTCTCAAGCAGGCCGCCAGTCTCATCCGAGATGCGGATGTCGAGGCCGAAATTGTCATTGGCCTTGAGATAGTCAACTATCTGCTGGGCAAAGTGGTGAACATTGACCACAATGCGCTCATAGCCCGCCGACTTGAGTTTCATGACGACGTGCCAGAGCAGAGGTTGCCCCCCTACCCTGACAAGCGCCTTAGGCATCGTGTCGGTAAGCGGTTTCAGTCTCGTTCCGAGACCTGCGGCAAAAATCATCGCTTGTTTCACGGCTACAAAATTACGAAAAAACACTCAAAACAGCAAACAGAAATCAAGTTTTCTTTCACTTTTTCCACATTTAACGGTCTTCCGCTTGCATAATGTGAAAATAATCACTACCTTTGCAACAGATAATATCTAATTATTAACAATTAAAACTAGAAGACAATGAAGAAACTATTTTTAACTATGCTCATTGCGCTTGTCAGCATGAGCACAATGGCACAGGATCACAAGTGGGGCGCTGGGCTGAACCTGCTCTACGGCACGAAAATCAACAACATCGGATTTGGTGTCAAAGGTCAGTACTATGCTACGGAGGCGGTCCGCGTGGAAGCCAACGCCGCCCTCTTCATGAAGAACGACAGTTTCAAGAAGGATGACGAAAAGGTGGGCATGAAGATGTGGGATGCCAACGTTGTGGGTCATTACCTGATTCCAGTGGCATCAGACAAGGCGTTTGTCTATCCGCTGGTTGGCGTGGGTCTCACCAACTGGGTGCAAAGCGCATTCAAGACCAGCACCAGGTTCACCATCAACGCAGGTGCCGGATTCCAGTTCAATGTGGCCGAAGACTTCGCCATCAATGTCGAAGCCAAGTACCAGATTGTCAAGGACTATGGCCAGGGCGTGTTCGGCATAGGTGCCGTCTACATGTTCTAAGGACGTGACAATGAAAAGCCCGGACTGGCCGTTTGGCTCGTCCGGGCTTTTCATTGTCACGTCCTTACTCCTCCTGATTGAGTTTGATGCTGTGCATCAGCGTGTCGTCATTGCTCTCTTTCTGCTCCTGCAGCAGTTTCTGTTGTTCAGCCTTCCCCTGCAGATACCGCTGATGGCCCTCCTCTATCTCCTTCAGTTTATCTTCGTGTACCTGGTCGCGCTTCTTGGTCCAGGTATTCCAGATGTCATCCACCGCATCCTTCATCCGGTCGACATCCTCTTTCGTCTCGTCTACCATCATATAGGCCAGTTTGGCCTCTGCCTCGGCCCTGGCCCCCTCCATCTGCACCTTACACTGGTCATAGAGGGTGTCGACAGCCGTCTTTAGCACATCATAGCGCTCATCATCCACCTCAGGCATGGTCAGCAGGATATATTTCACATCCACCTTCTGGCCGTCGTCGAGTTCGATGTTCATCGTTTCAACCTCCTGCTTAAATTCCGGATGGACAAAGCCTATGCCCTTGCCGACGGCCAGGAGGTCATCCTCGTAAATAGGGAACACCTTGAAACTATAGTCGTCATTCTTGGCGATATTGGCCACCTCCTCTATCTTCTTGAGTTCATCCTCGATGGGCACCTCCACGGGAATCAGGGATGCCTCTTCGGCCTTCACGCAGAGATTCATATACCTGAAGGACATCATCCCGACATAACCGCCAAGGCGCTCTTTGTACTGGTCAAACTGACTGATTATACTCCGTTTCATATTCTCTTCTGTCTTTTCTTTAATAACAACTATTTATTCTTTCCGGTTGACGACAACTTGGACAACTCCGGACAACTTTATTTTGCCGCATCCTCAGCCTTGAGTTTGGCGCTCAGGCTTCCGCCGCCGGCACCGCCGACAGCCATGCCGTCGCTGATGTTGGGCGACTTGAATGCCGACTTGGCCTCGACGTTATCGATTGTCGCCTTGGGGGCTTTCAGTTCCGCCTTCACCTCCGTCGCGCCATAGACCGTGTTGCCACTGCTAGAGAGCCCCAACTTGCCGTCGGCCAGTTGCATGATGGCCTTGCCGTCGCCCTGCTGCGTCTCAAGCGTCTTGTCGGCAAAGAGGCCCACCTCCTGCGAGACGGTCTGAACCTTCTTGCTCTTGACGTCCTTCTTCTCTGCGCCGACAAACATATTCTCTGCGAGCAGCAGCATCGTGCTGCCCGAGGCGAGGGCCTTGGTCTTGTGCTTGCCGCCGGCCACTTCGTAGTCGACAGTCTCCACACTGACGGTCTTCGACTTGAGGATGATGTCACCCTCGGCCTTGTACTGTCCCTTCGTGATCTTGCCCTTATTGTCGCGCTCCACATCCGAGGGCTGGGCGGCCGACACTTCCACGGTCTTGGCGGCGAGGCTGATACTGCCGTCGGCAGCGAGGCCCTTCTCGGTCATCGACTCGTCCTTCTTCTGATAGTCCATCGACTCCAGCCGTATATCCTTCGACGAGATGGTGACACTGCCGGCACCCGTCAGTTCGGAGGCGTCTTTCTTAGGATTGGCCGTACTGATGTTGACAGTCTCGGTTGCGAGGCCGAAGGCACTGCCCTCCAGCAGCGTACCGTCGTCCTTCAGCATACTGACACTGACAAGCGGGGCATGTACGCTGATGCCGCCGCCATCGTTGGTACACAGGCGGCCGTCGCCGTCGTGACTGAGCATTTCGATCCGCTCGCCCTGCAGCAGCAGCGAGGCCCCTGTCGGTTCCTTGGCGAAGGCATCGCCCGTCTTGACGGCATTCTTCTCTTTCTCCAGTGCCGTGATCTGACGGTTGGTCTCTGCCAACTGCGACACGGAGTGTACGAAGTCCTTCGTCACGCCGTAGAGAGCCCTGGTCAGGCTCTCCACCTGTTCGGTCAGATTATCCATTTCCACCACATGTACGCGGATCAGCGATGACTTGGCGATGTAGTCGTCCTCCTTTCCGATGAGTTTCTTCAGGCTGGTGAAGAACTTGTCGATCTCCGACTTCTGCCCGCTGGAGAGTTTGGTGAGTTCATCCTTCTGCGTCTTCAGCGCCTTGATCCGCTCTTCGAGTGTCTTCTTAAGGCCATCACCCGACATCGAGGCATCCACCTGCAGCGTCTGGTCGGCATGGATGCAGATGCCGCTCCCGCCGATGGCTGCCGGCGCCTCAGCGAACACATCGGTGGCATTCTGGCTGTCGAGTGTGACGGCACGGGCCTGGGTGATAACGGCCGAATGAGGATAGACCGCCTCCTCCATGCCGTCGATGCCGGGGTCGACACCAATCTGCCGGATTGTCGTAGCACGCTGGGTGATAGATCCAGCCTTGCCCGCTCCCTCCACGTCGACGCTGCCGCCTCGGATAATCACGCGCCCCGAGCCTCTGAGCATGCCGCTCTTGTCGACATTGCCGATGACGATCTCAGGGGCCGAGAGCACAAGGCGCTCTTCGTCGCGGATATACTTACCACGGTCCAGACGGTCGAAGATGTCAGTCTTCATCTGCTGAACGGCATTCTTCTGCTTGTGTATCTCCTCCAGGTCCTTGGAGACACTGTTCTGGAAGTCCTCAAGGATCTTCTTCCAGTCATCAAATATGTAATCCATAACTATGCTGTTTCTGATTTCAAAATACTATCAACGCCAGCGGCTATCCCATCATGAGATTTCTTATCTCTGTGGCGTATGCCTGCGACTTTGAGTCCACGTAGCCTGGTACATCCGACTCCTTCACATTAGCAGGTTCAATCTGCGGCCCCAGAATCTGCGTGGTGCAACCGTTGGAGAAAAGGATTTCTCCCTTCTTGCTGCTGCCGAATGCAAGGCGGTCGGCAATGTCGTCAATGAGTCCTGTCCACGAACTGAGCGGATCCAGATTCGACACGACTGCGGTCAGCAGGGGGTTCTTCGGTTCGGGGTAGAGGTGCTGGATGCTATTCGCGTATTTCTCCCAAGCCTGATCGATGTTATCTCCATACGGATCAGGAGCGTCAGGTGCCTGCTGGCCTGGAGCCAATGGCTGGCCCGGATCTGCTACCGGCTCACGCGGAATCTCAAGGGCATTGACAAGTGCGATGAAGCAGGCCCTGCGCAACTTTTTCTGAATGTGGTCCAAATCATTCTCCGTCAAATCCACAACAAAATATTTTACATTATCTGTTGTCTTCTTGATATCGTCGGGGAAATTCACTGCCTTCAAGGCCGACTTAGCCTTATCAGAGAGATCGTTCCTGCCATCAACGAGCAAGTGCTCTGGAAGATTATTCATAAACATTATTGCGTTTGCAATCGCCTGAACGTCGTCTTTTATACCCTTACGTTCTTTTGCATATTTTCTTGCCGCTTTTTTCTTAATAGCAGATTTGTATTCATCTGAACGGATAATTGCATTATAAGCCGGGAAAAAAAGCTTTATGAATTCAACAGTTTCCATCTCCTGTTCAGTCTTATTAAGTTTTCCCTGGAAGGAGATCACATTGTCGACTGACTGACTCGGATTGCTCCATAACTCATCCAACATTAAAGGCCACAGTTTGCAGGGCTGTGCATTCGCTACTGTATTCCTTGCAATACGATTCTTCAGAGAAGTGAGTGATGCCCGAGCCTGTCGATAATTGAAAACAAAGGATTCAATCTGAGGATTTACAATCTGAGGCACAGCGGCAAAATCCCTCTTCACACTCTCGAAGGAGTCAAACAGTTTCTTCCTGTCCTTATTGGGAATGGCATTCTTGAAGAGGCTACTGGCGCCGAGATGCCTGTTGGGGTGGTTATAGGCATCCACGGGATAAGCCGTCTTTCCCTTGCCTGCCTCGAGTGCCAGATAGCGGTTGGACTTCAACTGCATCTTGCCTTCGACAGGACGATAGAACACCTCGACTATAGAGCGTATATAGGAAATGTCAAGAAAGCCTCCCACCAGGGAGCCGATTTTTTTGGCAATAGACGCAGCGACCTGCACGCCGAAATTCGCCCAGAAGCCACCTGCTCCGTAGTCGCTGGCAAGGAACTTGTCCTTGATGTTCTTGCCGGAGGTGAGGGTCAGATTGTTACCGGCCTCGATGGTCACATTCTTGCCCTGAATCTTCACGTCGCCATTGGGCGCACTGATGGAGATGCCCGTAAATGCGCTCAGTTTCACATCGCCAAAGGGCGACTTGATCGTGACATTACGCTCGTCGGTGCTGCCCTTGATGCTGTAGAAGCCATATTTATCGCAGATCTCCACGTTGCCTTCGAAAGAATCATCCCACTCAGTATCAAAGGAGAATGCGTCTGGACAGAAGCCCTGCATCATCTTATAGCCCGGGGAGAATGCGGCCAGCATGGCGCCTGCGTCGGACTTGCCGCCATCCGACATCATAATCGTCTGTCCGCCAGGAGTCATGTGGACAAAGTCGTTCTTGTAAGTCTTTACGGGCACTTTCTGGTCACCCATGGACAGTGATCCCACCACATAGGGACGCTCCACATTGCCATTGGCAAACTCCACCAGCACCAACTCACCCTCATAGTGTTTAACAAAAGTGCCGGCATCCTTCCTGCCCGCCGGGCGTGCGAACACGATATAAGGCGTATCATCATCACCGGTGACTTGCCAGGGGAACTTCACACGGACACGTCCCTGGCTGGTGGGGTCTGCATCCGCGGTAATGACGGCGTGCTGGGCGCCGGACTGCCTGATATGGCCGGCAGGATGGATTGTCGGATAGAACTTGCTGTCCACATCGTCTATCTTTATGGCACGCAGATAATAGACGGTAGTCACTGTTTGGACCAGGTCATAACTGTCTCTTTCGGTACCATCTTTTTCCACATTGGTAGTCTTCTTCAAGGCCTGCACCTTCTCATTCCTTGCCCCCGACTCTACCACGATATACTTATCGCTGCCTCCACCGATTGTGATGATCTGCCCCAACAGGAAGTGCTTATAGGTTGTGTCGAATTCGATACATACCATATTCTGCGAAGCATGAATTTCGCCTGTCAGCACTTGCTTGTACAGGGTAGCAGTCAGATGCGGAGTGATGTCCGCATAGAGATTGTACTGATTAAGATCAGTATTGTATTGCGCTTTCTGCTTATCGCTGAGGTTATCTGTCGTAAAGTATTCCTTATCGATTTTGGCGTTATCGTCATTTTTCTTCTTTTTCGCCTGGGCCAAAGCAATCCCTTCGTCGACTAATGTATCTACTATGAAGTCCATAAGGTTTTTACCGCTGGAAAGCAGATTCCCGATGATCTTTGTCGCCCAGGGGCCACCGCCATGGTCCAAGTCGCAACCCATGACACCCAGAAGTTCGGCATATTTGCCCTTTTCGATGGGATTGTTCAGCATATGCTCATCATAGACTACATCGGTGTCAACATTGTTAACAGAGTTGACGAGAGTGTTGTCCTTCGCACTCTGCTCATAGTAAGTGAGCGTATCCCATTTATCAATATTGTCATCATCATTTTCGTCGTCAGTGGTGCCAGGGGCAGGCGTGTCACTTTTAGATGCATTAGGATTATACTTAAAGCCGATATGCAACTTGCCGTCCTCATAGTAGAGGAACTCGCCCCAGCGGTTGGTCGTACGCACAAGGAAGTCATAGAAACTCTCGTTATACTGCACCAGATAAGGGAAGATGGCTTCCTTGCTATCCCCATTGACTGACAGATACCTGAGATCCTCATAGTCGTATTCAAGATTACTGTTACTGTCGTAGGGCAGCGGGAAGCGATTTACCCGGCTGTTCAGGATGTCACGGCAGAGGCGCTGGGCCACGAAGGAGCGGCACCCCTTCTGGAGCGTCATCACCTTGTCAGGGCTATACATCCTCAGGGTGACGAACATGGAGTCGGGCTTGTAACGGGGCTCCAGACTGCTGATATAGTAGCCGCTGCACACCGTATCCCCTTCGATAACCATTTTAGGCTTTGTGTCACCCTTTTCATCCACCGTCGTGCCATAAATCTTTTGGGAGCCATACTTTAGATTTACCTTCAGATTGGTGAAAGTCTTTTCCAGGTCACTTTTCTTGATTTCCACCCATTCGCTTCCATTCTCAAGCTTGAACTGGACATCTGCCACGATTTCGCCAGGAGAGTACATCTTCTTCAGGAAACTGATTTCCTGAATGCTCATTTCATAGTCTCTCTTCTCAAACTCAATCTTGGCCTTAAGGTCCTGACCATTCATTATGTAGGTCGTATCTCCCTTATAAATCTCTAATATCAATGTCGCCATAACCCACTAATTTTGATATATAAATACACTCTTATAATTCTTCTGCCGTCCCAGATAGGTGGTTGAGGTCAGGAGCATCTTCACGCGAAGTCGCATCTGCTCCTCCGCCGTCTGGTCACCAGAGGCACTGCCGTAGTCCTGCTCCACGCTGACCACATAGCCCTCAGTCACCATTCCGTCCTCGTAGTCAGCCAGCCGCAGATTATCGTCGAAAGTGGCATTGAAGAGGAAGGAGAGCGGAAAAGAGGCATTATTGGCCAGCATCTCATAATAGGGCTTCGCGTCAGCCGGATTGTTCACCCGTATGGTGAATGAGAGGATGACGGGGTTCGTCGGACCGTATGAGTCGCCGCTATTATTGCGCTCCCTGACACAATCATAGTTAAAGCCTTGTACCGTCATACAGTTCTCCTGCAGCACCGACCCCACCTCGAGGACGTTCTCTGGCACCACCAGGGCCTTCAGTTCATTGGAATACAACTTACTCATACCAAGTCCTTCTTAAATTCCACTTGTTCTACCTTTACCGAATTCGACTCTATTCCGAGGGTCAGAATCCTGCGGCGGTTGGAGCCGATGTCGTAACTTTCAGAGAGGCGGAAGCACTTGGCTCCGTCGAGATAGATGATCTGACTGACCTCAGGGTCTGACGAGCGAACGGTATTGGCCATTATGACCACCCGCCCCGTCTGCTCTCCCTGGCTGTCATACCACTCAAAGAGAGTGAGGTCGTCACGCCCTGGGCATATCACGCTCACCTGCATCAGTTCACAGCGGGCCTTCCCCTCAGGGTTGAACTTGTTGTAAGCCCTCCTGTGCAGTAAGCGGAAATCCGATACCAGATACTTCTTATAATAGCGCTGGATATCATTGTCACCGAATTCTAATGTTGCTATCAAAGCCATATTCTTATAGTTTTTTGTGCAAAGATAGGTAAAAATTCACCATCCTCCAAACTTTTATTGGTAATTTATCTCTGTCTGGTTGCGACAACATCGCCTCCTTGCGACAAAAGGCGACACGGCTTGCTGATGCTGTCGCAGTCACTGCCGAGCATTGAGCGTCTGGCTGATCCCCTGCTCCCGATGACAGATGCGCACCTCGACGCCAAACTTCTCATGGATATGCTCGGCCAGGTGCTGGGCAGAGTAGACCGAACGGTGCTGACCGCCCGTACATCCGAAGCAGAACATCAGCGACGTGAAGCCGCGCTGGATATAGCGGCGCACGTGGGCGTCGGCCAGTTTGTAGACGCTGTCAAGGAAGGTCAGTATCTCTCCGTCGTCCTCCAGGAAACGGATGACCGGCTCGTCCAGACCTGTCAGTTTCTTATAGGGTTCATAACGCCCGGGATTGTGGGTACTTCGGCAGTCGAACACATAGCCGCCGCCGTTGCCGCTCTCGTCCTCCGGGATGCCCTCCCGATAGGAGAAACTGAACACCTTGACCACCAGCGGACCTTGGGCGTCATACCTGGAGAATGTGGCCGGTCCGTCCTGAGGATGCGCCTTGTAGGGGTTCAGGTCTGTTGTCTTATAGCCGTCGGCACGACTGGCCGTCGCCTCTATATACTGGAACTGCGGGAGTTCTGTCAGCCTGCGGAGGAGATCCATCAGGTACGGATAGTGGAATGTCGAGGAACTGTCCAGCAACTCCCGCAGATTCTGAATGGCTGGGGGAATGGACTCAATGAAATGCTTCTTCTGCTCAAAATAGCCTCGGAAGCCATAAGCCCCCAGCACCTGCAGCGTACGGAAGAGGACAAACAGCGACAGCCGGTTGACGAAATGGCGGGCGGGCGGCACCTCCGTATAGTTCTTCAGTGAGTTGTAGTACTCATACACCAGTTCGCGCCGCAGTTTGTGGGGATAGCGGGCCGAAGCCTGCCACAGGAAGGAGGCCAGGTCATAGTAGTAAGGCCCCTTGCGCCCACCCTGATAGTCGATGAAGTAAGGCTGGTAAGCGATCTCGCCTGCCCCTTTCTGCCGTTGGGGGACGAGCATCACGTTACGGGCCTGGAAGTCGCGGTAGAGGAAACTGGCGGCCGTCGTCTCATGCAGTTCTCCGCCCGCCAGATATTCGTCTGTCGTCAGGTCCTTGGCGAAAAGACGGAAGTCCGCCTCCAGTTTGAGTTCGTGGAAATCCAGTTCCGTAGCCTTCAGGAAGCAGTACTTAAAATAGTTGAGGTCGAAGAGCACGCTGTCCTGATCGAACTCGGCCTGCGGATAACAGTTGGAGAAGTCGAGCCCACGGGCTCCACGTATCTGAATATTCGGCAGTTCGCGGATGGTGAGGCGCAGCAGTTCCTGCTCCTTCAGGGTGTATCGGCCGCCGGCCTCACGCCCGCCTTTAACGGCATCAAACAGGGAGATGCTGCCCAGGTCGGTCTGGAGATAGCGCAACTGGTCGTCGCTGGCAGCCAGTATCTGGGGCACGGGCAGTTTCCGTCTGTTGAAGTGCCGCGTCAGATAGATAAAGGCGTGATCCTCGTCACGACTGGTTCCCACAACACCGATCACGCTGTGCCCGTCAGCATCGGTCAGACGGAAATAAGTACGATTGCTGCCCGATCCCGGCAGTTGCTGCACGTTGGCGGGCTCAGCCCCCTTCCATTGCCTGTAGAGTTCTATCAGTTTCTGCATATCGACTGCAAAAATACGAAATAATCTTGAAACAGACAAAAAATCAAGCACAAAAAAACCGGCTGTCTCCCGACAACCAGTTTCAAAAACAAACTACTTAAAAACTAATCTACTAAAACAAATCAAAAAAATATCTTTTACTGCTAAGCATGTAATACTATTCTGTTTCACGGTGCAAAGTTACTAAGAAACGCATTCAACTCCAAATTATTTGCAGGAAAAATCGCTGTGTGCGCACAAAAATACCAAAAAAGAGGGATGCCCCTCAAGGCTCATCCCTCTTTTTGATATGCTAACTTAGCAAAATTGTATCATTCCAGACGGAACAGATTCCACTCTGCGATTACATCATGCCGCCCATGCCCGGGGCACCGCCCATCGGCATAGCAGGCTCCTTCTCAGGCTTGTCAACGATCAGGCACTCCGTGGTGAGGAACATGCCGGCGATGCTGGCGGCATTCTCCAGAGCCACACGAGCCACCTTGGCCGGATCGATGACACCAGCCTCACGCAGATCCTCGTAGACATCGGTGCGGGCATTGAAGCCATAGTCACCCTTGCCCTCGCGAACCTTCTGGACAACCACGGCACCCTCCTGACCACCGTTGACGGCAATCTGGCGCAGCGGCTCCTCGATGGCACGGCAGATGATGTTGATACCAGTCTGCTCGTCGGCATTGTCACCCTTCAGGTCTGCCAGAGCCTCCTGAGCGCGGATGTAGGTGGTACCACCACCAGCCACGACACCTTCCTCGATGGCGGCACGGGTAGCGCAGAGTGCATCGTCCACACGGTCCTTCTTCTCCTTCATCTCCACCTCAGAGTTGGCACCGACGTAGAGCACTGCGACACCACCGGCCAACTTGGCCAGACGCTCCTGCAGTTTCTCCTTATCGTATGAAGAGGTGGTCACCTCAATCTCCTTCTTGATCTGGGCGATACGATCCTGGATGGCCTGCTTGTCGCCGGCACCGTTCACGATGGTCGTATTGTCCTTGCTGACTGTCACCTTGTCACAGGTACCCAGCATCTCGAGCGTGGCCTGCTCCAGTTTCAGGCCCTTCTCCTCGCTGATCACCACACCGCCTGTCAGCGTTGCGATATCCTCGAGCATGGCCTTCCGACGGTCGCCGAAGCCAGGAGCCTTCACGGCACAGATCTTCAGACCGCCGCGCAGACGGTTCACGACCAGTGTGGTCAGAGCCTCTGAGTCGACATCTTCGGCAATCACGAGCAGCGGGCGTCCACTCTCGGCAGCGGGCTGCAGGATGGGCAGGAAGTCCTTGATGTTAGAGATCTTCTTGTCATAGATGAGGATGTAAGGATTCTCCATCACGCACTCCATCTTGTCAGAGTCGGTCATGAAGTAGGCCGACAGATAACCGCGGTCGAACTGCATACCCTCGACTACACCAATGTGCGTGTCGCGGCTCTTCGACTCCTCGATGGTGATCACGCCGTCCTTGGAAACCTTACGCATAGCCTCGGCCAGCAGTTCACCGATCTCCTTGTCGTTGTTGGCAGAGACAGTAGCCACCTGCTCAATCTTGTCGTAGTTGTCGCCCACCTGCTCAGCACTCTTGGCGATGTGCTCAGTCACGGCCTTCACAGCCTTGTCGATACCACGCTTCAGGTCCATCGGGTTGGCACCGGCGGTGACATTCTTCAGACCCTCGCTGACAATAGCCTGGGCCAGGATAGTAGCAGTCGTTGTACCGTCACCAGCATCGTCACCTGTCTTAGAGGCCACACTCTTCACGAGTTGTGCACCAGTGTTCTCAAACTTGTCCTCCAGTTCAATCTCCTTGGCGACGGTCACACCGTCCTTCGTAATCTGAGGGGCACCAAACTTCTTCTCGATAACCACGTTGCGTCCCTTCGGGCCGAGTGTCACCTTTACAGCGTTAGCCAACTGGTCTACGCCCTGCTTCAGCAGGTCGCGAGCCTCAATATTGAATTTAATATCCTTTGCCATAATCGTTTTACTTTTTTACTTTTTACCCTTTTACTTCTCTATCACTGCGAGCACGTCGCTCTGGCGCATCATCAGATACTTCTCGCCCTCGAACTCGAGTTCAGTGCCACTGTATTTGCCGTAGAGCACCTCGTCGCCCTCTTTCAGAATCATCTGCTCGTCCTTCGTTCCCTGGCCTACGGCCTTGATGGTACCGTGGAGGGGTTTTTCTTTTGCGGTGTCAGGAATGATGATGCCACCGATTTTCTCTTCTGCCGGTGCGGGCAATACCAGCACGCGGTCTGCTAATGGTTTAATGTTCATAAATGTTATATTTTTAAGTTATACCTTATTATATATATTGGCGAAGCAGTCCTCGAACCACTCCGCCAATCATTCTGCCAAAACCGTGCCAAACCCTGTCAGTCTGACAACTTGTCACACTAAAGGTATTCCCCGCCCCTGTCAGGGGAGGGTCAGGTGTGGGGTCACCTCATAGTCCCATTGATCACCACGTTCTTCACCGTCGTCCCCTCAATCATCGTCTTGTCGAAGGCGTCCTTCTCGTCCTCCACATTGATATTCTCGAAGGTGAAGTTCTTCAGGCGATACTTGTCCGAGGTGCCGACGTCGAAGAAGTTCTTCGTCTTCATATCGATGTTGCGGATGGTGATGTTGTTGCACTGCGAGAGTGGCATGTCCTCACGGTCCTCCGGCTTGAAGAACTGCGTCCAGGGCCTGACCACGAGGAACGAGCCGCACTGGCCTTTGATGTCGCTCACCGTCACATACTCGTAGTGCTGCGGCGTGTCAGGGCGCATCTTCAGCCAGAGCACGCGGGTGGCACTCTTCACGTCGATGCGGCGCAGGATGACATTGTGGTCGTCCAGGCTCTCCGAACCGAGCGTCAGACAGCCGTGCACTTTACCGTAAGTGCAGTCCTCGATGATGATGTTGCGGCAGGGGCCGTTGTCCTTGTCCTTGTCGGCCCATGTGCCCTTGCCACCCTTCAGCACCACAGCGTCATCATTCACGTGCATATAGCAGCCATGAATCAGCACGTTGCTACACACGTCGAGGTCGATGGCATCCGTACTGGGGCCGCCGCGCTTGGGATCGACGGGAGTTACATTCTCAGTCGGAGCGAAGATGAAGCAACCCAGATAGCGCACGTTCTCGCAGCGATAGAGATGGTTAGTCCAGAAGGGCGAGTTGATAATCTTCACGTCCTGCACCGTCACATTCTTCGAGTTCGAGATATACACGTTCCTTGGGCGCATCGCCTCCAGGTTCGTACACTGCGGATTATACTTCCGACGGATCCAGAACTCCTCCCAGTACTTCTGCCCGTTGCCGTTGATCGTGCCAGGGCCGGTGATCGTGAAGCCGTCCACACCGTCGGCATTCACGAGAGCCGCGAAGTAGTTGAGCGTCTGCCCCTCCATCCTCGTCTTCACGATCTTGAAGTCACGGATACGGTCAGAGCCCTTCAACTCCCCGCCCTCTTCTATCAGAAGGTGTGTCTTCGGCTTGAAGAACAGGCTTCCGCTCAGAAACGTGCCACGGGGAATCACCACGACGCCCCCACCCTCCTGGGCGCACTTGTCAATCACTGCCTGCAGTTCCTTCGTCTGCACACCGTCGGCCCAGCGGTCCACACCGTAGTCGGTCACCACATAACGCCTCAGCCCTGAGAGGTCCACCCGTGTCGTGTCACTAAACCATGCCGGAATCTCCGTGCCGTCGGGCCACAGTTCCGCCGTCTTCACTTTCTTCTTTCCTTCAGCCGAGGCGCAAGTCATTGCCAGCGCGAGGCATACCATCAAAAATTTTCTCATTGTCTTATATTTATTGGAATAGAAACTTTTAAATCTGACTGCAAAATTAATCATAATTCACGGATTATCCATATTTTTGTACCAACATTTTTGATTGTTCATTTCAAATTCCTCTTGTTTTCTTTGCAATTTTTTCCTAATTTTGCATCGACATAAAACCATAAACATGAAGAAGATGACCACAGAGGCCTGTCTCCACGACTATTGTTGTCCCCAAAAAGGAAATAATTATGAATTATGAACTATGAATTGTGAAATATTTCGTATTTATTTCGTATCTTTGCAGTCGGATTATGGAATTTAAGATTATTCACATCGAGGAGACAGACTCCACGAACCGCTGGCTGCGGGGGCAGGACTCAAAAGAGCCGCTGGTGGTATGGGCTGACTTTCAGACGGCGGGAAGGGGCTGCGGCTCAAACTCCTGGGAGTCGGAGCGGGGGAAGAACCTGACGTTCTCCGTGCTGCTGCATCCTGACGGTGTCAGGGCCGACAGGCAGTTCCTGATATCCATGCAGGTGTCGCTGGCCCTCTGTGAGACGCTGGGCCAGCATATCGGTGAACTGAGCATCAAGTGGCCGAATGACATCTACTGGCGCAACGGAAAGATAGCGGGCATACTGATAGAGAACCGGCTGCAGGGCAGCGTGATACGTGACTGCATCGTGGGCATCGGCCTGAACGTGAACCAGCGGACGTTCTGCAGCGATGCGCCTAATCCCGTGTCGCTATGGCAGATCTGCGAGCGCGAGACCGACAGGGAGACACTGCTGCGCGACTTCCTCAGGACGCTTGGACGCTACATGGGGCAGGAGGTGAGACCGCAGTATCTCTCGATGCTCTACCGCAGGAAGGGCTTCCATCCTTATACGGACAAGGAGGGCGTATTCATGGCGGAACTTGCGGATGTGGAGGATGACGGCCGGCTCGTGCTGAGCGATGAGGAGGGCAGACTGCGGCGCTACGCTTTCAAGGAAGTGCAATTCGTGATTTGAGAATTGAGAATAGTGAATTGTAATAATAAGAAAAGGAACTATGGCAAGATTTAAGAGAATTCTATTGAAGTTGTCGGGCGAGAGCCTGATGGGCAAGCAGGGCTACGGCATCGACCCTGAGCGCCTGAGTGATTATGCAAGGCAGATCAAGGAGGTCAGTGAGATGGGTGTTCAGATAGGCATCGTCATCGGTGGCGGCAACATCTTCCGTGGCCTGTCGGGGAGCCAGAAAGGCTTCGACCGCGTGAAGGGCGACCAGATGGGCATGTGTGCGACGGTGATCAATTCGCTAGCCCTGAGCAGTGCGCTGGGGGCCATCGGCGTCAGGAACAAGGTGATGACGGCCATCCGTATGGAGCCCATCGGCGAGTTCTATACCAAGTGGAAGGCCATCGAGGCGATGGAGGCTGGCTACGTCTGCATCTTCTCTGCCGGCACGGGCTCGCCTTACTTCACGACGGATACGGGCTCCAGTCTGCGCGGCATCGAGATTGAGGCCGACGTGATGCTGAAGGGCACGCGCGTGGACGGCGTCTACACGGCCGACCCGGAGAAAGACCCGACGGCCACCAAGTTTGAGGAGATCACTTACAAGGAGGTGCTGGCCCGCGGCCTGAAGGTGATGGACCTGACGGCCATCTGCATGTGCCAGGACAATAATCTGCCCATCTACGTGTTTAATATGGATGTGGTGGGGAATCTGAAGAAGGTGATGGAGGGCGAGCCGATCGGCACGCTGGTGCACAACTGATCCTGGTGGCGGCAAGTCCACTATCCATGGACTTCCTCGAACTCCACGTACTCGCCGTCGTCGTGGTTGAAGATCTTCTTGTCGGAGGTGCTACGGCCGTCGATGATAGTCACGCCGCTGCCCGTAGTCGTCCTGCGGGCAGTGTCGTCCTTAGGCGCCTTCTGCTTACGCTGCTGCGGCCCCCCATGTCTCTGGGCCTTCTGCTCATACTGCCTCTGTGCAAACCGCTGGGAATTGCCGTCGCTGCTCCTGAAGTAGTCGTCGCCGAAGGGATTCTTGTCCTTCTGCTCCTTCTCCTTCTGGTTGCGGGCGTAGGCCTCTTCTGCGGCCTGACGAATCTGTCGCAGCCCTTTATACGTGAAATTGATGACTACCAGTACGATGATGGCCAGGATGATGAGTCCGAAGACGATTACGGCGATGATGCCTTGCATAACTGAAGGATTTTTAGGTTGTTTTGCGCGTTAGGATGGATAGCAGGATGTACCATGCGATGATGGCAGCCAGTCCGCTGACTCCAAGCAGCAGGAGCAGGGGGATGCACGAGAGGATGAAGACGTACTTGATCTCATTGCCCTTCCAGGCCCACGACTTGAACTTGAGGGCAAACATTGGTATCTCAGCGACGAGGAGCCAGCAACTGACGAACATCAGCGCCAGCACCCCATATATATAATAAGGTGAGGAGGCGAGCCACTCCTCGCTGCCCACGATCAGCGCGCCCCAGAAGAGGGCATTGGCAGGCGTAGGCAGACCGATGAATCCCATCGACTGCCGTTCATCGAGGTTGAACTTGGCCAGGCGGAGGGCAGAGAAGGCAGCCATGACGAAGGCCAGATAGGCCATATAGTGCCAGAGCAACTGGGCGGCGTTCTGCTTGAGGAAGTCGAAGATGATGGCTGACGGCGCGAAGCCGAAGGTGATGTCGTCGGCCAGCGAGTCGAGTTCCTTGCCGATGGGGGAGGACACATGGAGCAGGCGGGCCGTCATGCCGTCGAAGAAGTCGAACACGGCACCGATGATGATAAACAGCAGGGCGACATCATAGACGCCGCACAGGGCCCAATAAGTAGCAATGCAGCCCGAGATGAGGTTGCAGCAGGTGATCGTGTTAGGGATATGTTTCTTCACAGGCTCTTAATTCTTGATTCTTACTCGGCTTTGCCGACACCTCTTAATTCTTAACTCTTATCTCTTAATTCAACTTAGCGATTACCGTCTGGTCGCCTGTAGTGGGCTGGCCGATGGTGACATAGGGCTTGGCGGTCAGAGGCAGGTAGACGTCGACGCGCGACCCCAGTTTGATGAAGCCCAGGTGCTCGTCGATATAGCAGTCCTCATGGGGCTTGGCATAGGTGACGATGCGGCGCGCCATGGCTCCTGCTATCTGGCGCACGAGGATGTCGTCGCCGCCAGGGGTGGTGATCATGATGTCGGCATGCTCGTTCTCCTCGCTGGCCTTTGGGAGCCAGGCCTTGTGGTAGTTGCCGTTCTGATGGTGTACAAACTTCACCTTGCCATCGACTGGGAACCAATTGGCGTGGACATTCAGCGGACTCATGAAGATGGAGATCATCAGGCGCTTGTCGTGGAAATATTCGTTCTCCTCAGCCTCCTCGACCACCACGATCTTGCCGTCGGCAGGAGCAACGACCAAACGGTCGGTGTCGCCGTTGAAGTAACGGATGGGGCAGCGGTAGAAGTTGAGGGCCATGAGCCATGCGGGACAGAAGACGGCTACGAAGATCCAAAAGGGTATGTGTGAGTCGAACAGCGACAACAGTAGTGAGGCTATTGCCAGCAACAGACCTGCGGAGAGCATCAGTTCACTGGTGCCCTCGCGGTGGATCCTGATTTTCTTCAGTTTCTTTATCTTTTCTCCCATTAGATTTCAATCGATTGTCTCAAATTCGTGTGCAAAGGTACATCTTTTTTACGTAAGATACAAATTTTTCTTGCTTTTCTTTTGGTATTCTCAATATTTCGTCGTATCTTTGAACCTCAAAAATAGGCAAACGAACCTAAAATATGGAAGATTTCGTACATCTGCACGTACATACATACTACTCAATACTCGACGGACAGTCGAGTATCAAACGGCTTGTGGACAAGGCCATTGCCGACGGCATGCGGGGCATGGCCATCACCGACCACGGCGACATGTTCGGCATCAAAGAATTTCACGACATCTGCAACAGCATCAACAAGGGACGGAAGAAAGAGGGGTTGGAACCCTTCAAGCCCATCTTCGGCTGCGAGATGTATGTGGCCCGGCGCGGCGACAAGAGCCTGAAGGACACCAAAGAAGACCTTGGCGGCTATCACCTGATCGTGCTGGCCAAGAACTATCACGGCTATAAGAACCTGATCAAACTGGTCAGCAATTCATGGGTGGACGGCTTCTATAACCGTCCGCGCACGGACAGGATGGAACTGGAGAAATACCACGAGGACCTGATCGTCTGCTCGGCCTGTATCGCCGGCGAGGTGCCGGCCAAGATCCTGAAGGGCGACATCGCCGGGGCCCGCGAGGCCATCGAGTGGCACAAGCGACTCTGGGGCGACGACTACTATCTGGAACTGCAGCGCCACGAGGTGACCGACCCCAACATCCGCGCCAACCGCGAGACCTTCCCCCTGCAGCAGCAGGCCAACAAGGTGCTCATCGAACTGGCCAGGGAGTACGGCATCAAACTGATATGTACCAATGATGCCCACTTCGTAGACCGCGACAATGCCGAGGCCCACGACCATCTGCTCTGTCTGGCCACAGGAAAGGATCTCGACGACCCCACCCGTATGCTCTACTCCAAGCAGGAGTGGTTTAAGACGCGTCAGGAGATGAACGACATCTTCAGCGACGTGCCTGAGGCCATGGCCAACACGCTGGAGATATTAAATAAGGTGGAGGTGTACGGTCTGGACAACGACCCCATCATGCCTTTCTTCCCCATACCCGAGTCGTTTGGCAAGGAGGAGGAGTGGCGCCAGAGGTTTACTGAGCAGCAGCTCTACGAGGAGTTCACCCGCGACGAGAACGGCGAGAACCCCATGTCGAGGGAGGACGGCGAGAAGAAAATCAAGAAACTGGGCGGCTACGACAAACTGTACCGCATCAAGTTCGAGGCCGACTATCTGGCCGAACTGGCCTACAAAGGCGGCCGACAGCGCTATGCACCCGACGAGGAACTGAAATTAGAAAAGGTGGAAGTGAAGTTGGCGGAAGCAAATTCTTCATTCTTCATTATTCATTCTTCATTACCAAAAGAGGTGGACGACCGCATCCGTTTCGAACTGCATATCATGAAGACAATGGGTTTCCCAGGCTACTTCCTCATCGTGCAGGACTTCATCAATTCCGCCCGTGACGAACTGGGCGTGATGGTGGGCCCCGGACGTGGTTCGGCTGCGGGAAGCGTGGTGGCCTACTGCCTGGGCATCACAAAGATCGACCCGCTGAAGTACGACCTGCTGTTTGAGCGATTCCTCAACCCCGACCGTATCTCACTGCCTGATATCGATACCGACTTCGACGACGACGGCCGAGGCCGCGTGCTGAAGTGGGTGATGGACAAGTACGGCCATGAGAACTGTGCCCATATCATCACCTATGCCTCGATGGCCACGAAAAACTCCATCAAGGATGTGGCCCGCGTGGAGAAACTGCCGCTGGCCGTCTCCAATGCCCTTTGCAAGGCCATCCCCGACCGTCTGCCTGACGGGGCTAAGATGAATCTGCCGAACGCCATCAAGTATGTGCCGGAACTGCGCGATGCCGAGGCTTCCACCGACCCGCAACTGGCCAACACCATCAAGTATGCCAAGATGCTGGAGGGAACGGTGAGAGGCACGGGCATCCACGCCTGCGGCTTCATCATCTGCCGTGACCCGATCAGCGACCATGTGCCCGTATCGACGGCCGACGACCCCGACTTCAAGGGTACGAAGACCAACTGCACACAGTACGACGGGCACGTCATCGAGTCGACGGGACTGATCAAGATGGACTTCCTCGGACTGAAGACGCTGTCGGAACTGAAGGAGGCCTGCGCCAATATCAAGCGGACGCGAGACATCGACGTAGACCTCGACACCATACCCATCGACGACCCCAAGACCTACGAACTCTACCAGCAGGGCCGCACCATCGGCACCTTCCAGTTTGAGTCGGCGGGCATGCAGAAGTATCTGCGCGAACTGCACCCCACCGTGTTTGAAGACCTCATCGCCATGAACGCCCTCTACCGGCCGGGCCCCATGGACTACATCCCCTCGTTTATCGCCCGAAAGAACGGCCGCGAAAATATCACCTACGATATCCCTTGTATGGAGAAGTATCTGAAGGATACGTACGGCATCACCGTCTATCAGGAGCAGGTGATGCTGCTCTCGCGACAACTGGCCGACTTCACCCGAGGCGAGAGCGACGCCCTGAGAAAGGCGATGGGTAAGAAGAAGAAGGACATCGTAGACGCGATGAAGCCCAAGTTCATAGAGGGTGGCAAGAAGAACGGCCACGACCCGAAGACACTGGAGAAGATCTGGGCCGACTGGGAGAAGTTCGCCTCCTACGCCTTCAACAAGTCGCATGCCGCCTGCTACTCGTGGGTGGCCTATCAGACGGCCTATCTGAAGGCCAACTATCCGGCAGAGTTCATGGCGGCCATCATGACCCGGAGGCGCGACCAAATCACGGAGATCACGAAACTCATGGACGAGTGCAAGCAGATGAAGATTGACACCCTGGGGCCCGATGTCAACGAGTCGTATGAGAAGTTTGGCGTCAACCATCACGGGCAGATCCGCTTCGGGCTCGGTGCCATCAAGGGCATGGGCGACTCGGCGGCGCTGGCCATCATCGGGGAGCGCGAGAAAAACGGCCCCTTCAAGGATATCTACGACTTTGCACAGCGCGTCAGTTTCGCGTCCGTCAACCGCAAGGCCTACGAGAGCCTCGTCCTCAGCGGCGGCTTCGACAGTTTCGGCATCCGCCGCGAGGACTATTTCGCCACCAACAGCAAGGGCGAGGCCTTCATCGACACGCTGGTGCGCTACGGGCAGACCTATCAGGCCGAGAAAGACCAGATGCAGAACTCCCTCTTCGGAGCCTTCGGCGACGGGGTGGAGATAGCCACGCCGCCAATCCCCAAGACAGATGTGCGCTGGAGCGACATCGAGCGTCTGAACAAGGAGCGCGACCTCGTAGGCATCTATCTCTCCGCCCATCCGCTCGACGAATATAAGATAGTGCTCGAAAACCTCTGCAACACCCGATGTGCCGAATTGGCAGACCGGGGGGCGGCCCTCGTCGACCGCGAGGACGTCACGCTGGGAGGCATCGTCACGGGGGTGCAGACCAGGTTCAGCAAGAACAACAAGCCCTGGGGTATCATCACCCTTGAGGACTTTGACGGCTCCGGCGAACTGGTCTTGTTCGGTGACGACTGGCTCAACATGAACAGTAAATTCATTGATGGAGCAGCCGTCTATGTCACGGGCAAGATGCAGTCCCGTTTCTACAACAGCAACCAGAAGGAACTGAAGGTGACCAATGTGGAACTGCTGCAGACGGTGAAGGAGAGGGCCATCGACCGCATCACCATCTCTCTGGTGACGGATATGATCAATGAGCAGGATGTGGCGGAACTGAGTCAACTGATCAGCGAGAGCCCTGGCCATACGAAACTCTTCTTCCAGTTGCGTGACTCCAGAGGCAAGCATCACGTGCTGCTACGGTCGCAGAACCGGACGGTAGACGTGCGCCACACGCTGATCGACTTCATCGAGAGCCGCGAGATGATGGACTACAAGATTAATTGAAAATTGAGAATTGAAAATTGAGAATTGAGGATTGGCATACTATTTGCAGGAAGAGATATATACATTATTAATTAATACATCAAGCAACGAGAATTATGGAAGTACAAATTACAAGTGAGAACTTCGAGAGTCTGAAGAATGGCAGTGAGCCTTTAGTAGTGGATTTCTGGGCAACCTGGTGCGGCCCCTGCCGTATGGTGGCTCCCATCATTGCCAAGTTGGCGGAGAAGTACGACGGCAAGATTGCTGTCGGTAAGTGCGACGTCGAGGAGAATGAGGATCTGGCAGCCGAGTTCGGCATCCGCAACATTCCTACCATCCTCTTCTTCAAGAACGGTGAGGTGGTTGACAAGATCGTAGGTGCCGTCAGCGAGGCTAAGTTGGACGAGAAATTCCAGACGCTACTCTGATGGCCAGTATTGAGGAAGAACTCCGTCTTGACGAAGAGGAGAACAGAAGGGAATTGCAGTTTATCCGCCAGTTCTTGCCAGCAGACCTGAAGTACCACTACAGTGATTCCGATATCCTATGGATTATCGATGCCATTGTCGACTACTACTACACCAGCGGCATACTGGAGAGCAAGGAGGACGAGGTGGACATCGACATGGAGGTGGTTGCAGAGCATATCTGCAAGCGGGCCAGGCAGGAGAAGGTCAGCCAGTCGTTTGATTCGCAGGATGTGATGATCATGGTGCAGGCTGACCTGGATTTCCAGGAACAGAATTTTGACTAGCACGATAATCCCCAGCATAGCGGCTGGGGATTATCGTGTTCCCTAGAAGTTGATGCTGCGCGAGCCGTCGGACTCTTCGGCGATGGTCACTTTGACGGCATCCTCGGGCAGCAGTTCCTCTATCAGTTCGGGCCACTCGATGAAGCAGAGGGCACCGCTGTAGAAGTAGTCCTC
Source organism: uncultured Prevotella sp. (assembly GCA_947167845.1). Classification (GTDB taxonomy): domain Bacteria; phylum Bacteroidota; class Bacteroidia; order Bacteroidales; family Bacteroidaceae; genus Prevotella. The sequence continues at coordinate 6,595 of CAMVJQ010000029.1, read as the reverse complement.
ATAGCCCATGTCGTAGACTTCCTCAAGTTTCTTGATGCGGTAGAAGTCGAAATGGTAAATTAGTTCGCTGGTTTCATCGGAACGGTATTCGTTGACGATGGCGAAGGTGGGCGAGGTGATGACGTCGCTGACGCCCAACTCTTCACAGACGGCCTTGATGAAGGTGGTCTTGCCTGCTCCCATCTTGCCGTAGAAGGCGAAGACGGTATGCTCGCCAATCTGTTCTGTGAACTGGCGGGCAGCCTCGCGGATATGCTCTAAACTCGTAATCTTGATGTTCATCGTTTTTTTCCTGTTAATGTGATAATGGGTATGATCATCTCCTCCATCGAGATGCCGCCGTGCTGGAAGGTGTCGCGATAATAGGAGACGTAATAGTTGTAGTTGTTTGGGTAGGCGAGGAAGGCGTCGCCTGTGGCGAACACATAGGAGGTCGACAGGTTGGGGGCAGGCAATAGGGCCTTCTTCGGATCGCGGATGGTGAAGAGGCTCTTGTTGTCGTAGCCCAGGTTCTTGCCCAGTTTGTAGCGCAGGTTGGTATTGGTGTTCCTGTCGCCGATGATTTTCACAGGCTGCGTGCAGCGGATGCTGCCGTGATCGGTGGTGACGATGACCTTGCAGTCCTTCTGCGCAAGCAGGCGGAAGAACTCGCTGATGACGGAATGGCGGAACCACGACTGCGTGATCGAACGGTAGGCACTTTCGTTGTTGGCGAGTTCGCGTACCATCCTCGACTCCGTGCGGGCGTGGCTCAGCATGTCGATGAAGTTGAACACCACAACGTTCAGGTCGTTCTTCTCCATCTGATGCATCTGCTGCATCAGTTTGTCGGCATCTGCGGAGTTGTTCACCTTGTGGTAACTGAACGTGTCCTTGCGGCGGTAGCGGTCCAGTTGGGTTCGGATGAGCGGCTCTTCGTTCAGGTTCTTGCCTTCCTCCTCGTCCTCGTCGACCCAGAGGTCTGGGAACATCTGGGCTATCTTGTCGGGCATCAGGCCTGAGAAGATGGCATTGCGGGCATACTGAGTGGCGGTGGGCAGTATGCTGAAGTAGAGGTCTTCCTCGATGTCGAACTGCTTGCCAATCTCCTGGGCGAGCATGCGCCACTGGTCGTAGCGGAAGTTGTCGAGCACCACGAGATACACCTTCTGCCCCTCGTTGAGTCGGGGGAACACCTTGGTCTTGAAGATCTCTGGTGAGAGAACAGGCCGCTGCTGATTCGCGGGCCTGAGACTGGTGAAGTCGTCCATCCAGTCGAGATAGTGCTTCTTGATGAACTTGGCGAAGCCCAGATTGGCTTCTTCCTTCTGCATCTGCAGCATCTCTGTCATCTTGCTGTCGGTGCTGCTGAGTTCCAGTTCCCAGTGCACGAGGCGGCGGTAGACTTCAGTCCAGTCCTGCCAGGTGCGGCAGTCCATGATCTGCATGGCTATCTGCTGGAACTGCTGCTGATACTGGCTCTGCGTCACCTCGGTCTCAATCTCCTGACGGTGGATGTTCTTTTTCAGCGTCAGGAGTATCTGGTTGGGATTGACAGGCTTGATGAGGTAGTCGGCTATCTTCTGTCCGATGGCCTGTTCCATGATGTTCTCCTCCTCGCTCTTGGTAACCATCACCACCGGGAGGGCTGGATGAATCTCCTTGATGCGCTGAAGGGTCTCCAGACCGCTGAGGCCGGGCATCTGCTCATCGAGCAGCACCAGGTCGAAGTTCTTCTCCTGACATAGTTCGATGGCGTCAGTGCCATTCGTCACGGTCTCAACTTCGTAGCCTTTCTTCTCGAGAAACAGCAGGTGAGCCTTCAATTGCTCCACCTCGTCGTCTACCCACAATAATAATCCGTTCGTCATATCTCAATCTCTCAATCTTTTCAAAGTCCCAGAATCACCAGAAGTCATCGCCGAAGTCGATATCTTCCTCTTTCTTCTCCTGCTTCTTGGTGTTGTTGGCGGGCAGGATGCCGTCATCGTCTTCATCCTCTTCTTCCTTCTCCTCGCTGTCTTCACCTTCGTCATCCTCACTGCGCGGCGTGCCGATGTCCTCGACGTCGGGAGCCTCGATGTCCTCGGGCTGTATGAGCAGTTGCTCCTTGCTGACCTTCATCGGCACGAAGATGTCCTCATAGAACAGTTCGTAGTCCTCATAACTGAAGCGCGTGCCCAGCAGGCTGAAGTTGACGTCGCTGATGATGAGGCTTCTGCATGACTTCACCTTCGCAGCCATATTCTCGTCGGCATAGAGTTGACGGGCGTATTGCAGTGCCTCGTCGTAGTTCTGGAATCCGCTGATGATCATCCGCTGCAGGCCCTCGTCCTGATCGGTGCTGATCTCGAAGTTGCGCACCAGGAAGTTGGTGAAGTTGTAGCGGGCCATCTCGAAGAGCAGTTGGTTCTGGTCCACGCTGTCGGGTTCGTATGCCAGTACGAAGAGGAAGTGCTGATGGGGGTCGGCACTCAGCGTGTCGGCTACGGTGGAGTCGGCTGTGAGGGTGATGTCGCGTCGCGACCATACATCGCCGATGTCGAACTTGCCGCCGTGCAGCCTGCGCCCTTCCTGCACGCCCTTGACAATCATGCCAGCCAGTTCGCTCACCTCGCTCTTCGGATATTTCTCCACGACTTCCTTCAGTCGCTCCACGCAGCCTGTTCCGTCGCCTTCATTCAGCAGGCTCAGACCTTCGATGAAGATGAACTTCGCCCGATGCTCGCCCATCGGGAAACGCTCTGCCGACATTCTGGTGTTGCTTTTGACGGCATCGTACCGATCGGTCTTGAAGGCCTCGTAGGTGGCGGCATAGAGTGAGTCTTCGAGGTGGGTGCCGAACTTGGCGTTTGAGGCATAGTAGGGGTCGCTGAGCAGCGTGGTCCATTCGCTCTCGGGATGCTCGGCCTTCAAGTGGCTCAGGCAGTTGCTGGCCAGCGTGTGGCGTCCCTGACGGGAATAGAGCAGGTAGAGGTGATACCAGGCATCAGCCAACTGCTCGTAGTATGGATAGTCCTTTGTCAGGCGCAGCAGTTGCTTTTCCGCCAGGTTGAGATTGTCGAGTTTGTCCTTGAAGATGATTCCCGCCTTGAGCAGCGACTCTTGGATGATGGTGTGGCATTGTGCTTTCTGCTCATCGCTGAAGGGAATCTGTGCGAGGTAGTATTCGCGGGTGTGGGGATCGTCAGAGATACTGTCGTTCTTGGCCTCTTCTGGCTGGGTGGCAATGCTGTCAGTGGCTTCTGCGAGTTCTGCTCCCTCGTACATTTCCTGCTGTGTCAGACTGTCAGCCACTTCCTGTCCTTCGTTGCCGCCGAGGTTCACCACCGTCTGGTTGCTGCGCTGCCAGTGGTCGGCATTCTCCCTTCGGCCCCATTGGCGCTGGAAGGCGGTCTTACCCTGGCTCACGGCTGTGGGGTTGTAGAAGTACCATTGGCCGTTGCCGCTACCTGCGCTCACCGTTGGTGCGGTGGGCCTGTTGTTGCGGTTGCCTGCGGAGGCATTCTTCTGCTGAAATTTTTCTGCTTCTGCATCCAACTCAGCGTCGCGTGCCTCTTTCTCCTGCCGCTTCAGATTGTCGATGACGCGGTCAATGGCCTTCAGACGGTCGGCCTCAGACATCGTGGAGAGGGCCAGCAGCGAGTCCTCCAGATGGATGGCGTCGGTGAAGGGCACCAGTTCGTCGAGCACCTTCGAGCGCTGCGACAGTTCGGCATAGTCTTTTCTGTCTTTGTCGAGCAGTCCGATGGCCTCGCCATAGCAGCGCTGAGCATCGTTGTATTTCTCCAGTTGCCAGTACAGGTTGCCGAGTGTCAGCAGCAGCACACCTTTTTCGATGCCGCTGCGCGTGGCCTTCTTGTTGCCCTGCTCATAGGCTCCCACTGCATTCATCGTGTCCTTCTGCATCAGGTAGATGTTGCCCATGGCGTAGTACACCTGGTCCAGGTATTCCTTATTGTTGTCTGATGCCGCCATGCGCTTGAGCCTGCTGATCATGCTGCGTGGATTTCCTGAAGCTATCACCTCCGTCTGGGCGATGCGGGCATTGAACTCGAGTTCGTAGGTCGGATGGCAGCCGATGGCCTTCCCGAAGGCCCGCTCAGCCTCCTGCCGGTGGCCCAGTTCCTTCTGTATCTGTCCCATCAGATACCACTCCCTGGCTTTCTGCTGGTGGCGCCTCTCATGCTTGATGACCTTCTGCAGATAGGGCACGGCTTTCTCGTAGTCCTTGGTGCGGATGTAGTAGTTGGCATAGGTGTAGTCCCAGTCCTTCACGGCACGGAAGTGGATGGAGTCGCGGCTCATGTTTCGGATCACGTCTTCCGCATCGTAGAGCCAGGCTAGTTCCGTATAGCATTTGGCGAGCCAGGCGCGTGCCAGCCCGTTCTGTAGGATCTGCGTCTGATACAGATGGCTCATATAACTGAAGGTGGCGGCAGCCTCGTCGAAGGCCCCCTGCTGGAACTGGGCCTTGCCCAGCAGCATCCACGCTTTCCAGATGAAGGGATTGTATTCCTTGCGGCCCAGCCACTCGCGGTCTTTTGGTGTCTTGCGACGGCTTTTCTTCCAGGTGGGCTTTGTCTTGATACTGTGGCGGCGGATGGTCTTCTCGGCTTTCTCGATGGCGCGGTCATACTGACCCTTGCCTATTTCGCGGCTGGCCTTGTTGCCTACTGGATAGAGGGGTATCTGCTCCGTGAAGTTGTCATGGTTTCCCTTCTCTTTCTCCAGATTGCCGTCGATGAAGGCCTGATTGCCGTTGAAGTAAGTATTATAGCGCGCGTTGAAGGCGTGCCAGAAGCGTGACTTCGCTGTGTTTTTCTGCGATGAGCAGCCAACCATCGTCAGTACGACAACGGCGATGGTCAGCCATATAGTTGTGATTCTTCGCATCCTATCATTAAAACACGCTTTCTGACAGTTTTATTGTGTCATCCGGCGTCTTTCTTACGTTTCTCCTCCAGTAGGCAATGGATTTTGCACGCCCCTTCTTCGGCTGCTGTACATGTCGAACAGTCGTGGCCTGTCTCAACTATGTCCTCGCCTTTGTCGAAGTGGTTGAACACGGCGGCTACCAGCCCCAGTGCCACTATCATCCCTATGCAGACTATCACGAAATCCATCTCAGTCGTTCAGTTCCTCTATTTCATATCCTGCTTCCTGTAGTCCTTCCCAGAAGGTGGGATATGACTTGCTCACGACTTGCGGATTGTTGATGATGAGACTGCCAAACTTCAAGGCCAGCGGCGCGAAGGCCAGAGCCATGCGGTGATCTTCATAGGTGTCGATGCCAGCCTCCATCGATGGCTGGCAGCGCTCGCCGTTCCATAGCAGTTCACTGTCGTTGCGGTCTTCCAGCACGTAGCCCAGTTTGCGCATCTCCCGCTTCAAGGCTTCGATGCGGTCAGTCTCCTTTATCTTCAGCGTGGCAAGACCTTTGAAATGGAAGGGAATCTCTTTGGCAATGCAAGTGGCCACGATGGTCTGAGCCAAGTCGGGGGCATTGACGAAATCGTATTCCAGTCTTGGCACGCAGCGGCCGTTACGCTTCAGCGTCACCATCTGTGGCTTGTTGGTATCCTTCGTCTCGAAGACGGTTTTCACACCTAACAGACTAAAGATGTATCGCACGATGGAGTCGCCCTGCTTCGAGCCGTCCATCAGTCCACTCAGTCTCACTTCAGTGTCGCGGTTGTTTGCCAGTGCCACCATCTCATACCAGTAACTCGCGCCGCTCCAGTCGTTCTCTATGAAGTATTCACGATTCTGATAGGGCTTGGGATTGACGGTGATTGTGTCGCCGGCTGTCCAGTCAGCGTCAGCACCGAATTCGCGCATCATCCAGAGTGTCAGGTCGATGTATGGCTTTGAGATGATTTCACCCGTCAGCCGCAGTTCCAGACCTTTCTCCAGCACAGGCCCTATCATCAGCAGGGCAGAAATGTACTGAGAACTGACGCTGCCTTCTATCTCTAAAGTGCCGCCATTCAGCGACCTGCCTGTGATGCGCAGTGGGGGATAGCCCTCCTGGCCGGCATATTCGATGTCGGCACCTAGTTCGCGAAGGGCGTCCACAAGTATACGGATGGGGCGGTGCTTCATTCGCTCCGTGCCAGTAATGACGCGCGTACCTCTCATTACACTGAGGTAGGCCGTCATGAAGCGCATCGCTGTACCCGCTGCCTTGATGTTGATTTCTGTTGGCATGTAGCGCAGTGCGTCGAGTATCACCTCTGTGTCGTCACAGTCAGAGAGATTGTGTGGCAGTAGATGTCCGCCGCTTAGCGCATATATGATAAGTGCACGATTGGAAATACTCTTCGACGCAGGTAGACTCACGACGCTGTTCAGTAGTCGTGGAGCCGTGATTTTATATCTTGTCATGATGTCGTTTTCTATATTCTTGGTGCAAAATTACATATAAAAATCGGTCTTGGCAAATATTATGTATTAAAATAAGTTGCAGAAAATGAAAAAAGTGGCTGGAAAATTTGCACAATTCAAAAAAACTATGTACTTTTGCACCCGCATTCGACAAACAAGGGTCGGTGCTAAGCATAAAGGATCGGGATTTAGCGCAGTTGGTAGCGCACACGTCTGGGGGGCGCGAGGT
>CAMVJQ010000028.1 GCA_947167845.1 uncultured Prevotella sp. | reverse complement strand
ACATTTATTAAGTGACTCATTCTTGGTTTTGTCTTAGAAATCCCCACGGCTATTCCTACTTCAAGCTTCGTCTGCTGGCTCTACACGATGCCGGTATCACGCCATTCCTGTGAAGATCCAAAAATGCTTGAAGCCCTCCTTACGATAAGGAGGGTTGGGTAGTTGGGAAAAGATAATATACAAAAATTGATAAATAATGGTTCAAAGTACGACAAGTATCAAATCTTTTTCGTATCTTTGCCCACAAAATAAAAGCAGTATTATGATAGTAACCAATCAAGCAACAGATACGAAGCGGAATTTCAATGCCACTTCTACCCGAAATAGGATAATGGCCAGTACAATGTCTGTGGACGAATACTTCGATGAACTGATAGACAAGGTGCGCGAGGATTATGCAAATCTATGAGGTTCGAATCAGTCATGGAGCTCGTGAAGACATGGCAGAATTGCGCAAGTTCCTTAAGGGCATGATGACGGTGGAAGGAGCTATTCGCTATGCCAATAATATGCGTGAGGAGATAAAGACGTTGGCATTTTATGCTGATCTCTATGGCAAGACAACATCAATGACACTGCGTCAGATACACCCCGAGGCACGCCGGATGGTATCTCATAACCGTAAATGGGTGTACGTCTATCATATTGAAGCATCCTTCGTCATAGTAGATCGAATCCTCCCTGCCAAGATGAACAAAGGTTGAATCTGTTTGACCCAACATGATCAATACAACTAAACATATATGGCCTATCACTGTAACAACCGATAGATACGGAGGTGGTTTCTGCGAAGTCTGATGTCAGAAGTAATGATAGGCAATTTAGTCACTGGGACAGGTACTTGGGTATGATGACTGCTATGACCCAGGTGCCTGTCCCCATGACTAGTGCTAACAGCGAAAGGGAACCTGTCCCCTGTGAGTCCGAAAATGAGGCATTTTTCGCGTTTTGTCGCAAATAGCCAGCCCTGTCGCAACAAATCGAAGAAATTTTGGAGGAAATATTTGGAATCTTGCCCGATTCGTTGTATCTTTGCAATGTCTATTAGAACAAACAACGTCTGAGCGACAATATGTTTAACAATTTAAAACTGTAAGAATTATGAAGCAGAAAGATGAAAAAAAGGACCCTAAGGTTCTGTCACAGGAAGAGTTAGAGAACGTTGTGGGTGGTAAGAAACCTCCAAGACCAAAATTCGAAGGTTAAGTTTCGAATATTGATATCCAAAAGGAGAGCCTGCAGAATGCCTGCAGGCTCTCCTTTTTTCCCTCTGCTCTCGCCCGTTGCACTTGCTGCAGTGTTGCAGTTCAGAAATCCTTCAGCCAAAGCATGAACAGCAAGTCTGTGGGGCGTCTGACACCATGACTATCAGTGAGGATACCTTTTTCTACTAACCCCTTGACCGCAGTCTGAACGCTGCTGGCTGTCTTCAGACCATACGTGGATATGAACTCCTGACTGGTAAGGGTCGGCTGATTCGGAAATTCAGAGGCTATAGCCAGCAATACCATCTTCTGCTTTTCCGTGAGTGAGGCATAGCGGTCTTCAAAGGTGAAGCGTTTGGAGTCAACCAGATGGTTCAGAATCTGCCCGTAAACCTCCTCGCCAACGTGGCCACCGCGCTCGACCATCGTGAAGGCCTCATTCATCGAAAGCTGCAGATACCAGGTGATGCCTTGAAAGCATTCATAGAGCCGCTCCACCAGCGCAGGGGAAACACTTTTGCCGTATTTATGGAATAACTGCTGGCAGAAGTTGACGTACACACCTTTCTTTCTCTCTGTCACAGAAATAGTCTTTGTCCACATACTTTCCTATCACGAAAGGATTGCTTAACGGATTCATATCTTGGTAATTATATTAATTATGCAAAAATACATAATGCAAAATTACATAATTCTTCCGAACATTACAATTTTCCTTCACGACAAGGCTCACTATTTAATTATTTTTCACAATTTAACATTCCGCTACTGTTTGCAAGAAAAAATAAAACTGTTTTTAAATATACAAAACACGGACATATATGCGACATTCTTAAAATGGGCTGAGTCAGCAGCATAGTGGTGGCTTACATAAGCAGAAAGGCATCCTCTGAGGATGCCTTTCTGCTTATGTTTACTTGTCGAGTTCTGCGAGATTCTCTGCAATCATCTCGTCGGTTACGGTGTAGTTCTGCAGGTCACCCTTGATGAAGGCCTCATACGACGGCATGTCGATGAGTCCGTGGCCTGAGAGATTGAAAAGGATGACTTTCTCCTCGCCCGTCTCCTTGCACTTCTGGGCCTCGCGGATGGTGGCTGCGATGGCATGTGTGCTCTCTGGGGCAGGGATGATGCCTTCGGTGCGTGCGAAGAGCATGCCAGCCTCGAAGGTCTCAAGTTGCGGGATGTCTACACCATGCATTAGCCCGTCCTTGATCAACTGCGAGATGATCATGCCCGCACCATGGTAGCGCAGACCGCCGGCATGGATGTTCGAGGGCTTGAAGTTGTGGCCCAGGGTGTACATCGGCAGCAGCGGTGTATAGCCGGCCTCGTCGCCGAAGTCATAGCGGAACTGGCCGCGGGTCAGTTTCGGACAACTGTCGGGCTCTGCAGCGATGAACTCTGTCTGCTTGCCGTCGAGCAGGTTGTGGCGCATAAATGGGAAGGAGATGCCGCCGAAGTTGGAGCCGCCGCCGAAGCAGCCGATCACGATGTCGGGATATTCGCCTGCCATCGCCATCTGCTTCTCCGCTTCCAGACCGATAATGGTCTGATGGAGTCCTACGTGGTTGAGCACGGAGCCCAGCACGTACTTGCAGTTGGGCGTGGTGGTGGCCAGTTCGACAGCCTCAGAGATGGCCGTGCCGAGAGATCCGCTATGGGTGGGGTCCTTGGTCAGGATGTCCTTTCCGGCACGGGTTGACATCGAAGGAGAGCCTTCCACGACAGCGCCGAAGGTGCGCATGATGCTCGAGCGATAGGGCTTCTGCTGCATCGTGATCTTCACCTGGTAGACGGCGCAGTCGAGGCCGTAGAGTTTGGCTGCGTATGAGAGGGCGGCGCCCCACTGGCCGGCTCCTGTCTCCGTGGTCACATTGGTGGTGCCTTCCTGCTTGGCGTAGTAGCACTGGGGGATGGCTGAGTTGACCTTATGGGAACCGAGGGGATTGGTTGACTCGTTCTTGAAATAGATATGGGCGGGGGTGCCCAGGGCCTCTTCAAGGGCATAGGCGCGAACCAGCGGTGTGGAGCGATAGTATCTGTACTTTTCCTGCACGTCCTCGGGTATGTCTATCCATGCATGCTCAGTGTCAAGTTCCTGCACACAGCATTCGCGAGGGAAGATGTGTGCCAAGTCATCCACGCCAAGTGGCTGCTTAGTGACTGGATGGATGGGCGGCATGGGCTTGTTGGGCATGTCTGCCTGGATGTTGTACCACTGTGTTGGAATTTCACTCTCTTGGAGGATGAATTTTTTCTGTTTAGCCATAATTGTAATTTTTAGGATTGGTATATCCGCTGCAAAGGTACGAAATAATTATGAATTATGAATTATGAATTATGAATTATTTTCTACTGCCTCGATGAATTAACTGTTTTTGGGCTGCAGACTCTCCATGAATTCCTTGGGCAGCACGTCATAGTACTTCTTGAAGCAGGATGAGAAATACTTCGGGTCGTGGAAACCGACATGATAGGCCAGGTCGCTGACTCGCATGTCCGGGTTTGCCTTTGCCAGCCTGTAGGCTTCCTTCATACGGATATCCCGGATAAAGGTGCTTACGTTCATCCCTGTCAGCGAGCGTAACTTATTATATAAGGTGGAGGTGCTGGCCCCCATATCGGCGGCGAAGGCATCACGGTCGTAGTCGGCATCGCTGATATGCTCGTAAACGCACTCCTTGGCACGGCGGAGAAACAGTTCGTCGGCGGTAGGCTCTTTTTCCGTCTGCTCTGCCTGCTCTGTCTGCTCCTCTGTCTGCTCCTTCTGGATGTAATCCTGTTGGATGCGCTTACGGTTCTCAATGATATTGTCGATGCGTATCCTGAGGTCGCCCATACGGAAGGGCTTTGTGAGATATTCGTCAGCACCGGTCTTCAGTGCCTCTTCCTCGTCTTCCTCTTGTGTATTGGCTGTCAGCAGGATGACTGGAAGATGCCTGTAGTTCGCATCGGCCTTGACGGCCCGGGTCAGTTCGAGGCCATCCATCTCAGGCATCATGACATCGGAGACAATCAGGTCGACTGGCCGATGGCGGATGATGTCGAGTGCCTCTTTTCCATTGCGGGCTGTGTAAACATGGTAGTACTGTTTCAATATCTGCCTCATCAGCATCAGCAACTCCATATTGTCCTCCACTATCAGGATATGATAGGTGTCTTCATCTGCAGTGTCGTCAGTCTCTTCGTAGTCATTCAGGCTGGGTACTATGGTCTTGAAGTCGGTGATTGCCATTTGCGGTATGTTGAGGTCGATGTTGTGGTTCTCGTCTATCTGCCCGGGCTTGAATGCATCCTTGGAGATAGGAATGCTTACGGTGAAGGTGGTTCCTACATCGATTTCACTCTCGCACTTTATGTCGCCATGGTGCAGATAGACAAGGTCGCGTGTCAGGGCCAGCCCAAGTCCGTGACCAATGGTCTGGTGCTGGCGGTAGTCTCCGTCATAGAAACGCTGAAAGAGGTTTCTCAGGCGCTCTTTAGGGATGCCGCTGCCAGTGTCGGCCACTTTGATGATGATATTGTCGAAATTGCGGCTCATGTTGACACTCAACTTGACCTTTCCGCCGGAGTCGGTGTACTTGGCTGCGTTTGACAAGAGGTTATAGATGATTTTATCAAGTTTGTCGGTGTCAATCCAGCCCATCATGCTTTCGGGATGACATTCAATCGTGAATGCCAGGCCGTTCTTGACCATCAGTGGTTCCAGGCACCGGGCTGTTTCATGGATATACTTCATCACATCGCCCTGCGCTACCAGCAACTTCAGTTCGCCAGCCTGCGACTTGCTCGTCTCCAGAATCTGCTGGAGCAGTCTTACCATGCGCTGGATATTCAGTTGCATCATGTCATACTCGTCGTTATGACTTGGCTCCTTCTCACGCAACTGATCCACTGATGCGGAGATAACTGTGAGCGGGGTCAACAGTTCGTGAGTGATGTTGGTGAAGATTTGTCCCATCTGCAGACGTTGCCTCACGCGCATACTTCTCACATATAGTTGTCTTCCTAAAATGAAAACAACTATCAGGATTGTGATTCCGATGATGAATAATAGCGTCTCAGATGTCATAAAGGCGAGGTTGATTCCGCCACAAAAATACAAAAAATGAATGAATTTTCTACCTTTTCCGATAAAAAAGTGATGATTTTGGCCGAAAAAAGTGGAATTTCCGTTATTTTAGGTCGAAAATCCGTCGATTAACGCATTTTCTACCTTAAATAACTTATGTTCGACACGTATTTCTTTTTATTGCCGTACCTTTGCACCTGAAAAGATTTTTAATGGTTAAGGTTTATGGTTGATTAATTTAGTTTATGAAAGAAAAGGCTCGTTGTGAAACGAGCCTTTTCTCTTCTTTATACCTCTTGTCTATCTGTTCAGCAGATAGCGTTCCGCCTCAATGGCAGCCTGACAACCTGAACCTGCGGCAGAGATGGCCTGACGATAGACAGGGTCGGCGCAATCACCAGCCACAAACACACCGGGTATCTTTGTCTTCGGTGTGCCGTCAATCTTCTTCAGGTAGCCCACTTCGTCCGTCTCCAGCCATTCCTTGAAGATGTCTGTATTGGGCTTGTGGCCGATAGCCAGGAAGAAACCATCTATAGCGATGTCTACCAGTTCCTCGTCGGGCTCTCCCTTACGTTTTACAAGGTGGGCTCCCTCAACGCCATTTTCTCCAAACAGGCCCAGCGTGTTATGCTCGAACAGGATCTCGATGTTCGCGGCTTCCTGAACGCGCTGCTGCATCACCTGTGAGGCACGCAGGAAAGGTTTGCGTACTATCATATAGACTTTCTTGGCCAGTCCTGACAGATAGAGGGCATCCTCGCAGGCAGTGTCGCCACCGCCTACTACGGCCACGGTCTTCTTGCGATAGAAAAAGCCATCACAGGTGGCGCAGGCCGATACGCCCTGTCCGTTGTATTTCCGCTCGTCGTCCAGCCCAAGGTATTTGGCTGATGCTCCTGTTGCGATGATGACGGTGTCAGCCTCAATTTCGGTGCCATCCTCAGCCGTGCAGACATAAGGGGCTTTTGAGAAGTCGACCTTTGTGATTGCACCATCGCGGATGTCTGTGCCGAAGCGCTCTGCCTGTTCACGCAGGTCCATCATCATCTGATTGCCGTCTACACCTTGCGGGTAGCCGGGGAAGTTCTCCACCTCTGTGGTCTGTGTCAACTGGCCGCCAGGTTGCATGCCACAATACTCAATGGGGTGTAAATTGGCCCGGCTGGCATAGATGGCGGCAGTGTAACCTGCGGGGCCACTGCCTATGATTAAGCATTTCGTCTTGTCCATTATTTCAGCAACTCTTCAATCTGCTTCTCAATATTGGCCATCTTCTCTGTGGGTTCGAAACGTGCCACCACTTGTCCCTTCTTGTTGATGAGGAATTTTGTGAAGTTCCACTTAATGTCTGGCTTGTTCTTATAGTCGGGATCGGCCTCACTAAGCATCTTCTCCAGGATACCTGCTATCGGGTGCTCCATATCCCAGCCGGCAAAGCCTTTCTGCTCTTGGAGGAACTTGTAGAGCGGGTCTGCATCCTCGCCATTCACCTTGATTTTCTTGAAGCGGGGGAACTCTGTGCCAAAGTTCAGTTTGCAGAACTCGTGGATGGACTCATCGGTGCCGGGCGCCTGCTGTCCGAACTGGTTGCACGGGAAATCGAGAATCTCGAATCCCTGGCTATGGTACTTCTTGTAAAGTGCCTCGAGTTCATCATATTGAGGGGTGAAGCCGCATTTTGTAGCGGTGTTGACAATTAATAATACTTCGTTGGCGTACTCCTTCAGAGATACGTCCTTGCCTTTTCTGTCCTTGACAGAGAAATCATAAACGGTTTTCATTTTCTATTTTTATATAATGTGTAGTTTCGTGGGGACAAATTTACGTAAATTATTTGGCACTGCCAAATAAAACGCGGAAAAAATCATTTCAGTCCCCACGCGCTCTTAATATTATCTGCCGAAAGGGTCTCTACATGATTCTCCGTGTCGTCGTCGAGATTGCAGAAGAAGTCAATGCCTGTCAGGGCCTCCAGTTCACGGATATTTACCACGTAGTTGCCCAGTGGATAGTTGCCTTGGTTGTCCTTGGCATAGTCAGTATCCTTGTGCTCCACCCAGAAGCCGAGGGCTTTATAACCAGAACTGTTCTTGCAGAGCAGGGCCATGAAGAAGTATTTGGGGATAATCATCTGCTTTTGGACGTAGCCACGTATCTGGTCGTCACGGTCGATGGTGCCGCCCTTGCAGACGTAGAGCGTGTCGCGGAAGGTCGCTCTGTTCCAGTTTCTCACCTGTTGCTCCATGGCTTCCCATATACCAGCGTTAAAGATGTTGCGTTGAGGTTGCATGTTTGTCAGGAAGAAAGTCTGGCGGTTTGCTTCTTTCGAATATTGACGGTCGGCCGACGGACAGATATGCCCGTGGTCGTAGCCCGAGCCCCAGTAGAGGTCTTGGGGTTCACCGTTGTTGTTGAAGTAGTTGTTGTTGTCGAGCAAGTCGTCGAAGGGATATCCATCCTGATAGCGTCCTACATTCCCTCCGGTGTTGCTGGCATACATCTGATAGCACGACCAGCGCTGCGACTTCTTGGAGCAGTCCCACTCGGTGGCGTAGTTGATGCCATAGGCGTCATTGGTTCGGTGGGTGAGTATGACACTCTGTCCGCCCTTCAGTTTGGGAAACTCCAGACGGGCGGCTTCCGGGTAGGTGCCTATCAGGTTCTTGTTTTTGTTTTCTGAGTAGCCAGGCAACTTGGCGTCGTTCTCGTCCTTGCTACAGGCTGTCAGGAGGAGGGCTGACAATGCCAGAGAGGGTAGGGCTTTTAGTAACTTCATCATTGTCATCAACTGATAAAGGTGCGGCCAGGCATATGCAACTACCTTGGACGCACCTTTTATGATTCTTGCGGTTTTATCTTATTTCTTCGCAGCCTTGACTTTCAGTCGAGCCTGCTTACGTTCGATAAATTGAAAGCAGGCTTTCTTTATTCTCACTTCTTCGCAGCCTTACCGTAGCGGCTCATGAACTTATCAACACGACCTGCGGTGTCAACGAGCTTGCTCTTACCAGTGTAGAACGGGTGAGAGGTGCTGGAGATTTCGACTTTTACCACCGGGTAAGTTTCGCCTTCGAATTCTACAGTGTCATTTGTCTTTGCAGTAGACTTCGAAAGGAACATATCGCCGTTGGACATGTCCTTGAACACGACGGGGCGATAGTTTTCTGGATGAATTCCTTTTTTCATTTTGAGTTAAAATATTAATGTTTAAAATATATTTGCGCATAAAGCGGCTGCAAAGGTACGAAGAATTTTCGGTTCTCGCAAACTTTTCGACGTTTTTTTGCATTTAGTTAGTCACGCTGACGAAATAGGCATTCATCACTTCGATCTTGCCGTTGTATGAACCACGGTTGCCGATGATGGTGATTGTAGAGCCCTCCTTGATGCCTTTGGCAGCAACGAGTTCCTGGAACTTCTTCTTCTCACCGCCCTTCTCTGAGAGCACCCCGTAGACGTAGACAGAACCCGTTTCGTCCTCAAGGTCGAAGTTACCATAGAGATCATTATCTTTTAGGTTTTTCACCTTACCTGTCAGTTGGTACCATACGTCATTGCTTTCTGGAGCCGCATTGAAGTCTGCGATGCTGATTGGTGTTGCGTCACCTGAAGGCGTTTCACCACTGCCACCGCCTTCTGTCTTGCCATTGAGTGAATATACATAACTCTTATTGGCAGCAGTCTCAGGTGTATTGCCCATATAGTTGACAACTTTTCCGCAGACGATAATCTCATCGCCAGCCTTGATCTGATCGCCCTCAGTATATTTCTTGTTGCCAAGATAGAGCGTGCGGAATACATAGAATTGCTCCTCCTTATCGTCGCCATTGTCAGAAAGATAGAACGAGGCATTACCATACTGGGTAGTGAAGGCTTCCTTGATGCTGCTCACCTTACCCTTGATATAGATATCCTTGTCACTCTCTGCACCAGAAGTGAGTGTGGCAATATAGGCATTGGCTGCTGTGGCATTGTAAGGATCGGCCAAGGTGCCGTTGCCCGTAGGTGTACCAGTTGGCTTGGGGGCGACACTCTCGCCCTTGCCGTTGATGCTTACAACATAGGCTTTGTTCTGCACGGTTTCCGGGGTGCTGCCGCGATAGTTGACTATCTTTCCGCAGATGACCACCACATCTTCCTCCTGGATATTCACATCGTTCTCGTTGCTGTACTTCTTGTTGCCTAAGTAGAGGCCGCGATAGAAGGTGAATTTGTTGGTGCCTTCGTCTGTATCTGAAATCACGAACGTGGCATTGCCGTACTGTGTGCTGAATGCTTCAGTGACGCTTGTGACGACGCCTGTGATGTAGATGTCCCTGTCAGACTCCGCATCGGCCTCCAGCGTGTTGAGATACTGTAGGACGCCTGCTACATTGTAGGGGCTCTCCTTGGTGCCATTGCCAGTCGGCTCAATGACTACTTCGTCGGGCTTGGGCTTCTGATAGTCAAGCGGATTGTTGTAAGGCATGGGCACGTCCTGACAACTGGTGAGGGTGCCGAGTACGATGGCTGCTGCCATCAGTATGTTATTGATCTTTTTCATATTCATATAATGCTTTGATGTTAATACTTACTTTATGACAATGTCGGACTCTTCGCGGATAAGGATCTGCCAGGTGTTGTTATAGCGGGTGAAGATGCCCGTAATGTCGACTTCTCCCTGCGGCAGTGCTTTATTGGCGAAATCGGCATAGGTGCTGGTACGCACCACGAGGTAGTTGGAGGAGATGCCCTGCAGTGAGCGGTTCACGCAGTTGGCGGCGTCCTTGTCAGCATCGCTGGCATAAACGCGCTTGCCGTTGGCGCCTTGGAATTTCACGCCCTTGACAGTCATCAGTCTTCCACAGTGCTCCTTGATATAGTCTGTATCGCTGACTTTCGACAGGTCGAACTCTGTAGGGCTGACGCTCTTCATTCCAAGCATCTTGAAATGCTGTTGCCAGAGTACGCGTGGCATACGGCTCACGTAACTTCGTCCATTCTTGTTCGTATAGGGCGTCCCTATCTCTGGCTGCTGCCCATAGCCGCCGATGTAGAGGTCCTGCAACTCCACGAGTATCTCTCGTCCTACCTGCAACTGTCCGAAGAGGCCGCCCTGTGCGATGCAGATGATGATGGAGCCAGTGCCGTCTTCGATGGCTATCTCATTGTAGATGTTGCCCTGGATATCATTGCCGGTCACCACGCCCTTGACTTGTGTCGGCTCGGTGAACTGCACGTAACTGCCGTTATAGATGATGTTGCTGTATTTCTGTTTCAACTGTGCGATGCTCACAAGGTTCGACTCTGTGATGGCTTGATTGCCGTATTCCGAGCCGTCGGTGCCAGGGATGTCCCAGTCTTTGTCCATGCATCCTGTCAGGAGGATGCCGGCCAGTGCTATAATATAATAATGTATATACTTCATAACGTCTTAGAATTTGTAGGCGATGTTCAACATACCGTTTATACCGTAAGCGTAGAACTTCTTCGGATTCATTGAGAAGCGGTAGGCGCGGATATTGCCGCTGGCGGTATAGTCGCTGCGACTCTGCTCATAGCCTCCGGTTACAATCTCCCGGTTGTTCAGCAGGTTGGTCACAGAGAGATTGATGCTGATCGAGCGCCCGTGCCTGAGTCGGATGCTGCGGCCGATGCTGGCATCGAGCATGAATCCGCCGTGCCCCTTCTGCTGGGCCAGTGCGCTTTCCAGGATATTGCCGTCGTTGTCGGTCACTGTTTCTCCGGCATTCTGGCGGTTCAGCAGGGTCGACTCGTAGCGGAAACTGGGCGAGTAACTCAGGTAGATGCGGTCGTACCAGTTGCAGTTCAGGTCGACGAACCATCCCCACTTATGATAACTTAGAATCAGACTGGCTGCGGTGAGCGGTGTGCCTGATTCGCGCATGTTCTTGTTGAGCACCTTCTCGGGCTTGTTCCCGTTATTGTCGTTGTAGGTGCCTGTCGTTGAACTCATATACCAGACGTTGGCATTGTTGGTGTTCTTAGCCTCACTGATAGTGCCGATGGTCTTGATGTTGAACTCATTGGTGACCCTGAAGTTGATACCCCATTCCACGCCGTAGTAGACCTTGTTGATGCCTGTCATGGAGACATACGAGAAGGAGTTGATGTCGTCGAAGTAGAAGTTTTGCCATTCGGTGGCATCCTTCACCTGACTATAGTAGCCGTTGACGTTGGCCTTCATCCAGGGAGTCTGGATCTGATAGCCCAGTTCTGCCGAGAAGACCTTTTCATTCTTGAGGTCGAGTACGAAGTCATTGTTGATTTCCGGCGAGACGAAGGCTGTGGAAGCCTGTGGTGCCTTCCACTCATAGCCAATGCCGATGGTCAGCACGTTGCCCATACCGAGGTTGTAATGCAGACCAGCCTTGCCGCCGCCGTCGAGGAAGCGTGCCGTGCGGCTCTTACCGTAGGAGTTGCCCACGGCCATACCGTTTTCCATCTTGCCGTCGCGGGCCATCTGCGTTCCGCTGATGCGTGCGCTGACGAAACTGTGGATCCGCTTGCGGTCGTATTTGTAGGTACCCCACAAGTTTGCCCTGTCTACCAGGATGTTGTAGTCATAGCCGAAGCGGTCACCCACGCCGACGTAGGCATTGGGATTCCTGACGTCGTATTGCACATGCGGGTCGGTGGCGGCATAGGTGCCAAGGGCGTAGGTGTTGATGTTGTGATAGGAGAGTGCGCCAAGCAGGTCTTCCATCGTTTGATAGTGGATGCCCTTGTTGGTGGCCAGTTGGATACCGGCGTTGAGGCCGGCAAAGCGGTTCAGTTCTTTCTGCAGCGCTGATGAGAGGGTCAGGTTCAGGTTGTTGTTGCGGCGTGCCTGGATGAAGTACATGGCATCCTGCCCTTGGGCTCCGGCCTGCTTGTTGGCGAAGTAGAGTTGGTCGAAGTTAATCTGACGGTTGGCCTTGCTGCTCATCCAGAACTCGCGCGAGCGTTCGAACTCGGCGATGGCCTGGTTGGTGCGGTTGGCATCATCCTTCTCGTCCCACACGTCGAAGTAACTCGACGGCATGTTCTTCCAGTAGTCGGGCTGTGGGTTGTCAGAGTTGTTGTAGTTCAGGCGGGTGCTCTTGTACATTGAGTAGCGGCCTGTGAGCGAGGTGGTCAGTTTGGTGGTCTGGTTTATCTGCCAGTCCCAGGTGATCAGGGCTGTCGGTGCCCAGTCGTTGACCACGCGTGATGAGCGCTTCTTGCCGTCTTGATAGCCCCAGTATGGGTTGTAGTAGCGGTCGTTGGCCAGCCAGTAGGTCTCGTCGGTGCCGGCACCCTGTGAGGCGCGCTCTGTGGGATTGCCCCAGGTGACGAGTGAGAGGCGGTGCTTGCTGTTGAAGATCTTCTCTGCGCCGAGGAAGTAGGAGAGGGAATTGTAGAATGTCCCCTCCACATAGCCCTCGTTGGCCCACCGATAGGTCACATTGGCAGAGAAAGCCCAGCCTTTGGCAGTGATGCCTGAATTGTAGGTGTACATGGCGCGCACCCTGTAGTTGCGGTTGGCACCGGTGAGGGTGATGCGCTGTCCTTGTGCCATCGCCGAGGGGCGGAAGTTGTAGTTGTTGGAGCCGGCCATCGAGGCCATTGCGAAGTTGTTGGTCTCGAACGGCAGTGCGTTTTCCACGCCACGGGTCTGCTGATTCAGGCCTCCCACGAGAGAGTAGCGGAACTGCCCCGACTCCATGTCGTTCATCGGAGCGCCGTTGATGTAGATTTCATTGTACTTCTGGTTGAAGGCACGATAGCGGAATCGCATCGGACTGAACAGATAGCCCACTTGCGACGCATAGATGTTGTTGTTGGAATTGATGATTGTCACGTTCTGTGACATGTCGTCATCTTCGCCCAACTGTGCCTCGGTGAATGTGAACGCCTGCTCGTCGGCAATGCCAGCCTGCTCAGTGGAGTCGTTCACTTCCTGAGCCTGGAGAGCAGTGACGACGGCCAGCGCCGATACCACAAGTTTTAGTTTCTTTCTCATACAAGTTGGTCTTTAGTTACTAAATTATGTTGCAAAGATACGAAAAAAAAGCCACAGGTTGCATATATTAATGAGGAAAAATGATTTTTTTTCGAAAATGTTCGCTTTCTATGGCTAAAAATGCTTATCTTTGCAGCATAAACAATCACCAATATGAAAGAAGTTCGATTATTACTACTGGCTGTGATGCTGATTTGCGGGGTGAACACCTCGTTGGCTCAGCAGAGAAAGTTCTCCGTCTACGGCGTGGGATTCTATAACCTGGAGAATCTGTTTGACACCTGTCACGACAGCGGCAAGAATGACTATGAGTACCTGCCTGATGGTACTAACAAGTGGACGGGACTGAAGTACACCAATAAGTTACGTAACCTCTCACGTGTCCTTTCGGAGATGGGTACCGACAAACTGCCGAAGATAGGCTGTGCCGCCATCGGCGTGGCTGAGGTGGAGAATGCCAAATGCCTTGAGGATCTCTGTAACCAGGAGCCGCTGAAGGCCCGCAATTTCCGGTTTGTGCATATCGAGGGGCCTGATCAGCGTGGCGTCGACTGTGCGCTGCTCTATAATCCTGCTCTATTTAGTATACGCGACATCAAACTCGTACCTTATATATATAGTCTGCCCCAGGACTCTATGCGGGCCACCCGAGGGTTCTTCGTTGTCAGTGGTACGATGGCCGATGAGCACGTTACTATTATTGTCAATCACCTGCCTTCACGCGGCGCTACCTCTTATTACCGTGAGCAGGGCGGTCTGCAGTTGAAGGCTGTGAAGGATTCGGTGATTGCCGTAGACCCCAGTGTAAAGGTGCTTGTGATGGGTGATATGAACGACGACCCGCAGGATGCCTCGATGGCCAAATGCCTTGGAGCAAAGCGGAAGATCAAGGATGTAGGCGATGGCGATATGTACAATCCCTGGTGGGACGTGTTGGCTTCTGGTACAGGTACGCTGATGTATAATGGGGCCTGGAACCTCTTCGACCAGATCATCCTCTCGCCCTCGCTGCTCGATCGTGATGGCAAGAAAGACTATTCTTCGCTGAAACTCTTCTCCCATCAGATCTTCCGTCGTGACTATCTCTTCCAGAAGGAGGGTAAGTACAAGGGTAACACCCTGCGGACACATGCCGGCGGCGTATGGCTCAACGGCTATAGCGACCACCTGCCTACAGTAGTCTATCTGATTAAGGAACAGAAATAAATCGTAAACCCCAAGATGATTATTATCGGAATCGCCGGCGGATCTGGTTCTGGCAAGACCACCGTCGTAAAACGTATTGCCAAGGCGCTGCCTCCTCACTGTGCGGCAGTTATCCCTTTGGACTCCTATTATAATGATACCACTGACCTCACTGACGAGGAGCGGAAGGCCATTAACTTCGACCATCCGGATGCATTCGACTGGAAACTGCTGACTGAGCAGATCAAGAAGTTGAAGGCGGGTGAGCCCGTTGAGCAACCCACCTACTCATACGTTATTTCCAACCGTCTCCCGGAAACGGTGCACGTTGATCCAAAGCCCGTCATCATCCTGGAAGGCATTATGACGCTGCACTACAAGAAGTTGCGAGACATGATGGACCTCAAAATCTACGTGGACACTGACAGCGACGTGCGCCTGATCCGTAATATCCGTCGTGATGTGGTGGAGCGCGGACGTACTGTCGAGATGGTGCTCAGTCACTATGAAAACGATGTGAAGCCCATGCACGAGCAGTTCATCGAGCCCACCAAGAAGTTTGCCGACCTCATCATCCCCTGGGGACGCGAGAACAAGCGAGGCATCGACATCCTCCGGACCTATATCCAGCAGTTCTCAGAAGAAGTGAGGGAAGAGATGAAGAAGTGAATAGCCGCCAGGTGGAGACAGAGAGCCATCCCTTTGAGCCGTTCCTGCCGGAGAATGCCCGTGTGCTGATGCTGGGCACCTTCCCTCCTGCGGAGAAGCGCTGGTCGATGAGGTTCTATTACCCGAACTTCATCAATGACATGTGGCGCATCTTCGGCATCATCTTCTTCGGCGACAAGGAGCATTTCGTCGATCGTGAGCATAAGACATTCCGTCTCGACCTGCTGATCCCTTTCCTGAAGGAGCAGGGTGTCGCCCTTTTCGATACCGCCACCCAAATCCGCCGCACCACTGGCACGGCTTCCGACAAAGACCTGGAGATAGTGGAGGAGACTGACCTGCATCAGATGCTCCGGCAGTTGCCTGAGTGTCAGTCCGTTGTGACTGCCGGCCAATTGGCTACCGACATTGCTTGTCGCCAGTTCGGCATCGAAGGCCCCAAGGTAGGAGAGTTTACACCTTTCTCATTCGACGGCCGTTCACTTCGGCTTTATCGCATGCCCAGCAGTTCCCGAGCCTATCCGATGAAGCCGGAACGGAAGGCTGAATATTATTGCAAAGTGTTTTCTGGCAGATAATCCTTTGCTTCTATAGCGGCGTCAGTATCATCCTTGACTTCCTCAGCCATCGGAATCTCTTCAACCTTGGCTGCCTTGCGGCGCTCAGAGTGAATCTTCATCGAGTTGATCAGTTCGGTGATGCCATAGAGCAGGGTACACCAGCCGAGCACCAGCATCGCCATACTGGCCGGAGCCATCGGCTTGATAATGACGTAGAGGCCCGTCAGCAGAATGATTGAAGGGAAGATCCAGTAGCCGAAACCAACATGCCCGAACTGTCGGGCATTCAGCAGATTCATATACTGGTTGATGGCGCCAAGCACCAGGATGGCGCCGATGATGTACATCAGGCCCGTGATGAATATCGTGGGTGTCAGTGCGAGCAGCAGGCCTAGGATGACGCTGCCCACAGCCACGATGGGGAAGGTGGGCTTCTTGTCGCTGGCCACCACGTTGCCTTCGGCATCGGTAATCCTGTATTCGCTGACCTTTCTCGTCGCCTGATAGTAGACCACCAGCGAGATGATGCCTGAAAGCAGGAACAGGCAGCCGATGGCGATGGTTATCCAAGTGACGGTGTTGTCTGGAAACTTGATGAGCAGGATGCCGATGGCAAGGGCACTGATGGCACGGAAAACGGAACTCTGTAGTATCTTCATATCATTATTTTCTTTGGTTGATGGTGCAAAGATAATCATTTTTTTTGTGTTCTTAGTCTCCTTCGTGCATTTTTTTAGTATCTTTGCCGCAAATTTTATGATTATGACCACTTTATATTTAGTCAGACACGGGGAAACGGTGGACAACGTGAACCAGATCATGCAGGGACAGACGCAGGGACAACTGACGGAGAACGGCGTTCGCCAGGCCGTCATGGTGCGTGATGAGTTGAAGGCAGTGCCCTTCGATGCCGTCATCTCCAGCGACCTCAAGCGCTCAGTAGATACGGCGCGTATCATCGCCGAGCCTCATGGATTGGAGGTCGTTCAGACTTCATTGCTCCGAGAGCGCGACTGGGGCAGTTTCACCGGGCGATTCATCCCGGAACTGAAAGGTGAAACGTGGCCTGATGACATAGAGACATTAGAAAACCTTCTTTCCCGGGCTGGCGAGTTCATCGCCTTTGTCAAGAAGACATATCCGGGAAAGAAGGTGCTGGCCGTAGGACACGGAATTATTAATAAAGCGGTCCAGGCTGTCTATTTTGATAAAACAATGAGCGAAGTTCAGCGGATGATGAATGCTGAGGTACGGGTCTTGGAGTTGTAGGGCTTAGCGACGGGAGCCTGTGTGGCCTCCGCCACTGTGACCTCCACTAAAGCCACCGCTGTGTCCACCGCCGTGTGAGCCTCCGCTGAAAGAACCGCTGCTGTGAGAGCCTCCGCTGAAAGAACCGCTGCTGCGGGAACTGCCGAACGAACTGCTGCTGCGGGAACTGCCGAACGAACTGCTGCTGCGGGTGCTTCCCATCGAACTGCTACCGCCGAAACTGCGGGTCGGCCTACTGCTGCGGTCGCTTCCGATGCTGCTGCGATTGCTTCCGATGCTGCTGCGATTGCTTCCGATGCTGCTGCGATTGCTTCCCATGCTGCGTGAGCCTTCGAACGAACCGCTGCTGCGGCTGGTGCCCATGCTGCTGCGGTCGTAGGAGCGGTGTCCTTCCACTTGACGGTTGTTCATACGGTTGCTCCCGATGCTTCCGCGATTACCGTTCATGTCACGATTGCTGCGCATGTCGCGGTTGCTGCCAATACTTCTGCTGTTGTTGTAGGAACGGCCAGTGACGCGGGTTGAACTGCGCTGTCCGCCACGGAAGTCGCCGCGAGTCCAGCGGTCGTGCATGCCGAAGTGCGCTCTGCCTGCCGGGGTGCGGAAGTGATTCCTGTGGCCATAGTAGTAGCCGCGCCCGCTGTGCATGTGCCAGGCATGACCGCCACGGTAGGTGACATAGAAGTGGGGACGACCGAAGTAGAAGTAGTCGCGATGCGGATAGCGGGCATAGATGCCGAAGTGCCAGTAGCCGGCCTCCCAGTAGAGTGGGCGATAGAAGTAACTGGCTGCCAGGAAGGCGTTCCACTGCCAGTCGAGCAGGATGTAACTCAGGTCGAGGTTACGGCGCTCCCAGTAGGTGCCGAACACGTCGGCGCGGCCTGTCACCCCCATCAGATAGTCGAGGTTGATCTCATACGCGGCCTCATACTGCTCGTCGGTGAGGTTGAGTTCGTATGCCATCTTATCGGTCAGGAACAGGGCCTCGTTGCGGGCCTGCTCGAAACTCATTGCTTTGGCGGACATGGCGATCATCATCATTGCCACCAGGGTCATCGTCATCTTTTTCATTGTTGTAAGTATTTTAATTGTTAGACATCATTTTTTCTTTTCACACTGCAAAGGAACGACATTTTAGGCAGGAAAGCAAAGGAAATTCCCTAAAAAGGGAGGGGATTTTCCCTACTTCTTTCTTTTTTATGGAAAAATGTGTTATCTTTGCACCGTGATGAAGAGAGTATATATTATAATAGGTGTAGTCTGCCTGTCGGTAAGCACCATGATGGCCCAGGGGCGGTCGCTTCTGGATAGTCTTCACTATCGGGTTGAGGTGCAGGGGACTGTTGCCTCCGGCGACCACAATCCCCTGTGGCTGAATGCCAACAAGTATGGCCTGAGTTCCCTCAGCAGGTCGAACGGTTATCTGCGTGGCGCCCTGGAGCGTCCCTTGTCGCTCGACGGCGGGCGCAAGTGGGGTGTCGGTTATGGTCTCGATGCCGCTGTGGCTGCCGGGTTTACGAGTACGCTCGTCGTCCACCAGGCCTATGTCGAGGCCCGTTGGCTGAAGGGTACGCTGACGGTTGGAGCCAAGGAGCAGCCGATGGAACTGAAGAATCAGCGTCTGAGCAGCGGGTCGCAGACACTGGGCATCAATGCGCGGCCCATACCTCAGGTGCGCCTGGCCTTGCCCGACTACTGGGCGATCCCCTTCCTGCGGGGCTGGCTGTCGCTGAAGGGCCACATCGCCTTTGGCAAGACGACCGACGACGGCTGGCAGAAGGACTTCACCCGCCAGCAGAACCGCTACACTGAGGGGGCGCTCCATCACTCGAAGGCCGGCTATCTGAAAATAGGAAAGCAGGGGAGACCCTTCTCCGTGGAGATGGGGCTTGAGATGGCCTCCCAGTTTGGCGGTACGGCCTATATGAAGGAGGACGACGGCGACAAGGTGTTCCATAACCCTTCCGACCTGAAGGCGTTCATCCGTGCCCTGATACCTGGGGGCGGTGAAGTCAACGAGACTACCTATCAGAATGATCAGGGCAACAATCTCGGCAGTTGGCTGCTTCGCTTCAATTACGATGCCAGCGACTGGCGGGTCAGTCTCTATGCCGACAAGTATTTCGAAGACCACTCTTCCATGTTCATGCTCGACTACAACGGCTATGGCACGGGGAAAGAGTGGGATGTGAAAAAGGACAACCGCTATCTGCTCTATGATTTCAAGGACATGATGCTGGGCGCCGAGTTGAACCTGCGCCGGGGGACGTGGCTGCAGGATATTGTCATTGAGTATCTCTATACCAAATATCAGAGCGGCAGCGTCTACCATGACCGTACGCTTTCCTTCCCCGAACATATCGGAGGCTTGGACGACTACTATAATCATCACATACTGATGGGATGGCAGCACTGGGGCCAGGTGATGGGCAATCCGCTCTATCTCTCCCCGCTGTATAATGACGACGGCAGGATAGAGGTTAAGAACAGCCGCTTCATGGCCTGGCATCTGGGGATAGCAGGTCAGCCCCTGCCAAGCCTTCATTACCGCATCCTCGCCTCCTGGCATGACGGGCTGGGCAGATATAAAGGTCCCTATACCCACCGGAAGTACAACACCAGTCTGCTGGCTGAGGTGGGGTGGCAGTTCGCGGAAGGCTGGAAGGCTTCTGCCGCCTGGGGAGCCGACTTCGGCTCCATCCGGGGGGACAACAATGGCTTACAAGTGACAATTTCCAAAACAGGACTCTTAAGGACAAGACGATGAGACACTTTTTATATATCTTAGGCATTGGCCTTCTACTGACGAGTTGTAGTATTGAGACATCGGATAATGGCGACCTCGACGGCTACTGGCACCTGGTGAGGGTCGACACTCTGGCCACGGGAACAAGTAGCGACCTCTCTGAGGCCCGTGTGTTCTGGGGCGTGCAGTTGCGCCTCATAGAGGCTTTCGACCACGACCATGATACAGGTCACTATGGCTATCTGTTCAACTTCGAGCATCAGGGCCAGACGCTGCGCCTCTACAATGGCCATAAGCATGAGCGGGAGAAGGGCGACCTGCTGGTGGAGGATGCCGCGACGCTGGCGCCTCTGGGCATCAGTTCGCTCGACGACCTTTTCACGGTCGAGCGGCTCGACGGCGACGATATGGTGCTTCGTGATGACAAGTTGCGGTTGTGGTTCGAGAAGATGTAGCGCTCAGCCCGTTCTGCCGGATGTCCCTCAGCCCGTTCTGCCGGAAGTCCCTCAGAATTTCTTTCCAGTGACAATGCTGAGGAAGGTCTGCATCAGTATCTTCGCGTCGAGCCAGAGTGACTGGTGCTCCAGATAGTACAGGTCCATCTCCAGCCGGCGTAGCATCTTCTCCATCGTGTCGGTATAGCCGTTGTGCAGCGTGGCGTAACTGGTCACGCCGGGTCTCAGGGCGTACAGCCGCTCATAGCGGGGGTCGTGCTGCATGATCTGGTCGATGTAGTACTTCCGTTCGGGGCGCGGCCCCACGAATGCCATGTCGCCTTTCAGCACATTCCAGAGTTGCGGCAGTTCGTCGAGGTGATGGGTGCGCAGAAAGCGGCCTATCCTGGTCAGCCTCGGGTCGTCGTCCTGCTGCAGCAGTTCCTCCCCCTCTTTCTCCGCGTCCACCACCATGCTTCTGAACTTGAAGATGTAGAACGGCCTGCCGCCCAGTCCGATGCGCTCCTGCTTGTAGATGGCGGGTCCGCCACCCACCTTGATGGCTGTATAGCAGAGCAGCAGGATGGGCGAGAACACCAGTATGCAGCCGCAGGCTATTATGATGTCGAGTATTCTTTTCATGCTGTCGAGGTACTAGTCGGCTGTCTTGTTCTGGCTTCCCAGGCTCAGGATGCTCTTCAGTGTGAGGAAGATGATCTTTAGGTACTCCGTCACGCTGTTGTTCTGGATGTATCTCATGTTGAGTTTGATCTTGTCGGGCATCACGTGCTCGATGTATGCCTTCTCAGGATCCTCTGCCGAGCCGAGTATCTCGTTCTCGTTGACGTAGGCGATTGAGGCATAGTCGGTGATGCCGGGCTTCACGCTGAGCACCCGTCGCTGCTCCGGGGTGTAGAGATCGACATACCTCCTGACCTCCGGCCTCGGGCCCACCAGGCTCATGTCGCCCTTCAGCACATTCCAGAGTTGGGGCAGTTCGTCGAGTTTGTAGCGCCTGAGGAAGTAGCCGAGCCGCGTGATGCGTCCGTCGTGCCCGCCGACGGTGAGCAGTCCCTTCTGGTCGGAGCCCTGCCGCATGGTGCGGAACTTGTAGAGTCCGAACGGTCTGCCGTCCTTTCCGATGCGCTCCTGGACGTAGAAGCCGCCGCCCCTGCTCTCCAGCCGTATGAGAGCGTAGACTGTCAGCAGCACCGGTGATAGCAGCAGCATCCCGGTGGCAGAGAAGAATATGTCGAACAGTCGCTTCAATCGATAATGTCTATAAAGTTCTCCATCACGTATGCCGCCTCCTCGTCGGTCAGCCGGGT
Source organism: uncultured Prevotella sp. (assembly GCA_947167845.1). Taxonomy (GTDB): domain Bacteria; phylum Bacteroidota; class Bacteroidia; order Bacteroidales; family Bacteroidaceae; genus Prevotella. Next base: position 11,332 of record CAMVJQ010000028.1, on the reverse strand, counting down.
GTGCAGGGGCAGTGTCACCTCGTTGTCGAACAGTCGGAAGGCGTTGGGGTAGTCCTTGATGTCGAATCCCAGGTTCCTGTAGGCCGTCATCATCGGCAGCGGCTTGTAGTGCACGTTGCAGGCGATGCCGCGCTCCGCCATCCGGGTGATGACACTGTTCCTGAAGGCACCGTCGCGCCCCAGGAGCCTCACCTGATACAGATGGCCCGACGAGGTGTGCTCCCCGGTGTAGTGGTCGCGCACCTGCACGTTGAGCCCCCTGAGGGCCTCGTCGTAGCGCTCTATCAACTGCCGGCGGCGGGCCAGCAGGGCGGGGTAGCGCTTCATCTGCACCAGTCCGATGGCCGCCGTCAGGTCGGTCATGTTGCTCTTGTAGGCAGGCGAGATGATGTCGTATTCCCATGCGCCCAGTTGCGTCTTGGCCAGCGCGTCCTTGCTCTGCCCGTGGAGCGAGTTCAGTTGGAACTGCTTGTAGAGCCACTCGTCGTCGATGCCCCTGACGGGCCGCCAGGTCAGTGCGCCGCCCTCCGCCGTGGTGAAGTTTTTCACGGCGTGGAAGGAGAACGACGTGAAGTCGCTCACCGATCCGATCATCCGGTCGCGCCACTTCGCGCCGAAGGCGTGGGCCGCGTCGTCCACCACGATGACCCGTCCGATGGCCTCCTGGATAGCATTGGCCGGCCGGAACAGGCTCTTCCTGCTCTCCACGGCGGCCATCACCCTCTCGTAGTCGCAGGGCACGCCGCCCAGGTCTACGGGTATCACCACCTTCGTCCGCTCCGTGATGGCGTCGGCCATCTGCTCATAGTCCATCTCGTAGGAGTCGGGCCGGGTATCGATCATCACGAGCCTCGCCCCAACGTGGCACACAGGACTGGCCGAGGCGGTATATGTGAATGCCGTCGTAATCACCTCGTCGCCCGGGCCCACTCCGAGTATGCGCAGTATCGATTCCAGGCAGGCCGTGGCCGAACTCTGGCAGACGGCTCTCTCCGTCTGGCAGTAGGCGGCTATCTGTCGTTCCAACTCCTTGGTGCGCGGACCGGTGGTGATCCAGCCGGAGAGCAGTGCCTGACGCACCTCCTCTGCTTCCTGCTCCGTCACGTCGGGGGGGGAAAATGATATCTTCATCTTGGTCTTTATCTTTTTGCTTTTTTACCTTTTACTTCTTTACCTTATTAAAATAACGCTGTTTTTTCAAAATCAGTGTGCAAAGGTACAACTTTTTTTTGTATTACCGCCCTGTTTCGCATATTTTATGCTCTCCATGTGCTGTCTGGCCGTGGGAGTAATGCCATTTCCACCGCCTGGACTGGCCTGGATGCTTGACACTTTCGACAGTCCACCTGCTGGACTGACCATAGTTGATTGTCAGCGATGCTGATACAGTAACCGTCTGAAAACTGTTTGCACGGTTTTTCATGCCACTGTTGCCACTATGCACGTTAGGGATTGAATATCAGAGGGTTACATAGTGGCAACAAAGCCAGTCCTCTTGCCACTGTTGCCACTACCGTTGCAACGGTTAAATAACTGTAAACCAATATGTTTGGCAAAGTGGCAAGAGTGGCATCGGAAATTTATTCTGCATTTTCCCCGTTTTCTACCGGTTCGGCTTGGCGTCGAGCGACTTGTTGCCCATGACCTTGATGATGCCCATCAGGTAGCCCCACCCGTAACTGAGGTGGACATTGAGGAACACCCAGGGCATATAGAGGATGAGCATGGGCCTGTCGGTCAGTATGGCGCTCATGCTGCCCAGCACCAGGCCGATGAAGAGATAGAGGGCGATGACTGCAAGGTAGATGTATCTGACGGGCTCGAAGAAGAGGCTCAGCACGCCGCCCACCGTCAGCCCCAGCAGGAACAGCAGGGGGAAGAACTGCCGGATGGTGGCCGGGGCCCCGAGTTTCTTGTTGACAAGGGGCTTGTAGAGCCCGTACTGGTAGAACATCCTGCGCGTCTTGGCGATGGTGTCGCGTGCGTAGTACTTGATGCGGATGGAGGGTATGAGGTAGATCTTGCCGCCGCTGTTGATGATGCGGCCGTTGAACTCGTCGTCCTGATTGCGTATCAGGCTCGTGTCGAAGTATCCGATGCGGCTGAAGAGGTCGCGGCTGAAACAGCCGAAGGGCACGGTGTCGACTTCACGGATGTTGTCAGTGCCTGTGCGGAAATAGGAGTTGCCCATGCCGAAGGGGCTGCTGAGCACCTTGCTGATGGCGACGGCCTTGGTGGAGTCGCTGGTGGGGAGGGTGATGCATACGCCGCCGACGTTCTCGGCGCGGGGCAGTTCCTCCTTGTAGCGGAGCAGACTGCTCAGGTAGTCGGTCGGATATTCTGCATGGGCGTCCATGCGGACAATGTAGTCGCCGTGGGCTGCCTGGATGCCGATGTTCAGGGCGTAGGGGGAGGTGCGGTGGGGATTGTCTGTCAGACTGATGAAGGGATGGGCCTTGATGGCTTCCTGGATGATGCTGCGGGTGCGGTCGCTCGACATGCCGTCGACGAACAGCACCTCCATCTGCCCCTCGGGCAGGTCCTGTCTGAGGATGGAGTCGATAAACCTGCCGATGTACCTCTCTTCGTTGTAGACGGGACAAACCAGTGATACCATAGTCCTCTCGCTTACAGTCTTCCGTCGACGTCGTCGCGCCTGAGGATGCCCTTGGCGTCGTAGACGACTCCGTTGTCATCCTTCAGATAGGAGCGGACGGGCAGGTTCTTGAATTCATCGTGTGCCACGGCCAGGATGATGGCGTCGTATCTGAAGGACAGGGCCTTCTGCAGGTCGGTGACGATGTCGACTCCGTACTCCCTGGCGACCTTCGCGGCGTCGGCCCAGGGGTCGCACACGGTGATGTCGGCGGTGTATTCCCGGAGGGTGTGGCAGATGTCCACGATCTTGGTGTTGCGGATGTCGGGGCAGTTCTCCTTGAAGGTGACGCCGAGGATGAGTATCTTCGCGTCCTTGACGACGACGCCCTTCTTGTTCATCAGGCGGATGGTCTGGAAGGCCACGTATTCGCCCATGCCTTCGTTGAGGCGGCGTGCGGTCATCATGATGCGGGGCATCACGCCGTAGACCTGTGCCTTCTGGATGAGATAGTAGGGGTCGACGCTGATGCAGTGGCCGCCGACGAGGCCTGGGGTCAGGCGGATGAAGTTCCACTTCGAGGCAGCGGCGTCGAGCACGTCGCGCGTGTCGATGTTCATGGCATTGAAGATCCTGGCCAGTTCGTTCATGAAGGCGATGTTGACGTCGCGCTGGGCGTTCTCTATGATCTTCGATGCTTCCGCCACCCGGATGCTGGGAGCCTTGTGGGTGCCGTTGACGAGCACTGAGTTGTAGATGGCGTCGATGAGGTCGGCCGTCTCGGGCGTGGAGCCTGAGGTCACCTTTCTGATCTTCTCGACGGTGTGCTCCTTGTCGCCGGGGTTGATGCGCTCTGGCGAGTAGCCGGCGTAGAAGTCGGTATTGAATTTCAGGCCGGAGACGCGCTCCACGATGGGGATGCACACCTCCTCCGTCATGCCGGGGTAGACGGTTGACTCGTAGACGACGATGTCGCCCTTGCTGATGATCCGGCCGATGGTCTCGCTGGCACCTCTCAGGGGTGTCAGGTCGGGGCGGTTGTCCCTGTCGACGGGCGTGGGAACGGCCACGATGTAGACATTGCAGTCCTTGAGCAGACTGATGTCGGTGGTGCAGAGGAATCCGTGCTTGTCGATGGCTTCACGCAACAGGGCGTCGGGCACTTCGAGCGTTGCGTCGGTGCCGGCCATCAGTTCGGCCACACGCCTGGCGTTGAGGTCGTAGCCTATCGTCTTGTATTTCGTGGAAAACAACCTGGCAAGGGGCAGTCCGACATAGCCCATGCCGATGACGCCTATCCTGATGTGTTGCTTCTGTAGTGTCTGATCCATGACTTTTTTCTTTAATTGTGGGGTCTGACGGCTTGTGATGAAAGCCTGACCGCAAAAAACGATGCAAAATTACGCATTAATGAGCAATAAACAGAAAGTTTTAACTTTTTTTGTTAATTAAGGTAATCGACAGGAGGGAAATTTGGCCGTTCGGAAAAAAAAGTGTACCTTTGGTGCCATAATTGTGTGTTATGCGAATAAACAGGCAGAATATTTCCAACAAGTTGAGTATATTGTCGGATGTGCTGATGGGGAATGTGGTGAAGGCCCGTGTCCTCTTCGATGTGTATGTGCGCAGGTCGGTCAGAGTCTCGGCCGATGTAGACCCCACGGTGGTCGTCTCGCTGACGAGTTACGGCGACAGGGTGGGCAAGTGTGTGGCCTATACGGCCTATTCACTGCTCCGCCAGTCGGTCAGGCCCTCCAGCGTGGTGCTCTGGCTCAGTGAAGACCATTTCAACGACGGCAACCTGCCCCGTGCGCTCCGCTTCCTGTGCGCCTACGGGCTCGACATCCGCTATTGCAGGGACATCAGGTCGTACACCAAAATCGTCCATTCCCTGAAGGCCTTCCCCGACAAGCACATCATCACTGCTGACGATGACCTGTACTATACCTCCGACTTCGTCAAGGAGTTTGTCGAGGCCCATCGCGCGCATCCCCAGTCGATCATCACGGCCTGGGCGAGGATTCCCCGCGTCAATGGCGACGGGCAGTTGGCGCCCTATGGGGAATGGCCTGAGGTCAAGCATGCCTCTGCCGGGTTCCACTACGACGGCAGACGGCTGCTGCCCCTGGGCGTGGGAGGCGTGCTCTATCCTGCCCACGTGTTTGACGGCGAGGCGCTCAATGAGTCGGTCTTCCTGTCGCTCTGCCCGAAGGCGGATGACATCTGGCTCTACGTCATGGGGCTGCGGCTCGGCGTGGATAAGCGTCTGCTTGTGGACTCGCACATATCCTATTACCAGACGGATACCCTCCGGCAGTATCTCACAAGCGACCGCCTGACAGAGTCGAACCGCTTCGGTGGCGAGAACGACACTCAGTTGAGGGCGTTGCTCGACTATTACAAGATACCCGTTGACCGGTGTTAGTCGCCACTCCTGACTCTTAGCCATTGCCAGGTGGCATACGACAGCAGTCCCTGAAGACAGCAGACTGCCACATAGACGTATGCAAACTGCGTCAGGGTGGTGCAGAAGTGGAAGCCGATGGCGATGGCCGCGAAACAGATGCCGAGCGTGACGGCATTGTAGGGGATGGCGGATACGGCGTCGATGGTGTTGCGATAGAGCAGGAAAAGGGCCTGCGGGAGGATGGCCAGCAGCATGATGCGTGAGATGTCGGCCGCCACGGTGTACTCTTCAGCGAAGAATATCAGTATGAGAAAGCGCATCAGCAGGTACATCAGGGCCGTTATCAGCAGCGAGGTGACGATGTAGAACAGCGTCAGGCGTGAGATGTAGCGGCGGGCCTCTGCCAGTCTGTGTCGGGCCATGGCCTCGGAGACGTAAGGCAGCAGGATGATGCCCATGAACGCGTAGAGCGGCGTCACCATGCTGACCAGGGTGATGCCCACGGAGAAGTAGGCCGTCGGCTGCAGGCCCATCGCATGACTGATATAGATCAGGGGGAAGGCCGCCAGGGAGAACTGGAAGAAGTCGGCCACAAGGCGTCCGGAGGCGTATTTGGTGATGGTGACGAGGTGGCGCTTCACGTGCGTACTGAACGGGAAGGAACCGTTCTGCCTGACATAGCGGCGGGTCTCCCGGCCCAGCAGACAGCCCACGAGGAGGGCGGTGATGAGCATCCACGAGATGAACACGCTACCCACGGTGAGCACTGGCAGCAGCAGGAGCGGCAGGGTGATGAGCAGTTGCATGGCCAACTGTGAGCCGTTGTACCACTTGAACTGGCTCGTGCCCCGGTAGTAGGCGAAGGCATACTGGGCCAGGGCCAGCACGAAGGCGTAGGCCAGGGCCACCAGCAGCAGGCTGAGGTTGTCGCTCTCGCCGATGATGACGTGCTGCACGACGTCGGAGAAGGCGACTGACGCCAGGATCACCACCGCCGATACACCTATTATATATATAAGGGCGGCCGACAGCAGCGGGGCTATCCGCTGGGGCGGTGTGCTGTTTCTGTAGCGGGGAATATAGCGGGGCAGGGCGATGCCCACGCCAGCCAGCATCACCAGCGAGATGACCTGCACCGAGCGCTTGATGATGTTGTACTGACCGAAGTCGTCGATGCTCAGCCTGCTGGCCAGTATCTTGTTGATGCAGAAGGAGCATAGCATGATGGCCATCTGGAGGGTGAATGTCCAGACGACATCCTTTCCCAGTCCGGAACTGATCTTCTCCTTGATGATCTTCAGCATGCGGCAGTCTCTCTTTGAAGTATTCTGAACAGCAGGTAGATCAGGGCGAAGGTGGCCAGATAACTCGTATAGGCATAGAACGAGGCGGAGAACGACCACATCAGGAAGGCATAGACGGCAATGAGAAGCGTCTGGTTGAAATAGACGAAGCGGCGGACGACAACGGCCTTGATGGCCATGTTGGAGACCAGTCCCATGCCGAACATGAAGATCATGGCTCCCACCTCGCCGAAGTCCTCCACCAAGGGGCGGAAGATGGTGAAGGTGTTGGAGATGCCGAAGAATCCGTTCTTGCCGACATTCATGAATTCGGGGTAGATGCCCTGCACGCGCTCTTCCAGTCCGAGCACGTTGGAGATGCCGAAGAAGGTCCTGCTGCCCCAGGTCAGGTCCTGCGGGATGTAGGTGGTGTACCATCTGTCGACGTTGTGCATGTGGCCCAGGGCGTAAGAGACGAACTTCTGACTGGTCTCGAATATCGTCTTGTCGCTGATCTCGCCGTATCTGAACACCATCGATACGAAGAGCACCAGAAACAGCAGGGCGGTGACGTAGACGAAGCGCATGAATGTCTTCAGTTTGAGCCGGATCGGCAGCCCGTAACTGTAGGAGCACGTGATGTAACTGCCGAACCACAGCATGAACGATGTGATCATGCCCATCTTCAGCGACTGGGTCAGGGCGATGAATGTGCCGGGGATAAGGGTGATGACGCAGAGTATCCTGTTCCACTTGTGGGACACCCTGAAGCAGAAGCCTCCGATGATGGGGGCAGCATACGAGAAGATCAGGAAGAACTGGCTCACCACATTACGGGCTTCACCCTGGTTGTAGCGCTCGATTGATATCTCCTTGTTCATCTCCAGCACTTCCCGCATGTCAAGGAGTGCCTGCAGGCTGAAACCGTGCAGGATGAGCGAGTAGATGGGGTTCACCATCGCTCCGGCGATGAATAGGAGCAGTGTCGGGGTGACCAGTCTCTGGTTCATTTCCAGTCTGACGCCTGTGGGGGAAGGGGTGTAGAAATAGTCGCTGAAGGCGGTGCCTGTCACGAAGAAGATGACACCCGCCATGATGAACGAGCAGCCCTGGAAATTCAGGTTGATATAGTTTTCCACCAGGAGTGTGCAGACACCCATCGTGATCCATAGCGCGGCGAAAACGCCTGCCGGCTCCAGCCTGAGGATGTATTTCCACGATAGCAGGAGCAGACCGACGATGAGCAGGCTGAACAGGTAGATCATGTCTTGGTGGTAAGGGGTGAAAGGGTCAGTGCTTGTTGCGCTCCCTCACGAAGATGGCACAGGCCGGGCAGAAGAGCCCCAGCAGCAAAGCGGCGAGAATGGTGGTGGCTTTGGCGGGAGAACTCTGCTTCTTGACGCCTATGGGCGGCGTGAGCACACGGACATCCGTCTTCAGGGCTTTAGCCATCTGTGCCTCCTCACGCTTCTGGAGCATGAAGACATAGACCTGGTTGAGCACCTTCCAGTCGCGCTCGTCACTCAGACCGCCGATGGCTTTCCTGGGGGCTGAGGCGATGAGTTGCTTGCCCTCGTCCTCTTTGGCCTGGATGGTCTTCAGTTGAACCTGAAGTTGCTTGATGGCGTTGTCGGCGGAGGTGAGCACGGCCTTGTGCATGGCTGCCAGTTGCTGGTCGACCTCCTTCACCAGGGGGCTCTCCTTGCTGCTGCTGGCAATCAGACGGTTGCGGTGCAACTGCAGGTCGTTATAGCGTACCACCTCGTCGGCAAGTCCCTTGTTGTCGCTGATGAGCAGGGTGGGCAGCAACTCGTCCTTCTTCGACTCGTCGCGCAGATAGTCGCGGATGGCCTGCACCACGTTCAGTTGGGTCTTCACCTCAAGCAGGGCTGTGGATACGTCCTTGGCTCCCTCGGCATAGGCCTTGGCCATCACTTCCAGGTCGGGCATCATGGTCTTGCTCTTGTAGTCGGCCACACGGTCGTCGAGGGTCCGCAGTTCGTGCTCCAGTGAGGCGATTCGCTCCAGGACATATTTCTCCGAGGTGGCAGTCTGGGCGTCCTTGTCGTCATTGGCCTCCTTGCGGTATTCGTTGATGATGGCATTGATAATGTCGGTGGCGCGCTGCTTCGACACGTCCTTGCACTTGATGTCGATGACGGAGGCGTCGCGGCTGCCGACGGCGATCGAAAGTTGGTGCTTATTCATCGACTCCACCACGGCCATCGGCTCGGTGCGCTTGATGGTGATGGTCATCTCGTCGTCCTTCATCTTGCTGAAGTAGGGCGTGGCCTTCACCTCGATGTCGCCGATGCTGCTCTTGACGGTGCTGCCTAAGCGGCCCGTCAGTTCGTCGTCGTATTTGTCGTCGTTCTTCTTCAGTTTGTAGATCTTGAAGTCTCCGCTGCGGCTGAGGTCGAGTTTCAGGCGGATATCATCCTCATCGGTGATGTGCTTGAAATTGACGGTGACGGGCAGTTCTTCACCGTAGAGTTCCTTGTTGCGGATGCCCTTCACGGTGTAGTTCATGTCGAGGTGCATCTGCTTGACCACGTTGAACATCAGCCAGGGCGACTGCATGGCGTGGAGTTCGTTGTAGACGTTTGAGCCGCCCAGACCGATGAATCCGCCAAGGTCGGCCAGTCCGCCTAACTGTCCTAATATGCCGCCCATGCCGCCCTCTTCCTTGATGAGCACCTGGGCCTTGCGGGTGTATTTCGGGGGTGTTATCACTAGATAGGTGATGGCCAGCAACAGGAATGCAGCCACTGAAGCAGCAAACCACTTCCACTTACTGAGGCAGATTTGTAGGTATTCGTTGAAGGTAAATGTCTCTTTCATATCCTGATTATTGTTTTTTTACTTGAATATCAGCACTGCAATGGTGGCGAGCGCGGAGATGGCCGACAGCCAGAATGAGACTGTGGTGACCTCGGAGGCATTAGCCGTCGACTGACGCTTGCGGTAGTTGTTGGGCTGTACGTAGATGATGTCGTTCTGCTGGATGTAATATGCCGGTGAACTGTACAGTGACCTGCTGTCGAGCAGACTCAGGGCGTATGTCTTCTGCACGCCGTCCTCCTGACGGTATACGAATATGCTGTCGCGCCTTCCGTAGAGTGTCATGTCGCCGGCCCTGCTTATCGCCTCGATGATACTCATCTTGTCGCGGGTGATGCTGAATTCGCCGGAATGCCCCACCTCGCCCATCATCGAGTATTTCAGATTCAGGAATTCGACGGTGACCACAGGGTTGATGACAATGTTGTTGTCTTCCAAGGCTTTCTTGACGTAGAGAGCAACTTCCTCCCGGGTCTTGCCAGCCAGATGCAGTTTGCCCAGCATCGGGAAGTCGATGTTCCCCTCACTGTCGAGGGTATAACCCGACACGCCGTGGCTTTGAGACAGTGATGTCGCCTCGGTATTGCCGACAATCTGCGTCGTGAATGGCAGATTCAGTTTGTTGGTCAGTTCTGTGATCTTCGTGTTGACAACGATGGATACCATATCGGCAGGCCTCAGGGTGATGCCCTTATAAGCGGCCAGTTTCTGAATCTGACCGTCTGAGAGGTCTTGCAGATACGTGATGCTCTTGGGGGTGCTACACGCTGTCAGCAACAGGGCTATAAAGAATAGTTTGATAGTGTAGATATACTTCATATATGGGTCTTTTATTTATATTTACCTTATTTAATTATACTATTTAACGCAAAAAACGGTGCAAAATTACATTTTTTATTTGAAATATTTGCATTTTATCCGGAAAAACCTTATCTTTGCAGTGAAATTACGTTTTCAACACCTGGGGTTGACTGGATTTGACAGCGGGTAGAGATGGTACGTAAGCACGCGGAGGCTCGTTGGCTACCTCCTTAAACATAGTGAACAAAAAATTAATTGGCAACAATGAGTATGCTCTCGCTGCTTAATCGAAGTACAGTAGATTGCTAGCTTAATTCTCCTGCCAGGCGGGAGAACGAGACGTCGCTCCGAGGATGTTGTTCCGAATCCGAAGATCAAGCGGCGCAGGTTAAATCGGAAATAGTCTCTGTAGGCTCCGATGCAGGGATGAAATTTAGGAGCTAAGGCAGCAGTTGGTGGTCCAGGTCTTGCTGTTGCTCGAAAACCGAAGGCTGGAATAAGCGTGTAGAAAGCGTATGGTTTCCCTGTTTGGACGAGGGTTCGACTCCCTCCAGCTCCACTAGCGTTACGCCCTCGCGAGGTCTCACCCTCGTGAGGGTTCTTTGCATGGCAAAGCGTCCCTTCGGGCCGAGCGCGACTCCCTCCAGCTCCACCACCATTCAAAATGTAAGTCGTTTTTTAAACAGTTAGCAGCTTCTTTATACCCTGCGTCCCCAGTTTTTCAGTTTTTAAAAAGAAGTAGATATGGAACAGGTAGGAGACATGGTCAGGATGCCGTCCTCCACCTTGGCAGAGATCTGATCCTTCACCACATCGTCTGGCAATACGTAGTTCTGCACGCATAAACCTTAAGGGATCTCATTCTGTCGAACCTGACAAATGAGCCGCGCACTCTCTCTCCTGGAAGAAATGAGTGATCGTAACGAGTGTATTCAGATTGAGGCAAAAATGTTTAGGGGATTTCTCTCAGTAATTTATCAAATTGTATAATCACATAATCACTTAATCACTTTTTGGTTTTTCGATAATTTAGGTGGTAGAAGTGGTATTAATTTATATTATATATATTATATTATAATATAATATATATAATATAAATATAAGAATGTGTTTTGGATAGAATAGTAATAACAAAGAAGTGATTATGTGATTATGTGATTTTGATAAACAATATTTACATAATGATCTTTTAGGAGAAGGTCTGGGAATCCTGCTCTGATTGAACGGAATTCTACCGTAATACGAAGGGGCTTATCTCGTAAGCAGAAGGACGCTCGCATTACGACTGAACAAAACGCTCCGAAAAAGGCCTAAAATAGGGCATCTTACGGATGCCCTAAGTGTTGGTAAATAATGTTTACTTCCGCAGGGAGGTACGAGCGTCGATGCAGCGTTGTGAGGTGC
>CAMVJQ010000027.1 GCA_947167845.1 uncultured Prevotella sp. | reverse complement strand
GGCTCCTTAACATTTATTAAGTGCCTCATTCTTGGTTTTGTCTTAGAAATCCCCATGACTATCCATTAATCCTGGCATTTCAGTTTAATAATTAATAATGTTATAAATATAATAAATTCCTTTTTAAGTGTCATCTTTGCCATCCGAGGCATCGCAAACCCACCTAAAAAGGAACCTCAATCGCTTCATTCGTGAAGGCTAAGTTGCTCTTTATCAGGGTATTGATGGTTCTCAGACCAGCGCAATACGCACTTTAGCGGGTGCAAAGGTACATATTATATGCGACATACGCAAGATTTTCTACCCACCCAATCAAAGATTTAAGTTTTTTATACTTTTAAGGAAGCTTCGGCCGTCATCATCGTTACACCTTTTTTATATATAGTGACGGCAAAGGTACTCATTTCCCCTCAAACTGCCAACGCTTTTGCCCTAAAAACACACAAAAAAGCCGAAAGCGCAAAACTCTCGGCCTGATTAATAGTCTGACAGTCAGAATTATTTGAATGCAATTGCCACCTGAATGACGTTGGACGGAGAGTTGATAAGAGAGAACTCATGTGTCCGTTCATTCTGCATCTCACCTGTAAACAGGTTATAATCCTCCTCCTTCCTTGTGAAGTCGAATGAAGAGATAACAAGCCCCTCTCCAGCACTCATAGCCCATGCCTTGACGGCAGAGACGTCAGAGCCTATGCTTATGCCACCGTCTTCGTCATCTTCATCATCGTCCGTAGGCAGCGTTCTCTCATCAATCTGAGGTATTTGGGATGATACATTCAGTTTGTAGATCTCGGTGGATTTCATACCAGCCCATTCGAATCCCATCTGATTGTCAATCCTGAGATTGGCGATCTTTGATTCTCTCTTGTCTATTGCTTCAAAATTGAGGATGTCGAACGAAACCATGATGCCCGGAAGCAGGTAGGGGTTGTCATGCTCATCTGATTCCACCCTGCAGCACTCCACATGCAGGTCTTTTCCTTTTCGTGAGGTTTTTACCCAGCCAGGAAGGATATTGTTCATTGCAAACGCCATAGGAGTGAGATGGTATTGCTCACCCCCCTCATAAGTGGGTGATGAGCAGAGTATGTTGCCCGTAACCGTCACGGCAGCCAGCTCCTGCTCGCCCTGCTTAACCACGATGCTGTCTATGATCAGTTTCTCGCCCTTCTGCGACAGTCCCGTAAGACGTATCACGCCGCGACGGTAAGATTCCGTCTTTGGCAACTCTTTTACGGCGAAAGTGAGCATATTCTTGTAATCTAACCACGAGATGTCCTCAATCCAGTCGGCTTCTGACTTCACCTGAAGGTTTGCCATGTTGGGCACGACCCTGTCTTCAATGTAAAAATGCTGCTCTCTGTCAACAGTTATCTCACGCTTTTCTATATCGATGGAGGCCGAGTCCATTTCGAACTTAATTTGTGTATCTGCCAGCATTTCAGCGCCACCGAAATCAGAGAGAGGCATGACGACAGGATATGCTGTATACTTCACTTTCTTACCCTTACCCGGGTCTACGGCTAAGATTTCACGGTATGTCCCGTTCTTGAAGAAACCGGAATTCTTCACCTGATTATTATTAAGCCAGGGCAGATGGCAGCTCTTCTGTACGAGTTGCTTATCCTCATCAAAGACGGCAAATCCAATTTGTGCGCCAGTAATCAGGTTTCCGCTGACCGGGGCAACGAAAAGCTTGTTGTATGGTCTTTCGTCTATATCAAGGCCAAGCTCCAGGTCAGCCCAGTAGTCTTCTCTCTCTGCGGTTTTCACGGCAATGGACGGAACAAGAGGGACGACTCCGAATTCCGAGAGGGTCTCAGAAGGCTCGTAAGGAGGCTTTCCGAGCGACCAGGCGCCGAGCTGAGCCTTGGCCTCTGCCTTGAAGTACACGCTTCCAGATAATTTGCCTTTTGCGAGGTCTTTGTATAGCGGCTGGCTTTCCAACAGTGGGGTTTTATGCCAGATATTCTTCCATGGAGCACTGGCCTCGAGTTTTCCTCCAAGTTCTAATCCCAATGCCACGTCGAATCCAAGCGTGTCTTTCTTGGCATTTGCGTCTTCGTTATACCTGTGATACTTCTTGAGATAATTCACCACGATGTCAGGAAGCAGTTCCCTCGCCTTTTCTATCGGGTTTACAAGTGACAGGGTGAGCGAGGCACCTGCACCAATAGTGACACTCATCTTTTCTGGCATCTGAAATACGCCGTCCTGGTAGGGCAGCAGACTTGTCTTTTCAAGTTTATTCGTCTTAGTCTCGTGTGAGAATCTTATCACATTTGGCATTTCGGCCGTCGTGAACGCCGCTGTCAAGAATTTCTTCAAGTCGCTTTCGTTGACGCTGATGAAACAGGCCGAGACAACTTCTTTCTCTTGAGAGAATCCTAATTGATAGCCCGAGAGACTGCCTTCTACGAAAATGCCAGCTGAAACCTTTGCCCTCAATCCCTTCGGCATCTTCATCTTCCCATCTCCGAGTTTTTTCTCTGGCCCAATTTGAATGCGTCCACTTATGCCGCCTTCCAATTTGGCAGATACTGCCTCTTTTGTCGTCACCTTAATCGTCTGATTGTAGTTGAATTTTGTGCCAGGGTCAATAAAGAGGTGTGTACGCACCGACAAATCCTCTTTGTATTTTGCCTTAATAGTACCCTGAAGAGGTACCGACAGCTGAATAGGACCATCTGGCGTGGAGATGGAGCTATTGCTCAACACATACTCCTCGTCGATTTCATTCAATGTGATAGTTTCCTCAGGAACATCGACGTACACCGTGCCATCGCCATCAAACCACCCTCGTGTATGGGTTCCCGGCTTTGCCTCAGTCGATGCCGCAGATTTTATCACCAACCGGTCATAGATGTCTGTGAGAGGGGTTGGCTCTGTGATTATCATCCACCCCTCATCCTCCAATACAGACAGCGATACCCTTCCGCCGAAGCCGCCGGGAATGAACTTGCTACCTTCTTCAATGAGCAGCTTGTCGCCCTCTTTCGGTATGAGCGATGCCGGAGTGTTGGGGGCTAAGCGTATCCACCATAGCGAGTCGCTGGCGATGATGTAGTCGGCTATCGACTTGTCTGGGCAGAACACATCAGGCTTCACGATGTTCTCCGGCGTTACGAATGCCACGGAGTCGATGGCTGATATTGGAATGCGGAAGAGGGTGTCGAGGGCATATACCTCCTGCACCACATAGTCGGGCTGCTCCACGCCAAGCGTGTCCACCTTACTATATTGTATATGGTCAATGTCTCCGTAGAAGAAGGCATTGAACTGTCCGTCGTTGCGGAAGATGTAGAGGGCGTCCTGCCTCTGCTGGGCACTCATGCCGGATATAATCCCAAGTGCCAGAGCGATAAATAGGAACAGTTTCTTCATGGTTTCGTGATTTTATAGGTTGTATTGTCTGCTTTTACAATATACAGGCCAGAAGACAGCTCTGAGAGATTCAGGCGATAGGTACCGTAGCGCTGTGGAGCAATCTGGCGCACCAGTTTGCCATCGAGGGAGTAGACAGATACCGTGGCACCTGCCCTCAGCTGACTGATGACGAGTACGCCGTCATCAAAACTTACGCCCGTATCGGGCACCGCCTGCTGGTCGATGCCCGATGGGTCAACCTGTAAATAGGTGAAGCGGAGCACGTCAGCCAGCGGGAAGTAGGCATCACCTTGATCTGACGACACCTTCAGGTCGGTGCCCTCGAAGTTCACCAGCGGCTTATCCTTCAGGAGGAACGTCGTGGCAGAGCCGCTTTTCGTGTGCACCACCAAGGCTGTCTGAGTGACAGCCTGTGCCCATGCCGTCGTGGCGAGCATGAGCAATAGGGAAATGGCACTTAGTTTTGTTCTCATAATCGTTATATTACAAAATGATACATTGTTATTATATTTGCAAAGTTAAACATTAGCGACAAAAAAGGACTGCCAAATACGGAAAATCGACTGCCGTAACGGATTTTGGCAGTCGATTTGAGGGAAAAGGGTACGATTTAACGAAAGAGAAGTCAGCCGACATTCTTGCTGAGCCACTCGGTAGTGGTCATGCCGGTAACCTCCTTGAAGATGCGGAAGAAGGAGCGCTCGCTGGTGAAGCCGGCCTCGGTGTAAGCCTCAAAGACTTTCATGTCGGGATGCTTCCGCAGGAGTTGCTGCACGTAGCCGACACGATACCCGTTGACAAACTGGCTGAAAGTCAAGCCGCGACACTCCCGGATGCTGTCGGTGACATAGCGGCTGTTGGTGCCCAGCTCGGCAGCCACGTCAGTCGCCTTCAGTTCACTATTACGGAAGAGTTGCCGCTCATCCATGAGGTGGCAGATAAGATCTAACAATTCTTCGTTCTTATTGTCAGAGCTTACTTCTGTCTTGGGCTGTTCGTCAGGAACGATGGGGGCAGGTTCACGATTTTCGGTCTTGGCTTTCCGCCTGCGAATGACAAGCCATGAACCCGCCAACAGCACAGCAGCGGCGGCCAGCAACCACCACAACAGGCTGGCTGGCCTAGGGCCGTCCGCCACCGTCACCTCGTCCTGTCGTCCCAAGGGGATGAGCCAGGCCGAGGCCGTAGGGGTAAAGTTGTCGGAGTCATAATCGGTTTTCGAGCTGCCGCCGACAATGACCAGGTTGCCCTGCGGTGTCAGCGCAGGAACGTAGAAGCCACAGTCAGGCATCGGGTCGGTATAGTAGAGCGTCAAGGGGGCTGGCCGCTGGGCATAGCCAATGCTCACCACATAGAGGCGCTTGTCCTTGTCTACACCGCAGAGATAGGCCCGCTGCGCCTGGCGGTCGGCCGCGATATAGCCTCGGTCATAGAAGATAGGACCAGCACCATCCAAAGGACTCATCATCGGTATGGGGCAGGCGGTGGGCAGCAGGGAGAAGGCTGTGTCCTCCACCAGCACGACGGCCATCTGGCCGGCAGGCTGCCCACTCAGTTCCGGCTTGTGGCTGGTACGTTTGTAGTTCCTCACCGCCATGAGGTAAGCATCGCTTCCTTGGGTCTCGTCGCCAATAAATCCGGCATCGGCAGTGGTAGGGGCATTGTAAGTCAGAGGCTTCCACTGCCGTAGCAGCGGTACCACGAACGGCTCGCCTTGCAGACGGTCGACGACGGCGGTGTCGGCCTCATGGCCATAGGTGTCGTGGCTGCCCACTATGAGCAGGTCGCCCTGTGATGTACGAAAGAGATAGGGGACAACACGTCCCACGGTGACCGACTTGAAAGGCGTAAAGGATTTCTGGCCGTCGAACATTTCTATACCATCCTCAGCATACCAGTTGCCGGTGATGACAACACGCCCGCTGTCCAGCTCTATGGCCGAGGCCAGAGTCCTCTTCCTCGAGAGGCACCCAAAACCTGTGAACGAATGCCCTGAAGGGTCGTACATCTCCACGCCGTATGTCTGTCCCACACCCATCTCCTCCTTGCTGCCTCCTGCCAGCAGCACTTTCCCGGAGCGCAACACCAATGCCGTGCCGTGGTCGTGTGTATAGGTCATCGGCAGCTGATGCCACTCGCCGTCACTCAGATACTCTGCCGTGGCCGTAGGCACGAAGCCATCGGTATGTCCTCCAGCTACCATCAGTTCGCCTCCAGCATAGAATACGGCATGACCCTCACGGGGTGTGTTCAGGTTGGGCAGCCGCTCGGGCTCAACATGCACTATATGGAAGTATTTGCCTCCCCCGGCATGAAGCGGCGCGCCGGCAACAGTCGTACAGAGCAGTAGAAAGAGTCTATATAAAATCATTCATTCACTAATTTTGCTTGCAAAGATATCATTTTTTCTTGAAATCCCATTCATTGTTACTACTTTTTATTCAATTCACAAAGCTTATTGCATAAAAAAAGCACTTCTTTATGCATTACAGATTGCAGGATAGATAGGGGAAAGACGCTTATTCCGACCCGGCAAGCGCATATCCTGGACGCAAAGGTGCTTCTTGTCTTTATAGTCGATGTAAGCATTTATTACTTATATGTGATAGCGTCAGAAAAATTTCTTTGAAAAATATTCTTCATTTTTAGTGCAAAACGTCACTATCGATACTAAATATTTGGTTTACAAAGATAGATAGTGACGCTTAATGAAAAGAAACGTCACTTAAACGTCACTATTACTAATTATTTGACAAAATACGGCATAAAATAGCGTTAAATATACTGTAAGCTATTGGAAACTAGGCAGTTCGGCTTTAGCACAAACGGTCTGAACTGACAGTTTAGCCAGTCTAAACTGTCAGTTCAGACTGGGTAAACTATGACAAACTCCTATCCTTTTTCCAGTTTAATAGGGGTTAAGATGAGACAAATAAGTCAACAAAATTCCGAATTTAGGCAAATTGTGACGTTCAAGTGACGTTTACAAACACAAAACATCACCGTCTAACAATCTGATTATCAGCGACATAACTGATATAGTGACGTTTTAACACACTTTTGAATTTATTTGTGATAAAAATTTATATGCACATCCCAGCCATACGAAACCCCAAGGAATCCTTTTGGACGAATAAAATTACACACAGAAACAGCCGGAAGCGCAAAACTTCCGGCTGTATTTCTCTGATGATGCCTTGATGCAGGTACTATACCTTGATCTCAACCTCGACACCGCTGGGAAGCTCAAGCTTCATGAGGGCATCGACGGTTTTAGCCGTTGAGCTGTAGATGTCAATCAGACGCTTGTAGTCTGACAGCTGGAACTGCTCACGGGCCTTCTTGTTAACGAAGGTAGAGCGGTTCACGGTGTAGATACGCTTGTGTGTGGGAAGGGGGATAGGACCGCTGATGATAGCGCCAGTAGCCTTCACAGCCTTCACAATCTTCTCGGCTGACTTGTCGACCAATTTGTGGTCGTAGCTCTTCAGCTTGATACGAATTTTCTGACTCATTTTCTTTTCTTTACTTTTAATTATTAATACTTAGATATCGGACGCCGCTAAAGAGTCATTTGCTCAGCGACAGTCGCTTTTCTCTTGTTTTGGGCTGCAAAGGTACATATTATAATTGATATACGCAAGTCCGTCAGTCGGGAGCGTGTGTATATTTAAGTTTTTTTAATCCTTTGCGGGCCTCGTGCCGTTCTGCTTATTTCCTCACAACCTTTTTCCCGCCTTCGATGACGATTCCCTGGGTGGCATCGGAGGCAGGAGTGCCGTCGAGGCGATAGGCTCGGGTGGCGGGGTGCTCGATGATGGTGGCGCTGCGCACGGCTGAGGGATCGCCCTTTATTGCCTGATATTCGGCACGGGCTTTCTTCATCTGCTCCAGAAAGCGCTCGCTGGTATGCAGCCGGGCATAGGCTGCCGAGGCCGCCAGGCGGGCGGCATCGGTGTCGCTCTGCCAGTGGGCACCCACCACCAGCCGGTTCTCGCCATAGCGGTAGCCGCGGGCCAGGATCTCGGTGGCGCGGTCGGGGTTGATTTCCATCATCAGCAGGGCTGAACTCCATCCTAAGAGGGTGTGGCCAGAGGGGTAGGAGCCATTCCCCCTGAGGCTCTCCTCTTCGTCGGGAGTGAGCGTCTGCTCGTTGAACACCATGAAGGGACGGCGGCGCTTGTATTTCTTCTTGGGCTTGGTGCAGATGCTGTCACAGGTGGCTGTCCCTTCGAGCAGCACCTTGTAGATCTCTGGCGTGTCCTCCTCGCTGATCTTCATGCCGAAGGCCTCCTCAAACTCGGTCAGTATGGTGGGCAGCCCATAGACGGCGTCACGCGTGGCCTGGTCGGCCCGTTCCGGGTTCTTGCGCATCTCCTTGCCCCAGTAGTAGCGGGCCACGTCGTTCATGAAGGCCACCGACGTGCTGTCGGGCGGTCCGGGTAGGAATTTCATCATGTCGGGCATCTCGTCCGTGGTGAAGTATGCGTCTACCACCTGCTCTTCTTCCTGAGCGTAACTTGTCACGTTGCCGCAGATTGCGAGGATGGCGGCGAGCATCCATAGTCTTGACTGTTTCATAATGATGGGTTAGTTTACTTATTTTGTTTTATTGTCTGTTGTCTGATCGTTTCTGATACTGTGCCGCGGCTGTGAATTGCATCTCTTTCATTTCGGGTGCTAAGTTACGAAGATTTTACCGATTCTGCAAGCATTTCGGGTCGGAAATGCCGTTATGCAACACCTTTTGCGCTGTTTTGCAACACCATGCGCCGTTTTTGCAACACCTTCCAGGGGCGTTTTGCAACACCAAGTGCCGTTTTGAGACAGTCCGTCTCGCCGGAAATGCGTAACTTTGCCCCAGGATCATAAACAGACTGCAAGATGGATTTCATGACATTCCTACACGAGACGCCCCTGTGGCTCCTCCTCGCCTTCGGCGCCTGCTATGCCCTCATTCTGGGCTGCACGCTCTGGCTCCTCGCCCATTTGTTCCAGCCCAACCGCGATTAGCTCACGGCTACCGTTCTTTGACTTACTGACACACCACAACGGATATTTCTTCGGGGGAAAAATACAAAGAAAAACAAGTTTTCCTTTGGTATTTCGCTCGATTTACACTATCTTTGCACCCGTAACCCATAAACGAAAGGATGCAACATGAGCATTGACACCTACAAACTGACGAGCATGGAAGAGCCTACCGACGAGGTGCTCAGCCAACTGATGCGGGAGGCCGCAGAGGATGCCCGAGTGGCAAACATTCTGGCGACAAAGCGCTATTTTGATGAACTCAAGCAGGCTGCTGCTGCTATCTGACTTTTGGTATGGTAAAGGCTGCCCACCGTCCTGTTCTCATCGTCATTGCCGGCCCAAACGGGTCGGGCAAGACCACCATCACCTCTAAGATACTGCGCCACGAGTGGCTCGAGGATGCCCTCTACATCAATCCCGACCAGGTGGCACAGGAGCGGTTCGGCGACTGGAACTCGCCCGAGGCCGTCATGCAGGCAGCGCAATACTGCGAGCAGCAGCGTGAGCAGTGTCTCGCCCGGCAGCAGAGCCTCATCTTCGAGACCGTCCTCTCCTCAGAGGGCAAGTTCGATTTCATCAGTCGAGCCCACGAGGCAGGCTACTTCATCCGAATCTTCTTCGTGTCCACATGTCATCCAGCCATCAACTCCTCGCGCATAGCCAAGCGAGTGATGCAAGGCGGTCACGACGTGCCCATCCCCAAAATCATCTCGCGCTATCAGAAGTCCATCCTCAACTGCAAGCGTGTGGCAGCGATTGCCGACCGCGTCTATGTCTATGACAACTCTATAGATGACGCCGAGGCCCGCCTGCTCTTCCGCATGACCGACGGACTGCTGTTCAAACGCTATACCGACGACATTCCCCTCTGGGCGCAAGCCATCATCGACTAAGCCCCTCCCCCTTTCCCAAAGACAATATCCGCCGAGACATCCGAAAGATGTTCCCGGCGGCTTCCGTTTACGCCGAGGCCAAGGCCGCAGCCATACCCCAGAGCGACGACGGCTCCACCGTCTATATCTCCACCGCCGAGCAACTGGCCTACTACGCCTATGCCGTGAACAACGACAAGAAGACTTCCGGCAGGCAGTTAGGCAATTGAGAACCGCACGAAAAAAGTCCCGGCATCGCCAAGCGATACCGGGACTCTTCTTATATTAAGATATGTTCTGTATCTTTTATACCAGGTCGGCACGGCCCTTGACCGCCTCAAGCACGGCCTTAGCCAGTGCGCTGGAGAGCGGAGCGTGGTGATCGTATTCCATAGAACTGGTGGCACGACCGGAAGTGATGGTACGGAGAGCGGTCACATAACCGAACATCTCTGACAGGGGCACCATGGCCTTGATGACGCGGGCACCCGAGCGAGCCTCGTCCATACCCTCTACCTGACCGCGACGCTTGTTGAGGTCGCCGATCACGTCACCCATGTTCTCCTCAGGTGTCACCACCTCGAGTTTCATGATGGGCTCCATCAGTACGGGCTTTGCCTGAGCGCAGATTGCCTTGTAAGCCATCTGGGCACAAACCTCGAACGACAACTGGTCAGAGTCAACGGGGTGGAACGAACCATCGACGACGACAACCTTCAGCGAATCCATCGGGTAGCCACCCAGGATACCGTTCTTCAGAGAAGCCTCGAAGCCCTTCTGGATAGCAGGGATGTACTCCTTGGGGATGTTACCACCCTTCACCTCGTTGATGAACTGCAGAGGTCCGTTCTCCTTGATATCGTAGTCCTCGTCGACAGGACCGACGTTGACGATGATATCAGCGAACTTACCGCGACCACCCGACTGCTTCTTGTAGACCTCACGATAATTCATGACAGTCTTGGTGATGGCCTCCTTGTAGTTCACCTGAGGCTTACCCTGGTTACACTCAACCTTGAACTCGCGCTTCAGACGGTCGATGATGATGTCGAGGTGAAGTTCACCCATACCGGAGATAATGGTCTGGCCACTCTGCTCGTCGGTACGTACGGTGAATGTCGGGTCTTCCTCAGCCAGTTTGGCAAGACCATTGTCGAGTTTGGCAACGTCGGCCTGGCTCTTCGGCTCAACGGCGATAGAGATCACCGTGTCGGGGAATGACATCGACTCCAACACGATGGGCTTGTCCTCATCGCAGAGCGTATCACCAGTGCGGATGTCCTTGAAGCCTACACCAGCACCGATATCACCGGCATCGATGGACTCCATAGGGATCTCCTTGTTAGAGTTCATCTGGAACAGACGGCTGATACGCTCCTTCTTGCCCGAGCGGGGATTGAAGACATAACTACCGGCAGTGATCTTACCTGAGTAGACGCGGAAGAACACCAGACGGCCCATATAAGGATCGGTAGCGATCTTGAAGGCCAGGGCTGATGTCGGCGCATCGTCAGACGGCTGACGGTCCTCTTCCTCGTCCGTATTGGGGTTAGTACCCTTGATGACCTCCACGTCGACAGGTGCGGGCAGGAATGCGCACACGTAGTCGAGCAGCGGCTGAACGCCCTTGTTCTTATAAGAAGAACCGAGCAGCATCGGGGTGCACTGCATGGAGATGGTACCCTTGCGGATAGCGGCGATGATCTCATCCTCCGTGATCGTCTCAGGGTCATCGAAGTATTTCTCCATCAGAGCCTCGTCATACTCAGCGGCTGCCTCGAGCAGTTTGTTGCGCCACTCGTCGCACTCTGCCTTCAGGTCGGCGGGAATCTCCTCGACGTCATATTCTGCTCCCATCGTCTCGTCGTGCCACAGGATGGCCTTCATCTTGATAAGGTCTACCAAGCCCTTGAAGTTCTCCTCGGCACCGATAGGCACCTGAATCACCACGGGGTTAGCGCCCAGGATGTCCTTCATCTGCTGCACCGTCTCGAAGAAGTCAGCACCAGAACGGTCCATCTTGTTCACATAACCAATACGGGGCACATTGTACTTGTCGGCCTGACGCCAGACAGTCTCTGACTGTGGCTGCACACCATCAGCGGCAGAGTAAGTAGCCACGGCTCCGTCGAGCACACGCAGTGAGCGCTCCACCTCAGCAGTGAAGTCCACGTGTCCCGGAGTGTCAATCAGGTTAATCTTGAATGTCTTGTTATTCCAAGTCCAGTTACAGGTTGTAGCAGCAGAGGTGATAGTGATACCGCGCTCCTGCTCCTGGGCCATCCAGTCCATTGTTGCTGCTCCATCGTGCACCTCACCGATCTTGTGCGTCTTACCTGTGTAGAACAGGATACGCTCAGAGGTGGTGGTCTTACCGGCATCGATGTGAGCCATAATGCCAATGTTACGGGTCAAATGTAAATCGCGATTTGCCATTGTCTTGTTTATCCTTATACTTTTTTACCTTAAACCTATTCTTAGAAACGGAAATGAGCAAATGCGCGGTTAGCCTCAGCCATACGATGCATATCCTCCTTACGCTTAAAGGCACCACCCTGGTTGTTGAATGCGTCCATAATCTCAGCAGCGAGTTTATCTGACATTGACTTGCCACTACGCTTGCGGGCGAACTGGATCATATTCTTCATGGAGATGCTCTCCTTGCGGTCAGGACGGATCTCCGTCGGCACCTGGAAGGTAGCGCCACCGATACGGCGGCTCTTCACCTCCACCTGAGGTGTAATGTTGTCGAGGGCCTGCTTCCAGATTTCGAGGGCAGACTTCTCTGTGTTCTGCATCTTTGCCTTGACGGTGTCAAGTGCGTTGTAGAAAATCTCATACGACTTGGTCTTCTTACCGTCGAACATCAGGTGGTTCACGAACTTAGAGACCTTCTGGTCGTTGAACACTGGATCCGGGAGGATCACACGCTTCTTTGGTTTTGCTTTTCTCATTTTTGTTTTGAATGATTAAATTCTGCTTGGGGGCTGTTCTTACTTGTTCTTCAACGCTCTCACTCGAGCATTTACTCAACCTTTATTGACGCTTCTCCAGCAAAACGGGTTTGATTTTTTGTTTGCTTCGGCCATCTAACCTTCTCCGGTCAGTTACTTCTTAGCCTTCGGGCGCTTGGCACCGTACTTTGAGCGACGCTGCAGGCGGTTTGCCACTCCAGCGGTATCGAGCGTACCGCGGACGATGTGATAACGCACACCGGGCAGGTCCTTCACACGACCACCGCGAACAAGCACGATGGAGTGCTCCTGCAGGTTGTGTCCCTCTCCGGGGATGTAAGAGTTAACTTCCTTCTGATTTGTCAGACGAACACGGGCTACCTTACGCATAGCCGAATTAGGCTTCTTCGGGGTTGTTGTGTAGACACGCACACAGACACCACGACGCTGAGGACAGTTGTCCAGCGCGGGTGACTTCGACTTGTCGACAATCACCTTTCTGCCTTTTCTTACCAATTGTGAAATTGTAGGCATAATACTTTTACTTTTTTAATTTATTATATGTTTATTTTGTTTATATTCAGCACTTTACGTCGATAGTCCGCCTCCATAAAGGCGTTTCGGGCTGCAAAGGTACAACTATTTTCTGATTCCACCTAATATATAAGCAAGAAAAAGTGCTATACCCTGTTTGATTTAACAAGATATAACACCTTTAACAAACATTAAGAGCATTTTTGCTATGCTTCTCCCTTCGGAACGTCGAATGGTGCAATCGTGCGGGGTTCCTGATTAGGGATTTTGATGGTACCGAACTCACGCTCATAGCGGAAAATGTTCTCCTGCAGTGCTCCGAGCAGACGCTTGGCGTGCTCTGGAGCCAGGATGACACGGCTCTTGACCTGCGCCTTCGGCACCCCAGGCAACACACGCGCAAAATCAATCACGAAATCACTGCTGCCATGCGTGATGATGGCAAAGTTGGCATACTCGCCCTGAGCCACATCGTGTGGCAGTTCTATCTGCAGTCCCTGCTGGTTGTTCTTCTTCTCGTCCATAAGCAATATAATATTAAGATGGAATATTGATGCAAAAGTAATGCTTTTCCCTGACTCCACCAAACATTTCCGCCAAAAAGTGGGGAAACTTTTGGCAGTCAGAGAATAAATCGCTAACTTTGCACCCTACTACTCTTAACACAATGAATATGAAAACTGATATACAGATTGCAAGGGAGTGCGAACTGAAGCCGATTGGCGAGATTGCATCCCAGATGGGAATCGCCCCAGAAGAGATTGAGCCATACGGAAGATATATGGCGAAAGTGCCGGTGTCGCTCATCGATGAAGAGAAAGTCAGGCGGAGCCGCCTGATTCTGGTGACGGCCATCTCACCCACCAAGACGGGTATCGGCAAGACCACCGTCAGCATCGGACTGACACTGGGCCTGAACAAGATCGGCAAGCGGGCGGCCGTGGCCCTGCGTGAACCGTCGCTCGGCCCGTGCTTCGGTATGAAGGGCGGTGCGGCTGGCGGCGGCTATGCCCAGGTGCTGCCGATGGAGAAGATCAACCTGCACTTCACGGGCGACTTCCATGCCGTGACCTCGGCCCACAATACCATCAGCGCCCTGCTCGACAACTACATCTACCAGCACCGGAAGGACGGCTTCTCGCTGCGCGAGATCTACTGGAAGCGCGTACTCGACGTCAACGACCGGGCCCTGCGCAACATCGTGACTGGCCTCAGAGGCGATGGCGTGATCAACGAAACCGGCTTCGACATCACACCGGCCTCAGAACTGATGGCCATCCTCTGCCTTGCCACCAGCGAGACAGACCTGCAGCGACGTATCGAGAACATCCTGCTGGGCATCACTTCCGACGGACGGCCATTCCGCGTGCGTGACCTCGGCGTGGCGGGTGCCGTCACCGTCCTGATGCGCGATGCCCTCTCCCCCAACCTCGTGCAGACGACAGAGCACACGTCCGCCTTCATCCACGGCGGCCCATTTGCCAATATCGCCCACGGATGCAGCAGCGTACTGGCCACGAAGATGGCAATGAGTTACAGCGACTATGTAGTCACAGAGGCCGGCTTCGGGGCCGACCTGGGTGCCGAGAAGTTTTTCGACATCAAGTGCCGAAAGACGGGGCTACAGCCAAGGCTCGTCGTCATCGTAGCCACCACGCAGGGACTGAAGATGCACGGCGGCGTAGACCTGGACCATATCAAGGAGCCGAATGCGGCAGGACTGACGGAGGGACTGAAGAACCTGAACCGCCACATCGTGAATATGCAAGGATTCGGGCAGCCCGTCGTGGTGACGCTCAACCGTTTCGACACAGACATAGAATCGGAAATCGACATCGTCCGCAAGAACTGCGAGGATCTGGGCGTGGGCTTTGCCGTGAACGAGGCCTTCCTGAGGGGGGGTGAGGGTGCCATCGAACTGGCTCAGACCGTCGTGAACACGATTGACAGCATCCAGCCATTACCCATCCACTTCACCTACAAGGAGAACGATCCGATAGAAGTAAAGATAGAAAAGGTGTGCAAGCGCATCTATGGAGCAGCCGCCGTGGAATTCACCAAAACCGGCAAGAAGCGACTGGAGGCCATCCGCGCCATCTTCGGCGACGACGAGTCCATCGCCCGCTATCCCGTCTGTATCGCCAAGACCCAGTTCTCATTCACCGCCGACTCCACCCGCTACGGTTCGCCAGAAGGCTTCACCATCCGCATCCGCGACATCATCCTCAACTGCGGCTCAGAGATGATTGTGGCCATCGCCGGCGACATGCTGCGCATGCCTGGCCTCCCCAAGAGTCCGCAGGCGGAGCGCATCACCATCGTCGACGGAGAGATCGAGGGGCTGTCCTGACATCTTTTTCCCAGACTGGGTTCTAAAACTTTTTAGACTGGGCTCAAAAAAGTTTTAGAACCCAGTCTGGGAAAAAGGGGATTCCACTTGAATTTGCCGACTGTCAGAAGTCTATTCTTATACCTAATGGCAAGAGAGGATTCAAAGGGTGATCCGTACGCCAAGTGCTGACTCCGTCAGAATTCCGGAAATAGTACTGCAGACTTGGTTCGACAAAAAGTCCGATGGCAGGTGTCAGGTTGTACTGTAAGCCCACACCAACACCTATACTCCATTGGGCATCAGGCTTGATACGGATGTCATCTACATCTATCAACCGGCCATCCTTCCAATATGACTTTTTTTGAGAACTGCTCAATGGCAATTCGTAACTGATTGAACCCGTAGCATAAACACTCAGGCGATGGTAACGCCAGAGTTCGAAGCCTGCGCCAACAGAAAGACCCAGATAGTGCACCCGCTGTTGTTGCTCCATATTCAAATAGGTGTTGCCTACTCTCGTCTCCGAGGAAAGGAACGTGTAGCGAAGCCCAACATCGAGCCACCATCGGGGACTTAGCCCGTAACGAGCATTCAGTGAGACAGTTATCGGCATACGATGGTGCGTCACGGAATCTATTTCACCATTCATGCCATTTGTACCATAAGGCAACTCTCTGACAGCGCCGCCAGGAAGTCCGCTATAGGCCAATGACAAGTTGAGTATCTTTTCTGCCTTGCTGTTTTCTGCTGTCCAAATCTGTTCATTCACATCCATATCAGATGCGTCCTGGCGTTTCCCGTCAGTCTCGACTGGAACGGCTGTCTCAGGCTGGCTTTCAGCAAGGGCAACAGTGTCAGTGACAGCCACTGGTTCACTATGGTCGCAAGCAGGATGCACAGCAGAAATAACTTTCTGAATTTCTTTAACCGAAGCATCAGCCAAAATCTGTTTTTCATCCCCATACCCGTGCCTCTCTTCCGCTGGCTTACTCTGAACAATTGGCCGTGCTGCTTCTGTTCTGACTGCCTGTGGCGACAAGAAATAGCGATATATTCCATAGGGTACGACAAGGAGAAGAAGGAGCCACAGGAATTGCAGGATATGCCGCAACTGTCTTTTAGCCCGCAAAAGTTGTGAGGAGGACGTATGAGGTCCGATATTCAGCAGGTCAGCAATCTGCTGGTGCGTCAGTCCTTCAAGCACAGACAGACGGAACACTTGACGGTAGCCTCGCGGAAGTTGGTCGATAACGCTCAATATATCCTCATACGTGACATCGGGTTCTGGTATTGTGGCTTCCGTCGTCGCCCGAACCTCCTCAATAGACGCTGATGCCTGATTCTGCCTGTGCTGCAGATAGAGTAGGCATACGTTCTTAACAACTTTGTGCATCCATTGCCTTGCCTTTTCCGGAGAGCGAAGTTTGCTGATATTCTTGAATATAATCAGGAAGGCATCGTGAAGAAGGTCCTCTGCCGTGCTATCGTCGGCAGCATACATCCGGCATTGAGCCAACAACTCGTCGCGCATGGCGGTGTAGAGTTGCCCCAAGGCCTCTCTATCGCCCTGTTGGCATCGACGAATCAACTTCTCCATATTATTACTTTCCGTCAGAGCCCTCTTGCCTCTTATCCCTTATTTCACGACTTTGATGCCGTTTACGATGCAGATGCCCCTGCCCTTCCTGCCGCCAGTCACAGGCCGTCCCGACAAATCATAATACCTGTCGGATGAAGTCTGAACACAGGCCGCATGAATAGCGGTTGGCATTTCAAAGATAGTATACTCCAAGACCCTGTCAAAATCTGACGACGCTGGAGAAAGACTACCGGTATCTACTTTTTCTCCATCTTCTGGAATACATTCGGAATCCAATAAATCGGTATTCACGACGAAACACCTGAAAGGTTCCATCTGTCTGCAATCTCCTGTATAGACGAAATACGGTTCCCGCCCCCTATAATATCGGTAGTAGCCTAGATGTTCCTTTTGCGAGATGGTCATCCCTGCAAAGCAGTAAGGTTTTTCACCAGCAAAGACCATCTCTGTCGTTTCCACCTTTTTGTTTTGCCCGCAGAAGAGTATCTGCGTGCCATAGGCTGCGTATGCAAATTCCACGATATATGGGGTATTGGCGCTCAGATGACTGGCAAATGATTCTGCAAACAACAGTCTTCCATCGTAAAAGCGTTCATATCGGGCCACCCGAAGCCATCCGCCAGGCATCGGACCATTGACATCGGCAGGTATAACGAGGTCAACATCGAATGGCAGCATGACTGTCTCATGACATGGTTGGTCGAATGTTGTTTCTTCCTCACCGTCGTCACGCCGTGGCGTCAGCCGCAGCATAGCATCAGTAGCCTTGAAAGGTATGGGGCAAAAGAAACTGGCAGTATCAGTGAGCAGGAGGCCCTCGCAGACACCATCGCACACCACATTAGCGCCAGGCAATCCCTCCACGCTGGTAGCACCATCCACATAATAGAGGCAGTTCGGATTAGCCGAGGAGCAGTCCAGGGTCATTGCCTTTACACCGCGCAAGTCGATTGCACCAATGGCACTTGGCACTTTCCACACTTTCTCACCACAGGTCAACTTGTCAGGTAAGCCAGTATTCATCCAACAATTCAACTCCATAGGTTGCGCCTGTGACAGAAGTGGCTGACAGGCAAGCGTCACTACGATGAAAGCCTTCCAAATATTCTTCATTGCTGACTATTTTATTATAATGATAGGCGAAAGTCCAAAAGACTGCTTCGCATTAAGTATTTTTAAATATTTTCTTTTTGTTTCTATCTGAGTAGAGACGATTCGCCCCTGCAGGTCATAGCATCTACGACTGCTGTAGAGGTCGCTGATAACACTGTCTTTTATTCCATCTCTCCGCTGTTGTGAGAACGACCATTGTTCACCCAGTGTCGTTGGCGCAGAACAGTACTGGGGTGTTTCTTCGCGACGGTCGTGCTGACAGGCGTAGTTGAAAGCCTCCGCCATAGTGACAAAGCCGTCGCCGTCGGCATCAGCAGTGACGAGATTACCCTCCGGATCATGGCCCGCTATGGCGCACGTCCAGTGATAGACGAATTCATCGTAAGGCCGGTCACCGCATGCCCACGACGGCTCGCTACCCGTACTGCTTGTGCTGATGATACGATTCTCACGCCAAAGGTCATCGATAAACCCACCAGAGTGGCACATCCCGATGACAATATTCATCGAAGCGACATGGAAAGCATCAAGCAACTCAGCCAGACGGGTATCGGTGAGCCTCTCACCGCCCCACATACAGGCATACGTCTGCTGTTGGTCATCAATGTCGCCATGGTCTACAAGGAAAAGAAAAAGGCGGTCTTGGGGGGTGAGTCTCATTGCCAGTTCTGTAAGCGAAGCCTCCACTTGAGACAACGTGGCAGGCAACCAGACATCACGCAGCCCGTCGCCGTCAAGATCAGCCGGCGATGTGGCAAAGCCGCTGCCGTCTTCAAGGAGCATATCACGACCAGGTTCGCCGCCGTCGCTGATCAACGATGTGATATCCTGAGGGGAAAGACGATAGTCCTCGCGAAGGGTGCGGTAGAGAAAGGCGCAGTCGTTCCAATAGCGTTCGTGGTTCATCAGTTTGTTCATACCCCCGCTGATAATAATGGCATGGACACGGCCAGCGGTCTGCTGTGCGTTCACTGTGCAACAGCAGACCACTATACACATGCTAACGAATAATGCCCTTATTAAGAATCTTTCCCTCACTTAACCACGACCTTTTTGCCCCCGACGATATAAAGTCCCTTCTTCAACGCCGCTGACTGACTCATGCCCACCAATCGTCCTTGCAGATCAAAAACAGGTAAATTGCCTGTGTTCATCTCCGTCTTTTCTACTTGTGAGATACCCGCAGGAGCCCTACCGACGAACTGGCCTATGAAGAAGATGATACCTGTGCTGCGTTCGCTGATGACGTAGAAGAACGGAGTGTCGGCATGCAGCGTGGCCTTATGGGGCATACCCGTAGTGCCTTCCACTATCACTGTGACGGCAGCGGCTGTAGTGCCTTCCTCATCAAGATCAATGACGGCCTTCTGGAACATATCGCCTATCCACACAGAACGATTGCCAAAGTAGGGGAACTCGGCGATTTCGGAAAATGCCGTCGGCATACCCAGTTCCGCCATAATCTTCACCAATGGCAGACTCGTCTCAGTCCTGAAGCGTGGCATCTTCAAGTCAACATCATACATGGTGCCCTTGAACTGCCAGTTGCGCCCATTCATAGTGGCAAGCACGTCGTCGAGGCTCTTGTCTTTGCGTGGCAGGAACAGCGTCATCACATAGGCGCCATTGCCGTATGGCAGATGCACGGCCTGATAGTGATCATTTTCCGTATATTCAAGTTCTGCCCACTGCCTCATCATCGGCTCGGAGGAATCAGTCCCCCCGAAAGGTTCTTCACGGGTGTTGGCCTTGTCGAACTTGTTGACCCAGGCCCCCTTGAAATAGAGGGCATTGAGCAGATAACTGGCAGCATCACGATGGAAGGAATCCTTGTCAACGATCTTCTGTATCATGCCGTGGGTATGCTCATCGGCCCAGCGGTTGATGATGCCTATCGTCCCGTCATCGTAGAAGTCGAGAGCCTCGGGCATGGCATCATAGTATGCTTGGGCCTTGTCCTTGAAGCCCTGCTGCAGTTCGTAGCCTATTCCACTGTTCACGTAGATGGTGTTGGCTATCTCGGCAGTGGTCATTTCATCCAAAGTGGGAGCCTCGTTAAGCATCTTCCGGCAGAACTGGTTGATGCCGTCAACACCCGCCTGGCCGAATCCCAGCACGTCGCAGATTTCCTGCTGAGTCTGCCCGGCAGCACCGTTGTTCATCATACCTAAGGCATATGTGATGCTCAGTGGCGACATGATACTGTTCTCTCCGCCACGAGCCTTGCGGAAGAGGCGGAAGGCAAAGTCGTTGTTACTCTCAACCAGTTGCCGCTCCTCGTCGGTAAGCGTAATGTCGTGGCGCACATTCTTCAACGGCTCACCCATATACTGACCGATGAAGAAGATGGCACCCGTGCTGCGCTCGCTAATGACATAAAGGAAGGGGCGGTCGGCAATGAATTCTTCATATTGAGGTACACCTTCATCAAATAAGGCAATGACTGTGGCAGCAGCAGCCTCCGTGCCCTTCTCGTCGAGTTTCAGATGAGCCTTCTGCCTCATCACGCTAATCCAGCACGGATCGGAGTTGTCCTCATTGCCACCGAAATAGCAGAAATCCATGAATCCATGACCACCATCAAAGGCATTTTCCATGCCTAACGATTTCATGATTTCTTCCAGATCCTGGCTGGTATCTGTTTCGATGCGCGGTATGTAAAGACTAACCTGGCAGTCTTTGTAGTCTGCAGCATTCCAGTTAGCACCATTCATGACTTCCACCACGTCGCCGAGCGTTTTTCCATAGCGTGGCAGGAAAACCGTCATCTGATAGGAGCCGTTTCCATAGGGAAGAACGACGGACTCGTATAGGTCTGTCCGTGCATATTGGAAATCATTCACTTGCCACATCATCATGGCCGTGCGCTTCTTGTCATCGAAATAGGTGTATTGGGTAAATTTCTCATCGAACGGGTTTGTCCATGCACCTTTGAAACAGATGGCATTCAACAGCAAACTCACCAGATTTGGAGCCTGCAGGTCTTTCTCGCTCAGCAGGTCACGAATCATGCCATCGGTGTTGTCAGTGACCCACTGATTGATGGTACCGAGCGTGGCCGCGTCGCTGAAGTCCAACACAGAGGCTGCTGCATCATAGTAGGTTGCTGCCGCCTCCTTGAAGGCTGTCTTCAGCGCCAATTCTTTCCTGTCGCCATTAAAGAAAATGGAGTTGGCAATAGCCACACGAGTGTCCTCGTCTAGCAGCGCGCTCTCTGTGAGCAGTTTGCGGCAGAACGCGTTCACCGTTGCCACATCGGCATAGCCGGCCTTCGCTCCACCAGACAGCACCCGACTGATCTCCTCACGGGTGATGCCGTCGGCACCGTTGTTGAGCATGCCAAGGGCATAAGTGATGCTCAACGGCGAAATCACGTGGCTCTCCGTGTCGCGCGTCTTGCGAAACAGGTTAAAGGCGAAATCGCTGTTCTGAGTTACCAGTTCCTGCTCTGCGTCAGTCAGTGTAATCGACTTCGGGGCTCCATTTTGGGCAAATGCCATCGTGCCCATGAGGATGCTGCATACGATAAGTGTTATCTTCTTCACAATTTTTCTCATAATCAAACACCTTTTATATAAGACCCTTTCAATGAGTCTGAATAATCCACCTTGAATTCAAGATATAAATCCGCATCATTGCTTCTGTAGAAGGAAATGGTGTATTCACCCTTAGAGAGCCCGTCTATTTTGCATTCCACATCCATCGGACAAACGCAATTGGCTGTTTCACCAATGGGGTTTTCTACAATTTTAATATGGCGGTCATCAACTGAGGCGGTGACAACCACCTTCTCAGTTGCACAATTCAACATGACATTGACGTGTTTCAGATACAACACGCCACTCTGTCCTGCCTCATATTCAACACTTTCTGTCTCCCAGGAATTTGTAGCGTCGCCACGAGTAACTCCTACGGAATTTATGTTTTTACATCCTGAGAACTGCGACCAGAATTCGTCATTGGCACATGAACTCATGGAAACTGTCAATATCGTGACAAGAGTCATTGATAATAATTGTCTTTGTTCCATAATTAATCTTTTGCCTAAATTGTTTATGACAAACATTTTCTATCTGCAAATATAAGAATGTTTTTCTATAATAGATAAAAGAAACAGCAAAAAGACTGCACGAGAAACAGAACTTTAACAACTTTTTAGAGAACGGGCGACTACTCAGAAGTAACCAAAGAGGGGCATTGCATGATTGCAACGCCCCTACTCACATTATCTCGGTATAGAATGGAAATCCTACTTCTCTTCGAGCACCACCTCATCTGCGAAATCGAGCACGTTCTTGCGGTTAGCCTGCATGCGCTCATACTCCTCCTTCGAGCCGACGATAATCTTCTCGAACTCACGGAGACCGGTACCTGCAGGAATCAGGTGACCGCAGATGACGTTCTCCTTCATACCCTCCAAATGGTCAACCTTACCGCGGATGGCAGCCTCGTTGAGCACCTTCGTAGTCTCCTGGAAGGAAGCGGCAGACATGAACGACTTAGTCTGCAGTGCAGCACGGGTGATACCCTGCAGAATCTGAGTAGACGTTGCGGGCACGGCATCACGCACCTGAACGAGACGGAGGTCACGACGCTTCAGCACAGAGTTCTCGTCGCGCAACTTGCGGGCCGTCACGATCTGACCCTTCTGCAGGTTCTCAGAGTCACCGGCATCGATAACCACCTTCTTACCCCAGATGCGGTCGTTCTCCTCAGCGAAGTCGAGTTTGTCGACAATCTCCTGCTCGAGGAAGGCGGTGTCGCCCGGCTCATTGATCTGAACCTTACGCATCATCTGGCGCACGATAATCTCAAAGTGCTTATCGTTGATCTTCACACCCTGCAGGCGATACACATCCTGCACCTCATTCACGATATACTCCTGAACGGCGGTGGGGCCCTTGATGGCCAGGATGTCGGCAGGTGTAATCACACCGTCGGAGAGTGGCGTACCGGCACGGACAGCGTCGTGCTCCTGCACCAGAATCTGCTTGGACAGTGATACGAGGTACTTGCGCTGCTCGCCAGTCTTAGAGGTCACGATAATCTCACGGTTACCGCGCTTCACCTTACCCATAGTCACCTCACCATCGATTTCTGATACGACAGCGGGGTTGGACGGGTTACGAGCCTCGAACAACTCAGTGACACGGGGCAGACCACCGGTGATGTCACCACCCTTGGCGGCTGCACGCGGAATCTTGACGAGCGTCTCACCTGTCTTGACGGTCTGACCGTCCTCGACTACAACGTGGCCACCCACGGGGAAGTTATAAGTTCCGATAACTTCTCCATCGGCCCCTATGACATCACAAGTAGGCACCTTCGACTTATCCTTCGATTCAGTGACAATCTTCTCTGTCAGGCCTGTCGTTTCATCGGTCTCGGCACGGAAAGTGACACCTTCGATGACATCATTGAACTTCAGTGTACCTGCATACTCTGTCACGATCACAGCATTGAACGGGTCCCATTGGGCAATCTTGTCGCCCTTCTTCACCTCGTCACCATTCAGGAAATAGAGTGAAGAACCATAGGGCACGTTCACAGTAGAAAGCACAATCTTCGTATTCGGGTCAACGAAACGGAGTTCACCCAGACGGCTGACCACCATCTCGCATTCGCGTCCATCCTCGTCGAACGGAACGGTACGCACCTCTTCCATCTCAATCTTGGCAGCGTCGTACTTACATACGATGCTCGCATTAGCAGCGGCATTGGCAGCCACACCACCGGCGTGGAACGTACGGAGCGTCAACTGTGTACCCGGCTCACCGATAGCCTGGGCGGCAATCACACCTACAGCCTCACCCTTCTGTACCATGCGACGAGTAGCGAGGTTACGACCGTAGCACTTCATACAAACGCCCTTCTTCGACTCACAGGTGAGCACTGAGCGAATCTCCACGCTCTCGATGTCAGCCTTCTCGATGGCCTCAGCCAGCGGCTCGGTAATCTCCTCACCAGCAGGCACGATGATGTCGCCAGTCTTCGGATTCACCACATCGTGAACAGACACACGACCCAGAATACGCTCAGAGAGACTGGAGATGACCTCATCACCATTCTTCAGGGCTGTGCAGACGAGTCCACGCAGCGTACCGCAGTCCTCCTCATTGATAATCACGTCGTGAGACACGTCCACGAGTCGACGAGTCAGGTAACCAGCGTCGGCGGTCTTCATAGCCGTGTCAGCCAGGCCCTTACGGGCACCGTGAGTAGAAATGAAGTACTCCAGCACGGACATACCCTCCTTGAAGTTCGACAGAATCGGGTTCTCAATGATCTGGTGTCCCTCGGCACCAGCCTTCTGAGGCTTGGCCATCAGACCACGGATACCAGAGAGTTGCTTGATCTGGTCCTTACTACCACGGGCTCCGGAGTCGAGCATCATGAACACGGCGTTGAAGCCCTGGTCGGCCTCAGTCATCTGCTTCAGCAGGATATTACCTATATCATTATTAACGTGCGTCCAGGTATCAATGACCTGATTGTAACGCTCGTTGTCGGTGATGAATCCCATGTTATAGTTGTCGGTGATCTGCTGCACCTCAGCATTACCCTTCTCGATCAGTTCTGCCTTCTCCTTCGGGATGATGATATCATCGAGGTTGAAAGACAAACCTGCCTCGTATGCCATGCGGTAACCCAGGTTCTTGATACCGTCGAGGAACTCACAAGCCTCAGCGAAGCCGACGTTCTTGATGACGGCAGCGATGATATCGCGCAGTGACTTCTTAGAGATGACGGTATTCACATAACCCACCTGCGGCGGTACGATGCCATTCACGATGACACGACCGACAGAAGTCTCCACCATGTGGCGCACCTTCTTACCATCAACGATATCATCGACATAGACCTTCACCTGGGCGTGCAGATCGCACTTGCCCTCATTGTGGGCAATGATTGCCTCCTCAGGACCGTAGAATGTCAGGCCCTCACCCTTGGCACCCGGGCGAATCTTTGAAATATAGTAGAGGCCGAGCACCATATCCTGTGAAGGCACGGTGATAGGAGCACCATTGGCTGGATTCAGGATGTTATGGCTCTGGAGCATCAGCAACTGGGCCTCGAGGATGGCCTCGTTCGAAAGCGGGAGGTGGACAGCCATCTGGTCACCATCGAAGTCGGCATTGAATGCCGTACATGCCAGCGGGTGCAACTGGATAGCCTTACCCTCAATGAGTTTCGGCTGGAAGGCCTGGATACCCAGACGGTGCAGTGTCGGTGCACGGTTGAGCAGCACGGGGTGACCCTTCATGACATTCTCCAGGATATCCCAGATGACAGGCTCACGACGGTCGACAATCTTCTTGGCCGACTTCACCGTCTTCACGATACCGCGCTCGATGAGTTTACGGATGATAAACGGTTTATAGAGTTCGGCAGCCATCAACTTAGGCAGGCCACACTCACCCATCTTCAACTCTGGGCCGACGACGATTACCGAACGGGCTGAATAGTCAACACGCTTACCGAGCAGGTTCTGACGGAAACGGCCCTGTTTACCTTTCAGTGAGTCAGACAGTGACTTCAACGGGCGGTTGGAGTCGCTCTTCACAGCCGACGACTTACGGCTGTTGTCGAAGAGAGAGTCGACAGCCTCCTGCAGCATACGCTTCTCGTTACGCAGAATCACTTCAGGCGCCTTAATCTCCATCAGTCTCTTCAAGCGGTTGTTACGGATGATAACTCGACGATAGAGGTCGTTCAGGTCGGACGTAGCGAATCGGCCACCGTCCAGCGGAACGAGCGGACGGAGTTCCGGCGGTGTGACAGGGATGATTTTCATAATCATCCATTCGGGGCGGTTGATGCCTTTCTCAACACTGCTGCGGAAGGCCTCCACCACCTGCAGACGCTTCAGGGCCTCGTTCTTACGCTGCATCGAAGAGTCGCTGTTGGCACGGTCGCGCAGTTCATACGACAGAGAGTCAAGGTCGAGACGGGTCAACAACTCGTAGACGGCCTCAGCACCCATCTTGGCGATGAACTTATTGGGATCGCTGTCCTCCAGATAGTCATTGTCGGGCGAGATCTGGTTGTCCAGAATATCATTGTATTCATCTTCTGAAAGCAGGTCGTACATATTGGAACCGATGACATCATTGCCTTCAGAATCCTTCTTGCCAGCCATCGCACCCGGCTGAATGACGACGTAACGCTCATAATAGATGACTGCATCAAGTTTCTTGGTGGGCAGACCGAGCAGATAGCCAATCTTATTGGGCAGACTACGGAAATACCAGATATGGGCCACTGGCACTACCAACTCGATATGTCCGGCACGCTCACGACGCACCTTCTTCTCCGTCACCTCCACACCACAACGGTCGCAGACGATACCCTTGTAACGGATACGCTTGTACTTGCCACAGGCACACTCATAGTCCTTGGTCGGACCGAAGATGCGCTCGCAGAACAGACCGTCGCGCTCTGGCTTGTAGGTACGGTAGTTGATGGTCTCCGGCTTGGTCACCTCTCCGAATGAGTTCTCCAGGATCTCTTCAGGTGAAGCGAGCCCGATGGTAATTTTGGTGAAATTACTCTTTGTCTTTGTATCTTTCTTGAAAGCCATATTTCAATTTACCTTTTTACTTTTTTACCTTTATACCTTTCTCTTAGTCCATGGTGATACTCAGACCGAGACCACGGAGTTCGTGCAGCAGCACATTGAGAGACTCAGGAATGCCTGGTGTCGGCATAGGCTCACCCTTGACGATGGCCTCATAAGCCTTAGAACGGCCTACGGTATCATCCGACTTAATGGTCAGAATCTCCTGCAGCACATGGCTGGCGCCAAAGGCCTCCAGTGCCCAGACTTCCATCTCTCCGAATCGCTGGCCACCGAACTGAGCCTTACCACCGAGCGGCTGCTGCGTAATCAGGCTGTACGGGCCAATCGAACGGGCGTGCATCTTGTCCTCAACCATGTGACCGAGTTTGAGGAAGTAGGTGATACCGACCGTTGCGGGCTGGTCGAAACGTTCGCCAGTCTCACCGTCATAGAGGTATGTAGAGCAGAGACGTGGTAGACCCGCCTTGTCAGTCCATTCAGCAAGGTCGTCAAGTTTTGCGCCATCGAAGATAGGCGTAGCGAACTTCACGCCAAGGCGCTTACCGGCAGCACCGAGGATGGCCTCGAATATCTGACCGAGGTTCATACGTGAAGGCACACCCAGCGGGTTCAATACCAAGTCAACGGGACGGCCGTCCTCGAGGAACGGCATATCCTCCTGGCGCACCACTTTCGACACGATACCCTTGTTACCATGACGTCCGGCGAGTTTGTCACCCACACCGATCTTACGCTTCTTGGCCACGTAGACCTTTGCCATCTGCAGGATGCCGGAAGGCAGTTCGTCGCCGATGGTGATAGCAAACTTCTTACGCTTCATCTCGGCGTCGAGCAGTTTATATTTCTTCATGAAGTTGATGATCAACTTGGCTATCAACTCATTCTTATGCTCATCGTTGGTCCAGTTGCTGATTTGGATGTCACCATACTCCAGGTTCTTCAGGGCTGTCACGGTAAACTTGCTGCCCTTGGTGATAATCTCAGCCCCGGTGTAATCCTTCACGCCCTGTGAAGTCTTGCCCTTGGTCAGTTCCACCAACTTGTCGATAAGGATGTCTCTCAAGTCGTCCACCTTTGCCTCATACTCTTCGTCAATCTTAGCCAGCGTGATCTTGTCCTGCTGCTTCGACTTGCGGTCCTTGATGGCACGGGCGAACAGTTTTTTGTCGATGACGACACCTGTCAGCGACGGGTTGGCCTTCAGTGAAGAGTCCTTCACGTCACCGGCCTTATCACCGAAGATGGCACGCAGCAACTTCTCTTCTGGCGAGGGATCGCTCTCTCCCTTCGGCGAGATCTTACCTATCATGATATCGCCTGGCTCCACACGGGCTCCCACGCGAATCACACCATTGTCATCGAGGTCCTTGGTAGCCTCTTCACTGACATTGGGGATGTCGGCCGTGAACTCCTCGACACCACGCTTCGTCTCTCGCACATCCAGTGAATACTCATCCACATGGACTGAGGTCAAGACATCCTCACGGACGATACGCTCATTGAGCACGATGGCGTCCTCATAGTTGTAGCCCTTCCAAGGCATATAGGCCACAAGCAGATTACGGCCCAGTGCCAACTCGCCGTTCTCCGTTGCATAGCCCTCTGTCAGGATGTCACCCCTCTTCACGCGCTGACCCTTACTACAGATAGGACGCAGGTCGATGGTCATGTTCTGGTTCGTACGGCGGAACTTCGGAATACGATACTCCTTCAGAGCCGGCTCGAAACTGACAAATTCCTCATCGTCAGTACGATCATAGAGGATACGGATTGTAGTGGCATCAACATACTCCACAACACCATCGCCCTCAGCCGTCACCATCGTACGGGAGTTTTCGCATACCTGCTTCTCAATACCTGTACCCACGATAGGAGCCTCGTTGTGAAGCAAGGGCACAGCCTGACGCATCATGTTCGATCCCATCAGCGCACGGTGAGCATCGTCATGCTCAAGGAACGGGATCAAAGATGCAGCGATAGAAGCAATCTGCTGCGGAGAGACGTCCATCAGGTCAACATCGGATGGTGGCACGACTGGGAAGTCGGCATCCTGACGGCACTTCACCACTTTACGGATGAAGGTTCCGTCATCATTCAGGGGTGCGTTACCCTGACCGATGATGTGATCCTCCTCCTCCTCTGCGGTCAGATAGACAATCTCGTCATTATTCAGATTGGCCACACCATTCTCCACCTTACGGTAAGGTGTCTGGATGAAGCCAAGTTCATTAATCTTTGCATAGACACAGAGTGACGAGATCAAGCCGATGTTCGGGCCTTCAGGGCTCTCAATCGGGCAAAGACGTCCATAATGTGTATAGTGCACGTCACGCACCTCAAATCCGGCACGCTCACGAGACAGACCGCCAGGACCAAGGGCAGAGAGACGACGCTTGTGGGTCACCTCAGCCAACGGGTTGGTTTGGTCCATGAACTGTGACAGCGGGTTGGTGCCGAAGAATGAGTTGATGACGCTTGAAATAGTCTTGGCATTGATCAGGTCTGTCGGCGTGAACACCTCATTGTCACGGACGTTCATTCGCTCTCGGATAGTGCGGCTCATGCGAGCAAGTCCGATAGAGAACTGGTTCGACAATTGCTCACCAACTGTGCGAACACGGCGGTTCGACAAGTGGTCGATATCGTCGACGGCAGCCTTCGAGTTGATCAACTGAATGAGATATTTGATAATCTCGATGATATCCTCCTTGGTCAGCACACGCACATTCATATCCGTGTTCAGACCGAGTTTCTTATTGATACGGTAGCGGCCTACGTCGCCCAAGTCATAGCGCTTGTCAGAGAAGAAAAGATTCTGAATGACTTCACGGGCACTGGCATCATCAGCAGGGTCGGCATTGCGCAACTGGCGGTAGATATAGAGCACGGCCTCCTTCTCAGAGTTACTCGGATCCTTGGCCAGTGTATTGAAGATGATGGAGTAATCCTGAGCGACTGCCTCATCCTTATGTACCAGGATGGTCTGGGCACCACTCTCCAAGATGTCCTGCATATTATCTTCCGTAATCTCCGTCTCACGCTCCATGATGACCTCATTGCGCTCAATGGAAACGACTTCACCCGTATCCTCATCGACAAAGTCTTCGTTCCAACTCTTCAGTACACGAGCGGCCAGTTTGCTGCCGACCACTGCCTTCAGGGCTTTCTTGTTGACCTTCACCTCCTCGGCCAAGTCGAATATCTGGAGAATATCCTTATCGGCCTCAAAACCGATAGCGCGCAAAAGCGTTGTCACAGGCAACTTCTTCTTACGGTCGATGTACGCGTACATTACATTATTAATGTCGGTGGCGAACTCAATCCAAGAGCCCTTGAACGGGATGATACGTGCCGAATAGAGTAGCGTGCCGTTGGCATGGGTGTTCTGTCCGAAGAACACGCCCGGTGAACGGTGCAACTGCGAGACAACCACGCGCTCGGCGCCATTGATGACGAATGTTCCATTGGCAGTCATATAGGGAATCGGCCCCAGGAACACATCCTGAATCACAGTGCCGAAATCCTCGTGGTCCGGATCCGTGCAATACAGTTTCAACTTAGCCTTTAAAGGTACGCTATAAGTCAGGCCACGCTCAAGACACTCGTCAATCGTGTAGCGAGGCGGGTCAATATAGTAATCCAGGAACTCAAGGACGAAATTATTACGCGTGTCGGTGATGGGGAAGTTCTCTGCGAACACCTTATACAACCCGTCGTTCTTGCGTTCCTCAGGCGGAGTATCCAACTGCAGGAAGTCCTTAAACGACTTTAATTGCACATCAAGGAAATCCGGAAAGGGCATCGGATTCTTGACGCTGCCAAAGTTTACTCTGTTATCAATCTTTTTTGAAGCCATATTTTCTTTTGTTGTTGATGATCCAGGAGATTCGGTTGTTTCCGGATTGTCTGGATTATAAGACAAGAAAATGGTCGGGAACCCTCGACTGGAGAGTCCCCAACCACAATCAGTATGTTGTGCTAATTATTTCAGCTCAACCTCGGCACCAGCAGCCTCGATAGTCTTCTTCAGGTTCTCAGCCTCTTCCTTGCTCAGACCCTCCTTAACGGTAGCGGGAGCACCGTCAACAAGATCCTTTGCTTCCTTCAGACCAAGACCACAAGCCTCCTTAACGGCCTTTACGACCTGGAGTTTTGCAGCACCTGCAGACTTCAGAACCACGTCAAATGAAGTCTTCTCTTCAACAGCGGCCTCAGCGCCACCTGCTGCAGGACCAGCAGCTACAGCAACGGCTGCAGCAGCAGGCTCAATTCCATACTCGTCCTTCAGGACTGTTGCCAACTCGTTTACTTCTTTCACAGTAAGGTTTACCAACTCTTCTGCAATAGCTTTAATATCTGCCATTTTATTTAAATTTTAATTGTTTTTAATGTTAATGTTACTTCTTCGCTTATTTGTTACGCTCAGCGATTGCGTCAAGCAGGCCGTGAATCTTGCCACCGGCATTCAAGCCAGAAACAACATTCTTGATCGGAGACTGAAGCAGAGCCACGACGTCGGCGATCAGTTCGTTCTTGCTCTTGATTGCTACCAACTCATCCAGTTTGTCAGCACCGACGAAGATGCTTTCCTCAGCGTATGCACCCTTCAGTGCAGGCACCTCAGCCTTCTTGGTCTTATACTCCTTGATAAGTTTGGCCGGCACATTGGCTGTCTGTGTAAACATCACAGCCGTGTTGCCCTTCAAGCACTCATACAGGGGAGAGAAGTCAATCTCTGAAGCCTCAAAAGCCTTATGGAGAAGTTTGTTCTTCACCATCAGCAACTTGATTTCGCTCTTGAAGCACTTCTCACGAAGTTCGTTTGTCTGACCGGCATTCAGTCCGGTAAGGTCTACAAGATAGAAATGAGGATAAGCCTTCAGTTTCTCTCCGAGTTCTACGATGATAGTATCTTTTACTTCCTTTTTCATTTGTCTAATCTTTTAACGAGTTATTCAACTGATTTAGGATCTACCTTGATACCAGCGCTCATAGTGCTTGAGAGGAAGATACTCTTAATATATGTGCCCTTAGCAGCGGCAGGCTTCAACTTGATAATGGTCGAGATAAACTCTTTCGCATTCTCGAAAATCTGATCAGCATTGAAGGTCACCTTACCAATTGACGTATGCACGATACCGGCCTTGTCAACCTTAAAGTCGATCTTACCCTGCTTCACTTCCTTCACAGCCTTTGCTACATCCATAGTCACTGTACCGCTCTTGGGGTTAGGCATCAGGCCACGGGGACCGAGCACACGGCCGAGAGGGCCGAGTTTACCCATGCAAGAGGGCATCGTGATGATAACATCAACATCAGTCCAACCACCCTTGATCTTCTCGATATACTCATCAAGACCAACGTAGTCGGCACCTGCTTCCTTAGCGGCAGCCTCCTGATCAGGAGTACAGAGAGCGAGCACACGCGTCACCTTACCAGTTCCGTTCGGCAGCGATACAACGCCACGAACCATCTGATTAGCCTTACGTGGATCAACACCCAAGCGTACATCGATATCGACTGAAGCCTCAAACTTAGTGGTGGTAATCTCCTTCACCAATGCAGCGGCTTCTTTCAAAGAGTATGCTTTCCCTGCTTCAACCTTATCAGCGACCAACTTTTGATTTTTTGTCAGTTTACTCATTGTCTTAATTGAAGTTATAAATTATTTACCAGGGAACTCCCCTTCTACAGTGATACCCATACTACGCGCTGTACCAGCCACCTGCTTCATAGCAGACTCTACAGTAAAGCAATTCAAGTCTTTCAACTTATCCTCGGCGATTGCGCGAACCTGATCCCATGTGACCTTGGCCACTTTCTTACGGTTAGGTTCTGCGGAACCACTCTTCAACTTGGCTGCCTCTTTCAGTTGAACGGCTGCGGGAGGAGTCTTAAGTTCGAAAGAGAATGACTTGTCAGTGTAGTAAGTGATAACGACAGGAATGATCTTACCTGCCTTATCCTGGGTTCTGGCGTTGAACTCTTTGCAGAATCCCATAATATTAATTCCCTTAGAACCAAGAGCAGGTCCTACGGGAGGAGAGGGATTCGCAGCGCCACCTTTAATCTGTAATTTGATTAATCCAGCAACTTCTTTAGCCATTTCTGTTTGTTAATTATTTGATTTACTATATAAGCCAAGGAGTGGAAGCCTCCAGTGACCGTATATACGAACGGGCGTACCGTAACAATTACGCCCTATTCTTTTTCAACTTGATTGAAACCGAGTTCAAGCGGTGTCTTACGACCGAAAATCTTCACCATAACCTTCAACTTGCGCTTCTCGGTATTTACTTCCTCAATGACTCCACTAAAGCCATTGAACGGGCCGTCAGTCACCTTCACAGCATCATCGACATTATAGGGGATGATTGCCTCCTCATTCTTAATGTCCGTCTCCTCAGCCTTGCCGAGAATGCGGTTGATATCTGACTGACGTACGGGCGACGGGTTATCCATTCCGCCAAGGAAGCCCAGCACATTGGGGATGAAACGCAGAGTATGGGCAATCTCGCCCTGAAGATTTGCCTCTACAAGCACATAACCAGGGAGAAAAAGTTTCTCCTTGACGACACGCTTACCGTTACGGAGTTGAGCATACTTCTCAGTGGGCA
This sequence comes from uncultured Prevotella sp., assembly GCA_947167845.1. Classification (GTDB taxonomy): domain Bacteria; phylum Bacteroidota; class Bacteroidia; order Bacteroidales; family Bacteroidaceae; genus Prevotella. The sequence continues at coordinate 404 of CAMVJQ010000027.1, read as the reverse complement.
GCAAAACCTGGCTCACATTTGCAGCAAGCATCTCATCCTTCTTCAGCAAAGCCTCCAGATACTCCTTCACCTTTGCCTCTTTTCCGCTAACAGCACGCAGTACGTACCATTTCATTCCAGTCTGAGCCATCTTATCTTCGTATTATCCTGGATAGACAAAACCCATTAATGAACGGAAAACAAAATCCATTATCCACACGACAACAGCAATAACCAGCGAAGCGGTCAGTACTACCGCTGCACTGTGAGTCAGTTCCTTGCGTGTCGGCCAAGTTGTCTTATGTGCAAGTTCATCATAACAAGCCTTGCAATAATCAATAAACTTCTTAAACATACCTATTTTTACTTTCTAGCACGGGAAGGAGGACTCGAACCCACGACCCTCGGTTTTGGAGACCGATGCT
>CAMVJQ010000026.1 GCA_947167845.1 uncultured Prevotella sp. | reverse complement strand
GGTAGTCCCTAGGAGAGTCGAACTCCTCTTTAGAGAATGAAAATCTCTCGTCCTAGCCGATAGACGAAGGGACCATCGTTGCTTAAAGCGGGTGCAAAGGTACGGTTATTTTTCCAAATGACAAAATTTTATTTGAGAAAAATGCGTTTTTTGACTATTTTTTCGTAATTTTGCACCGTATGTTGACCAAAAGTCAGGCTGTTGTCCTGCATTCGCTTAAATATGGTGAGGCGCGGCTGATTGTCGATATGTTCACCAGAGTGCACGGTAGACTCTCGTTTATCGTCAGTCTGCCGAAGTCGCCAAAAGGAAAGATGAGGAAGCAACTTTTCCAGCCGTTGACGATGCTGGAGATAGAGACGGATGTCAGGCCGAGGCAGTCGCTTCAGAAACTGGCTGACGCCAGACTGGCTCATCCTTTCTCTTCGATTCCTTTTGAGCCTGACAAACTGGCCATTTCGCTTTTCGTGGCAGAATTCCTGTATTATGCCTTGCGGAGTGAGCAGCAGAATGGGCCGCTCTTCGACTATGTGACGGACAGCATCCAGTGGCTGGATAGTCAGGCGTCACATTATGCCAACTTCCATCTTGTGTTTTTGATGCGTATGAGCCGCTTCCTGGGGTTTTACCCGAATCTGGCTGACTATGCACCGGGCGACTGTTTTGACCTTCGGGAGAGCGTGTTCTGCAGGGTGCCGCCCGTACACCGCGACTTCCTGCCCCCCGGGGAGGCAGAGAAGATTCTGCTGATGATGCGCATGGACTATCCGACGATGCATCTCTATCGCCTGACACGCCAAGAGCGCAACCGCCTGTTGGAAGTTGCGCTCACCTATTATCGTCTGCACCTGCCTGACTTCCCCGAGATGAAGTCCGTCGGGGTGTTGCAGGCATTGTACACCTGAAATGGCTTAGGAGAATACGATAGTGCTCTGAATGGGCTCCTGCTGGCTGGACGGCGTCTCATCGGCCCCTGCAGGATCTTCGGCAAATGCCTGAGAGTTAATGCTGTCAAGTATCTCGCGGCTACGCTTGTAGGTCGGCGTGGACTCCACGGCTGAGATGACATCATCGTTGTCGAGGTCCTCCGGACGGAACAAGTAGATGTTCGGGCGGCGCTTGTAGCGCTTGGCAGTGCTGTCGCCGCCATAGTAGCGGTTGCGGCGGTCTTGTCGCTCTACTGCCTTTGCCTGCTCTTCGGCGATGCGGTTGATTTCCTCCTGCGTGTTCTTTCTCAGATGTCCGCCCATGCCGTCGACATTCTCGATGCCGAAACCGGTGGCGAGGATGGTCACCTTCACCTTCTTGCCCAGTTCCGGGTCGGTGGCAAGGCCCCATTTGATCTCGAAGTCATTGCCGAACTTGGCCATGAAGTCGTTGACGTCGTTCATCTCCTCCATCATCAGCGACTGCTGGCCGTCCTTAGAGCCAGCAAAAGAGATGCTGAGCAGTATCTTCTTCGAGTTGAAGATGTCGTTGTCGTTGAGCAGCGGTGAGTTGAGAGCGTCCTCGATGGCTTTCTTCACGCGGCCTTCGCCCTCGCCGTAGCCTGTCGACATGATGGCGACACCGCCGTCCTTCAGCACGGTCTTCACATCGTTGAAGTCGAGGTTGATAAGTCCGTGGACGGTGATAATCTCGGCGATAGACTTGGCGGCGACGGACAGCGTGTCGTCGGCCTTGCCGAAGGCGTCGAGGACGGAGAGTTCCGGATAGATCTCGCGCAGGCGCTCGTTGTTGATGACGAGCAGGGCGTCTACATGCTTCGACATCTCCTCCACGCCGTCGAGCGCCTGGTCGATCTTACGGTCGCCCTCGAAGCGGAAGGGGATGGTGACGATGCCCACCGTCAGGATGCCCAGTTCCTTGGAGACGCGGGCGATGACAGGCGCCGCGCCAGTGCCGGTGCCACCGCCCATGCCGGCGGTGATGAAGGCCATGCGTGTACCGTCGTCGAGCATGTTCTTAATGTCATCGAGACTCTCTTCTGCAGCCTCACGTGCCTTCTCGGGCTTGTTGCCCGCGCCAAGTCCCTCCTTGCCCAGTTGCAGGTGAACGGGTACGGGCGAGTCGTTGAGTGCCTGATTATCCGTGTTGCATAGCACGAATGTTACATCGTGGATGCCTTCACGATACATGTGGTTGACGGCGTTTCCGCCTCCTCCGCCAACACCGATTACTTTGATGATGCTGTGCTCCTTCTCCGGAGAGCCGAAGTCCAGGATGTCAATATTGAGATTGTTGTCTGCCATAATTATTCACTTTTCACGATTCTCTTTTTCATTCTTCACTCACTATGTCTTCACCTAATTTCTTGAGCCGTTTGAAGGCCTTGTTCCAGAAACTGTTCTCACGCTTCTCTGCGGCGATGCGCTGGCGCTCAGCCTCCTCTGCCTCGTGCCTGATGCGGTCTTCTTCCTCCTGTTGGCGGCGGCGCTCTTCTTCGGCCTTCTGCTTCTCGACCTCTGTCCGCACTACGCCGGCGGGCGTCTCACTGGCCTGGCGGGCCTGGCGCTGATCGTTGATGGCATGAGCCGTCGCCATGGAGTCCTTCTTTGTTCCGCTGAACAGGTCGCCGTTGGGGTCAACCTCGCCGCCGGCACAATTGATTTCGCCCTTGGCCAGCAGGCCAAGCAGGGTGTTCATGGTGCCATCGTGCGCCTTGATCAACTCATAATTGGAGTTGATGGTGTGGGTGACGAACTTGGCGATGCGGATTTTCTCGACATGTGTGTGGTTGAAGAAGGCCTTTTCGATATTCTTCATGTTTGACCCGCCGCCTGTGAGGATGATGCCTCCGAGAAGTTTGTCGTAGTAGTCGTTTGGAATCTGGTACCACACATTCTCGATGATTTCCTCCAGACGGCCTTCCACGATCTCGATGAACTTGCGGCTTTCCACCTGGCGCTCACTGTCGATGGAGTATTTCAGGTTGCTGTCGATCTCGTTGTTGTCGGTGTAGGCTGAAGCATATTTCAGTTTCATCTTCTCTGCGTCGCTCTCCTCCATCTGCAGCGTGGCAATATCCTTGGTGATGTGGTTGGATCCCAAGGGGATGACAGCCAGATGGCGCAGGATGTTCTTGCTGTATACTGAGACGGTGGTGGTGTCATAGCCGATGTCGACGAGGGCGCATCCAGAGCGGCGCTCGGCTTCCGTGAGTACGCTGTCAGCGAGGGCAAGCGGTGCGAGAAACATCTCGGCCACATTGATGCCGGCCACTTCGAAGCACTTGTTCAGATTGCGGTAGAAAGCCTTGCGCTCCAGAATGTTGAGGAAATTGCCTTCCAGGCGGGTGGCCTGAATGCCGACGGGGTCGAGTTGATATTGGGAGTCAACTCTGTACTCCTGTATAGCGGCATCCAGAATCTCCTGGTCAGGATATGTCATGCTACGATTGGAGTCCATCAGTTCGAAAACCATTTCCTGAGTGATGCGGGTCTCCACTGGCAGGTCCTTGACGACAACGTTCCTGACGCTGCGAATGGATTGGCCGCCAACGCCGACATACACCTGGAGAATCTCCCTCTTCAACTGGGTCTCCAGTTTCTTGATGATGTTTGTCAGACACTGGGCCGTCTTGTCTATATTATACACATACCCTTTTCGGATGAAGGAACTTGAGTTCTCCTTCACCACGGCGAGCACGGTAATGCTGCCGTCGAGATTCTTCTGTCCCGCGATACCGGTCATCTTGGATGAACCGAGTTCGATTGCTACGATAAAATCCTTTGCTGCCGCCATATTACTTTGATTTACTTAATTTGCTTTTGATCTCTTTTTGCAGATAATCTGATTGTCGAATTCCACATTGATGTAAGCGTATTTGTTCCATCCGGCTTCATTAAGTCCGTAGATGTAGAACTTCCGCAGTCGTTCCAGTTTCTTGCTGATGTTCACGTGAGGCCCTAAGTAGATGATATGGTCACCTACGCGGGGTACCATCTCTATGGTACCGTTGGGCAGTATGTTGACCTGCACCACCTGGTTCTGCCAGAACTTGTCCTTTTGCAGTTCGTTGCCCACCTTTGTGAGTGTCGTCTGTGCGTATTTGCGCGTGATGGAGCCTGTGGCGACAATCATGTCCGAGGCGTATCTCGTCTCTGGCAGGATATTACCATAAGTGTCGAGATAGTAATTCTCGCCAGTACCGGAGAGGATGTGGAGGATAGGCATGCGCTGCTGGATGCTGATGCACACGTGTCCGCTTTGCGTCTTAAAGCATTCGGCCTTGTCCACGAAAGGACTCTTCTGTAGTTCCTCCTCTATACTGCGGGCACTGATGTCGGCCATAGGACGTGCGAGGGGGTAGGCCCGGGCGCGCATCAGTAGTTTCTTGACTTCACTGGCATTGATAAACCCGTTGTCGGCCTCATTGTTGATGTCTATCTTCACCTCTGTGCATATAGTGGCCTTCTCGGCAGGTGTGTTGAATGCCGATACTGCCAGCACCAGATAGACGGCGATGACGATGTCGAGGATGACGATGAGGGTCTTCTTCCAGTTGATTGTCATCATGATGGGATACTCCTTTTGGTTATTATTTATTTAACAGTTTATTATTCAGGATTTTGCTGATTTGCACTACCTGATTATCCAGGTCGCCCGCACCTAATACGATGAGGACTTCGAAATCGTGTGCTTTGACAAAGTCGAGCACTTGATCCTTTTTAATCATCTCCTTCTTGATGCCCTCCCTGAGGTTGTCGTAGATCAGTTGCGACGTGACACCTTCGATAGGCTCTTCGCGTGCCGGATAGATCTCTGTGAGTATGACTTCGTCCAGCAGGCTTAATGCCTCTGCGAAATCTTTGTAGAAATCGCGGGTCCTTGTGTACAGATGGGGCTGGAATATAGCAGTGATATGCTTGTCCTTATAGAGTTCACGGATGCTGCGGACACTCTGGTATATCTCCTTCGGGTGGTGGGCGTAGTCGCTGAGGAAGACCAGACGGTCTGTCTTGATTTTGAAGTCGAAGCGGCGGTCTACGCCTCCATAGGTCTGCATGCCGTATTTCAGTTCGTCGGGGGTGCAGCCGTTGAGTTGTGCCATTGCCATAGCGGCTACGCCGTTCTCGATATTGATGGGGACGGGTTGCCCCAGACGCACATTCTTGACGTTCTCGATAGGAGAGATGAAGTCGAAGGTGATGTCTCCGTTCTTGATGCTGATGTTCTCAGCATGGAAGTCGCCTTCATTGAGACTGTAGTCATAACGCCTGACACCCTCCTGCAGGTTTTCTTTCATTTCCAGATCCCGATGGATGATGAGTGCCCCGCCCGGCTGTATCAGTTCAGTGTAGTGGCGGAAACTCTCCAGATAGGCTTCCTTGGTGCCATAGATGTCCAGATGGTCAGGGTCGGTGGAGGTGATGACGCTCATCCAGGGACGGAGCCAGTGGAAACTGCGGTCGAACTCGTCAGCCTCGATCACCACATAGTCGGAGTCGGAAAGGATATAGTTGGTGCCGTAGTTCTTGGAGATGCCTCCGAGGAAGGCATTACAGTCGAGGTGCCCCTGATGCATGATATGGGCGCACATCGTCGAGGTCGTCGTCTTTCCGTGGGTCCCGGCCACGCAGAGTCCCTTGTGTGTCTGGGTGAGTGCGCCGAGAACCTGGGCACGCTTCTGTATCTCAAAACCATTCTGGCGGAAAAACTGGAATTCCTTGTGTGTCTCAGGAACAGCCGGGGTATAGATGACGAGACAAGAGTCCTTCTGCTTGCAGGCATGTGGAATCTCGTCAAGGTCTTCTTCATAGTGGATGAGCATTCCTTCTTTCTCCAATCGCTGAGTCAGTTCAGAGGGAGTCTTGTCGTAACCGCCCACAATGAGCCCCTTATGGAGGAAGTAACGGGCGATGGCACTCATCCCGATGCCACCTGCTCCGATGAAATAGACTGATTTGATATCCTTTATATTCATTTCGCTAGTTTGATTACTTCTTTTGCAATGATGTTGGCAGAATCCGGGAGAGCCAGTTTCAGCACATTCTCACTAAGTGACTTCAGACGGGCAGCATCGTTGACCGTCTCGATGGCCAGTTTCAGCAGTCTGTCGGGTGCCTCTGCGTCTTTTACGTAGATGGCGGCGTCGCGGTTGGCAAGGGCCAGCGCATTCTTTGTCTGGTGGTCTTCTGCCACATTAGGACTGGGTACCAGGATGACAGGCTTGCCAAGCAGACAGAACTCAGAGATGCTGCCGGCACCGGCCCGGCTGATGACGAGGTCGGCCGCCTTATAGGCTACACCCATATCGGTGATGAAGTCGGTCACTTTCAGATTAGGAATCTTCTCGCCTTTCAGCCTTTCGCTGATTTCTGCGCTGTAGTATTTGCCTGTCTGCCAGAAGAACTGGACATCGGTCGACTTCACCAGATCGAGATGCTGCAGCACACTTTCGTTGATGGTCCTGGCACCGAGACTGCCGCCCACGAGCATGACGGTCTTCTTCGATGGGTCAAAGCCCAGTGTGCGGACGGCGTCTTCATGACTGATCGTCGTCTGCAGGAGGGATTGGCGCACGGGGTTGCCCGTCAGCATGATCTTGTCGGCTGGGAAGAATCGTTCCATTCCTTCGTAGGCCACACAGAACTTGGCGGCTTTCCCTGCCAGGCGCTTGTTCGTCAGCCCTGCATAACTGTTTTGCTCCTGTACCAGGCATGGGATGCCCTGTGAGTAGGCTGCCGCCAGCGTGGCACTGCTGGCATAGCCTCCCACGCCCACAGCCACGTCCGGACGGAACTGGCGCAGGATCTTGCGGGCCATCCATTTGCTGCGGAGATAGTCGATAGCCACCATCACATTAGCGGGTTTCCATAAGGGACGGTACAGACCTCGTATGGGAAGCCCCTTGATCTCATAGCCTGCTGCAGGCACACGCTGCATTTCCATTCGCCCTTGGGCGCCGACAAACAATATCTTTGCATCAGGCCGAAGGGCTTTGATGGCATTGGCTATACTGACGGCAGGGAAGATGTGACCTCCGGTGCCGCCTCCGCTGATAATGACTTTCAACTCCTTATCCATAACCTTTTTATATATTGATAGAGATTTTTTGTTGTTATACCGTCTGCAGTGCCACCCTTTCATTCTTTTTCTTGGCAGAGCGGCTGATGCTGAGAATAATGCCTATATAAGCGCAATTGATAATTGTTGATGTACCACCTTTTGATATCAGTGGTAGTGGCTGTCCTGTGACAGGGGCAAGCCCTACGGCCACCATCATGTTGAATGAAGCCTGAATGACCAGTAGCAGTGCCAGGCCCATGGCCAGAAAGGCAGGAAAGTTGTTTTCGCACCTGCTGGCGATGCGTGCCGTGCGATAGAGCAGTACGATATAAAGCAGACACACGAAGGATGCGCCCACGATGCCCAGTTCTTCGATGATGATGGCATAGATGAAGTCGGAGAATGCCTGTGACAGGAAGTCCCGCTCGACAGATTTGCCTGGCCCTTTGCCGATGATGTTGCTCGACACAATGGCGATATTGGCATGTGCCACCTGGGCATCTTTATCCAGGTCATAGTCTTCAGGCGACACATTCTTCTTGTCCATGTGCTTCAGGATACGGTTGCGCCAGGTGACAAACCGGTGGAAGACGCCACCGCCTTTGATGACCTTTGTATCAGTGTTGCCTTCGCTGACACTTTCAATAGTCTGGCTGCTTGTCTCGCTCTCGGCGCCGATGCTTCCCAGCGTCAGAACCAGTGTCAGGAAGACGGCCACAAGCACGGCAGCACCGCCAATCAGTTTGCCCATTTGTATTAAAGGTATGCGTCCGATGAACATCATCAGGCATATGACAGCACAGAGTAGGGCTGCAGTAGAGAGGTTTTCAATGCCTATAAGAGCAGCCGTTGGCAATACTATCCAGAGGATATATTTGAAGGCTTTCTTGTCGGCCCCGTCCTCACGTTGCATTGCACTGAGAATCTGAGCAGTGATCAGCACCATCGTGCCTTTGGCAATCTCTGATGGCTGGAACGTGATGCCGCCAGGCAGTGAGATGACGCGGTTGGCACCGTTGATGCTCTCACCGCCGATGAGTACCCAAAACAATGTGATATAGGTAACCAGCAGCAGGAAAGGCGTCATCAGTTTGAAATATCGGCAGGGGATGTTAAGCGTCACAACAGCCACAAAGGCCCCGAAGGCTATCATGCCTGCGTGGTAGATGATGGGCCCCATGTAGTTCTGGGTCTTGTAGGTCAGGTTGCTGGAGGCCGAGAAGACCTCCACAATGCTGATCATACAAAGGAAGAAGAACACCATCCAGATGACCTTGTCGCCTTTGAAGATATTGCCGATTTTCTTATTCATTCCTTATATTTCAGTTTCTGAGTCTTTCAATTACAAGTTGCGCACTAACTCCTTGAACTGCTCCCCGCGGTCCTCCATATTCTTAAAGAGGTCGAATGAGGCACAGCAGGGTGAGAGCAGCACTGTCTCCCCGGGCTTGGCCATTTCGTAGCAGGCCTCAATGCATTCCTTCATCGAGTGGGTGTCGCGGACAGGTATTCCCATCCCGTCGAAGTTGTCGTGCAGTTTCTGGTTGTCGGCTCCGAGGTAGACGATGCCAGAGCACTTCTCGCGTACCAAGGGCTTGATGGGTGCATAGTCGTTGCCTTTGTCCTTGCCGCCGATGATGAGGATGACCTTTGTCTTCATAGCCTCCAGCGCATACCAGCAGGCGTCTACGTTGGTGGCCTTCGAATCGTTGATATACTGCACGCCGCGAACCATGCACACTTTCTCCAGGCGATGCTCCACACCGGGGAAGTCGCTCAGGCTCTTGCGGATGCTCTCGTTCCTGATGCCTGCGATGTCGGCAGCGATACCGGCGGCCAGTGAGTTGTATATGTTGTGCTTGCCCGTCAGGCTCAGGCTCTCCTGCTCCATGTTGAATGGCTCGGGCTTCTCTATCTTGTATTGACCCTCTTCGATATAGCCGATGACTCCCTTTTCTTTCAGTTCAGAGAAAGGGTATTGGATGGAGTGTATGTCATACTTTGCCAGTTCCCGCTTGATGATAGGATCGTCGGCCCAGTAGATGAAGGCATCCTGAGGCGTCTGATTCCGGATGATGCGCATCTTCGCGTCCACATAGTTCTGCATCTCGAAGTTATAGCGGTCCAGATGGTCGGGCGTGATATTCAGAAGGATGGCGATATTGGCACGGAAATCATACATATTGTCGAGTTGGAAACTGCTCAACTCGATGATGTAGTACTCATGCGGGTCTTCTGCCACCTGCAGAGCCAGCGAGTTGCCGATGTTGCCTGCCAGACCTGCATCGTAACCTGCATCTTTGAAGATGTGGTAGATGAGTGAGGTTGTCGTTGTCTTGCCGTTGGAGCCTGTGATACAGATCATCTTCGAGTTGGTGTAGCGCCCGGCAAACTCTATCTCACTGATGATGTGGATGCCCTTGTCGATGGCTTTCTTTACCATCGGTGCCGTCTCAGGGATTCCCGGGCTCTTGATGATCTCATCGGCATTCAGGATACTCTCTTCTGTGTGATGTCCTTCTTCCCACTTGATGCCGTGGCCGTTGAGCATCTGCTTGTATTTGTCGGCAATCTTCGACATGTCTGATACAAACACGTCAAAGCCTTCTTTCTTGGCGAGTACGGCAGCACCGGCGCCGCTTTCTCCTGCTCCTAATATAACAATTCTTTTCATGTCTTATCTCATTTTTAAAGTAATGATGGTCAGGGCAGCCAGGATAATACTGACAATCCAGAATCGGATAGTTATCTTTGACTCGTGGAATGGACGGTGGGGCCACCCTTTCAGAATATATGTACTTGTCACGTCAAGTTGTGAATCCAGTTTCCGGAAGGCGTCGTGAATGGGGGTCGCGCGGAATACGCGGACTCGCTTCCCTTTGCGCTTCTGTATCTTAAACCATTGCGTCTGTATGATGACGCTCAGGCTCTCGACGAAGAAGATGCCGCACAGGATGGGCAGCAGCAGTTCCTTGTGGATGATGACGGCACAGACACCGATGATGCCGCCGATGGTCAGTGAGCCGGTGTCGCCCATGAATACTTGCGCGGGGAAGGCATTGTACCAGAGGAAACCGGCCATAGCGCCGATGAAGGCGCACAGGAAGACAACCAGTTCCTCGCTGTGCGGTATGTACATGATGTCGAAATAGGAGGCATAGCCAATGTGTGAGGACACGTAGCATAGGATTCCTAAAGCCACGCCGATGATGGCCGAGTTGCCGGCACACATACCGTCCATGCCGTCGTTCAGGTTCGCCCCGTTTGAGACAGCCGTCACGACCAAGATGGTGATAATCACGAAAAGCATCCATCCTGCCGCTACTGCATATTCACCGCAGAATCCCATCACCTTCGAGTAGTTCAGATTGTGGTTCTTGAAAAACGGAATTGTTGTCTGCAGCGATTTGACGGCTTGGGGCTTGTGCTTCACTACAACTTCCTGATTCTGTTGCGCTATGTTGACATTCTCGCGTACGACGGCATCAGGGCTCAACCATAGCGTGAGACCCACGATGAAGCCGATGCTTACCTGGCCTATAATCTTATACCTTCCCTTCAGCCCTTCCTTATTGCGCTTGAATATCTTGATGTAGTCATCCATGAATCCGAGGAATCCCAGCCAGAGGGTTGTCACCACCATCAGGATGATATAGATGTTGCGCATACGGCATAGCAGCAGCACTGGCACCAGGATACTCACAATGATGATGATACCGCCCATTGTCGGTACGCCCTTCTTTTCTACGCCGAAGGGATCGATGCTCGGGTCACGCTCTGTCTCGAATATCTTCTTCCGTTTCATCCATTTGATGAACTTCTCGCCGAACCATGCTGAGAGCAGTAGCGACAGGATAAGTGTCAGCAGGGCGCGGAATGAGATATACGACCACAGATGTGAGCCTGGTATGTTGTATTGCTCTAAGAATCTAAACAGGTAGTATAGCATATCCTCAATCTCTTAGTTCTCAAAAATCTCCTTCACCACCTCTTTGTCGTCGAAGTGATGCTTTACACCTTGTATCTCCTGATAGTCCTCATGACCCTTGCCGGCAATAAGGATCACGTCTCCCTTCTCTGCCATCATGCAGGCCGTGCGGATGGCTTCCTTGCGGTCGACGATGGTGATCACTTTCTTCATCTGTTTGTTGTCGAGTCCTTCCAGCATGTCATTGATGATGTCCTGAGGCTCTTCGAAGCGGGGGTTGTCGGAGGTGATGATTACCCTGTCGCTCTGCTTGACGGCCTCCTGGGCCATCAGCGGGCGCTTGCCCTTGTCACGGTTGCCGCCGGCACCGCAGACGGTGATCACCTTGCCCTTGCCGTCGAGCACTTCGTGGATGGCATTCAGCACGTTCTCCAAGGCATCGGGCGTGTGGGCATAGTCTACGATGGCTGTATAGCCTTCCGGAGAGCGGATGGGCTCCAGCCGCCCGCTGACGCTCTTGAGCGTGCTGAGAATGACCAGGATGTCTTCCGGCTTCTTGCCCAGCATGATAGCGGCTCCGTAGACGGCGAGCAGATTGCTCACGTTGAACTTGCCGATGAACTGCACGCCCACCTCATGGCCGTCTATGTCGAGATACATCCCCTCGAAATGACACTCGATGATCCGGGCCCTGAAGTCGGCCATCGTGCGGGTAGAGTAAGTCTTTACTGTAGCCTTGGTGTTCTGCACCATAAACATGCCGTTCTTGTCGTCGGCATTGGTGATGGCAAAGGCGTTCTTGTCCAGTCCGTCGAAGAAGGCTTTCTTGGCGTTGCGGTAGTTCTCCACCGTCTTATGGTAATCCAGATGGTCGCGGGTCAGGTTAGTGAACAGTCCGCCGGCGAATCTCAGTCCGCCGATACGCTTCTGGGCGATAGCATGGCTTGAGCATTCCATAAAGGCGTATTCACAGCCGGCCTCTACCATCTGAGCCAGTAGCCGGTTAAGTTCGATTGGGTCGGGAGTCGTATGGTCTGCAGGGATGGCTTCACCCTCTATATAATTGCAGACGGTGGATAGCAGACCGCATTTGTGTCCGAACTTGCGGAACATATTATATAATAAGGTGGCGATGGTCGTCTTGCCGTTGGTGCCTGTCACACCCACCAGTTGCAGTTTTCTGGAGGGGTCGCCATAGAACTGTGTGGCCACCTCGCCTACCCAGTCCTCTGTCGAGTCAACGGCAATATAGGTTACTCCCGGTTCCCGCTTGTTGGGGAAGTACTCGCACAAGACGGCTGTGGCACCTTGCTCGATGGCTTTGGGAATGAACTTGTGGCCGTCGGTCTGCGTGCCCGGAATGGCCACGAAGAGATGTCCTGCCTCAATCTTGCGGGAGTCGATATTGACACCCGCGATGTCTTTCTCGGCATCACCGATGATGTTGAGGACTTCTACGTTCTTGAGTAACTCTTTCAGATTCATATCTTACCTTTTTTTACCTTTTTACTTTTTTACCTTTTTACCTTTTTCAGTTTTCCAGATACAGGTCGCAGCACATACCCTGTTTGACAGCCGTACCGGCATGGAGACTTTGCGACTTCACCTTTCCTCGTCCTTTGACGATGGCTTTGATACCTCTGCTTTCGAGAGCATATACGGCATCGCGTGCGCCCATGCCGGTCACGTCAGGAACGATGTCCTTACCTGTCTGTTTTGCAGTCAGCGTGGGCTTCGATTTGACAGCAATACCGTCCAGCACGTATTCGGCCGCTGCTGTATTACCATTCTTCACGGCCGGTGTGAAAGTCGACGATTCGTCGCGTGCATCCTTTACGCTTAATTTCAGGTTCTGAGCCATTACGCCTTCGGCGATATGATGGAAGACGACACCCGACATACCGCCACCAGAGGCGGGCAGTCCTGATTTCTTGATACATACGATGCAGGAGTAACGGGGATTGTCAGCGGGGAAGAAACCTGCAAATGACAGCCAGTAGCGCGTGACGCCTGAGTGATAGCCGCCATACTGGTCTGCCACCTGTGCCGTACCCGTCTTGCCTGCTACCTTAAACGACTTTGAGCCAGCCTTGCGTCCCAGTCCTTGACTGACCACGTGCTCCAGAATCGTTTGCATCGTCTTGATAGCATGTGGCTTGGCAATCCGCTCCTTCAGCACTACCGGCTCGAATTCCCGGATGACCTGCCCGTCTTTCACCAGTTGCTTCACGAATCGTGGCTGCATCATCTTACCGTCATTGGCGATGGCATTATAGAAGGCGATAGTGTTGATAGGGGCAATCTGCGTCTCGTAGCCGATACTCATCCAGGGCAGCGTTGTCTTACTCCAGTATTTTGCGCGGTCGGTGGTCTTGGTGTCCGGCATGCGGATCATCGGGGTGCGGTAGCCTACTAACGGCAACTTCAGATCCTCATGGATACCAACGCGGTAGAGACCTTTCACGTATTTTGTCGGATTCGTTCCGTAAAACTTGTCAATCACGTAACTGACGCCTATGTTCGAACTGACTTCCAGTGCGCGGGCCACGTTGATGTCCTGATAGCCGCCACGCCGCCAGTTGTGGTCCTTCATCAGACGGCCGTGCATCTCCATCACGCCGCAGCCTGTGTGGATGACATAACTGGTGTCATTGGGGATCACGCCATCGTCGAGGGCTACCAGGAAGGAGGCCACCTTGAATACCGAGCCTGGCTCACAGCGATAACTGATGGCATTGTTCACGGTTTCGCGGTATTCACCGTCACTGCCGCGTGTCATGTTGACGATTGCCTTCACGTCGCCAGTCTTTACTTCCATCAGAATGGCTACACCCATTTCGCCGTTTATCTCCTTCAGTTCGTCCACAAGTGCGCGCTCGGCCAGATCCTGCATGCCCACGTCGATCGTGGTCACGATGTCTGCTCCGTCGACAGGGGCGAGTACTGGGATGTCCAGATACTTGCTGAGCACCTTGCGGCGATGCATCAGTCCGTTAGTGCCGCGCAGGATGGAGTCGTAGGAGAGTTCCAGTCCGTATTTGGCCGAGTCCTTGGCGCCGAACATGTCGCCGACGGTACGCTGTGCCAGCGAGCCGAACGGGCGGCGCCGGGCGTTATACTCCTCTATGCAGAATCCGCTTTTGAACGAGGCCCTGATGATGATGCCGTCCTCCACCTTCTCACTGTTGAACGGTCTGTCGAATATAGGCAGTTTGTGCACTTCACAGAAGGTGTTGTAGTCGACGCGCCGCGGCCAGATGGGCCAGTGACGGGCACCCACCGACCCGTTCTTCAGCACCTTGTTCTTGCCTTGCAGCAGATGGGCTTTGAATTCCTCTGCGCTTTTCGTGGGGAATATCTTGTTCAGTTCATAGCAGATCGTGTCGATCTTCTCTGCCCAGACAGAGTCGCGCCGGTGCATGCCCAGCGAGTCGTCGGCACCGGCCTGGAAGTCGATGTAGAGTTTGTATTCAGGAATGCTGCTGGCCATCAGTTGCCCGTCGCAACTGAGGATGTTGCCCCGGCTTGGCTTTACGCTGACGCTGTCGCGCTTCAGCCTCGAGGCCACCTGGGTCCAGTAGTCTTTTTTGGCGGTCATGATATACATGGCTTTGCCCACAACGGCAAAACCGATGAGTGTCAGCACTACTGCGATGGCGAAGAAGCGCGGCATGACCTTTTCTGAATTAAATCTACTCATCTATATATATTATATAAGGTGGCTGGTCAGATATCTGCAACAGCGAGTCCTTGTTGTTCTTCAGTGCTTCCAGGACGTGGCTCTCACGGCATTTCTCCGTCAGTGTGCTCGAACTGGAAAGTGCCTTGTATTTCGCATCCAGCAGTTCTTTCTCCATCTTGTCGATGGCGATCATGTCCTGCTGGCACTGATACCTGAAAGCGACGTAGACGATGGCGAAGATGACGACCAGTACGAAGAGCCATATTTGCCGGCGCACCATCTCTGCCGTCAGGAAGTCGCCGCCGAGTATCGTGCGAAGCGTCATCGCGGAGGATGGCTTTGGGTCTTCCTCTTTTACGTTGTCCTTCAGTTTCTGGATGGCCTTCTTGGTGTGCTCTTTCATCTCGGCCACCTCCTCCTTCAGGCTTGTTTCCTCGTCCGCAGGGGGAGTGGCCGCCTCTTGCGCATCCATCGATGCGGCCTCAGGCACCGTCGCTTCCAGAATCTCCAGTTCTATATCCTTTTTTTTCTTCATTCTCTCAATCTCTCATTTTTCTGTGTCATATTTCTCATCTCTCATCTCCATTCCTTTCCCCGATTCTGAGTTTGGCGCTCCTGCTGCGGGGGTTCTGGGCTTGCTCTTCGGCGGTCGGAACGATGGGTTTGTTGTTGACGGGCTTGAACGGTGCTTCCGTTCGTCCGAAGAAGTCCTGTCTCATCTTGCCCTCGGCATTGCCGGCCTTTATCATGTTCTTCACGATGCGGTCTTCCAGCGAGTGGTAGGTGATGACGCTCAGTCTTCCTCCTTCTTTCAGCAGGTCGCGTGCACCGTTGAGCATCTCGCGGAGGGCATCCATCTCGTGGTTGGTCTCTATCCGCAGTGCCTGAAACAGTTTGGCCATCTCCTTCTTCTCGCGTTCCTTCTGGAGAAGGTGCTCTGTTGCCTGAATCAGGTCGCCTGTGGTCTCAATGCGCTTCTCCTGACGGGCTTTTGTCAGAGCCGCTGCTATCTTGCGAGCGTTCTTCAGTTCTCCGTAGAGATATAGCACGTCGGCCAGTTCTGTTTCGCCGTAGTCGTTCACGATGTCTGCGGCCGTCTTGCCCGCCCGCTTGTTCATTCGCATGTCCAGTGGGGCATCGAAGCGAAAGGAGAACCCGCGGCTGTCGTCATCCAGATGGTGGCTCGATACGCCCAGATCGGCCAGCAGACCGTCGATCTTCTCTACCTCATAGTAGCGCATCCAGTTCTTGATGTATCTGAAGTTGCTCCTGACGAAGGTGAATCTGTCATCATCCACGATGTTCTTCTCGGCATCGGCATCCTGGTCGAAACTGTACAGATGGCCTTTTTTGCCCAGACGGCTCAGGATCTCACGACTATGGCCGCCGCCGCCGAATGTCACGTCCACATAAACACCGTCGGGCTTGATATCAAGCCCGTCGACGCTCTCCCTGAGGAGAACTGCTACATGATATGTGTCGGCCGTTTGTATCATAATGTGTTATCGGCATTCATGATGTTCTCGAAATCGGCGCCGAATTCTTCTTCGCTCTTCAGGATCTCCTCCAGATGTTGCGGTGCCCAGATCTCGACGGTGTCGTCCATTCCGATGAACTGAATCTCTTGTCCGATGCCCGCCGCCTTGAGCAGCCGCTTGGAGATGAGGAAGCGCCCGTTGCCGTCCAGCGTCAGGGCTTCGGCTTCCGAGACGAACTGGCGGAACATCTGCTGATGCTGCTGCTTCCAGGGGCGGAGTTGAGCCTTCAGCATGTCAAGCCGGGCGTTCCATACGCTTTCCGGGTAGAGCACCAGGCATTTCTGGAAGACATCCTTCCGCAGCACGAGTGTCTCCTCGCCAGATGCCTGTAGCACCTTGCGGAAAACGGCGGGCAGGAAAGCCCTTCCCTTGGCGTCTGTCTTTGCTTCTATATTACCTAAAAAACGCATACGTTCATCTTACTATGAAAGTTCTGGTGCAAAGTTACATATTTCTCCCCACTTTCCGCCACATTTCCCCACTTTTTTTGAAATTTAACGTTCTTTAATTGATTTCGCTGTCTCCAAGATGGCAAATAACAAAAATATAGAATTAAAAACAAAGTTTTTTCTCTTTTTGTGCTCATTTTTAAAAGAATTGTGCTATTTTTGCACCTTGTTACGAAAATTGAGAGAAGATGACAACTGTTACAGAGAAGACGATCGACATAGACAAGATTCTGAAAAGCAAGATGGGCGCAAAGGCTAAGTTTGTGCCAAAGTTTCTTATCAATTGGCTCAAGCGGATTGCCCATGAGGATCAGGTGAACGCCTTCCTTTGGGATAGCCGCGACAAGAGTGGTGTCGACTGGCTGGAGGCGTGTGTCCGCTATCTCGACATGACGCTCCAGATTGAGGGTCAGGAGAATCTGCCAGACCCTGCCGACGGGCGCCTTTACACGTTTGTCAGCAATCATCCGCTGGGCGGCGAGGACGGCGTGGCGCTGGGCGCCATCATCGGGCGTCATTACGACGGGCGTTTCCGTTATCTTGTCAATGACCTGCTCATGAACCTGCCCGGGCTGGCACCTGTCTGTATACCCATCAACAAGACGGGCCATCAGAGCCGTAACTTCCCGGCAATGGTGGAGGCAGGCTTCCAGAGCGACAATCACATGCTGATGTTTCCCGCAGGTCTCTGCTCGCGCCGGAAAGATGGCGTCATCAGGGATATCCCCTGGTCGAAGACGTTCGTCTCGAAGAGTGTGCAGTATCACCGCGATATCGTGCCCATCCATTTCGGCGGGCGCAATTCTGATTTCTTCTACCGCCTGGCCAACTTCTCCGACCGTTTCCTGCCTTTCAATCTGGCGATGATGTTCTTGGTCGACGAGATGTACAAGAATGTGCACAAGACGTTCCGGGTGGCTATCGGCAAGCCGATTCCCTGGCAGACGTTCGACAAGAGCCGTAAGCCCGTCGAATGGGCGCAGTATGTCAGAGAGCAGGTCTATACACTGTAAATTATAACCAACCAATAACAAAAAAGATGGAACAAGAGATTATCCAACCCATTGCGAAAGAGGTCCTGAAGAGCGAACTGACGCCAGAGCACCAACTCCGTATGACCAACAAGAGCAACAATGAGATTTACGTCATCACCGCTCATAACGCGCCTAACGTGATGAAGGAGATCGGCCGCCTGCGTGAGATCGCTTTTCGCGAGGCGGGAGGCGGCACAGGTAAGTCGATGGATATTGATGAGTTCGATACCTGCGAGAATTGCTATAAGCAACTCATCGTCTGGAATCCGGAGCAGGAGGAGATAATCGGCGGATACCGCTATCTTGAGGGCACTGACTGGGAGATCGACGCGCAGGGGCAGCCGGAGTTGGCCACCAGCCACATGTTCCATTTTTCAGAGAGATTCCTCAAGGAGTACGCGCCTTATACCATCGAGTTGGGACGCTCGTTCGTCTCACTGCCTTACCAGAGTTCCAGAATGGGGGCCAAGAGCCTCTTCGCGCTCGACAACCTGTGGGACGGACTGGGTGCGCTCATCGTCATCAAGCCCAATGTGCGCTATTTCTTCGGCAAGTTCACGATGTACCCTTCCTATATCCGGCGCGGACGCGACATGATCCTCTATTTCCTGCATAAGTATTTTGCCGACAAGGACAAACTGATCATCCCGATGAAACCGCTGGAAATCGAGGCCGACCCCAAGGAACTGGAGGCACTCTTCTGCAAGGATAATTTCAAGGATGACTATCGGATCCTGAATACGGAGATACGCAAGTTGGGCTACAATATCCCGCCGCTGGTGAATGCCTATATGAACCTCTCGCCGACGATGAAACTCTTCGGCACCGCCATCAACTACGGCTTCGGCGATGTGGAGGAGACGGGTATCCTCATCGCCATTGAGGAGATCTTTGAGCAGAAGAGGGTGCGGCATATCGACTCTTATATCAAGGAGCATCCCGAAGCACTGAAGATTACGAGCGGGGCCAACAAAGTGATTTACAGGGAGAAGATGTAATAATCCATTCTCTATGAGATTGCTAAGTTGTCTCTTGCTGGCATTCTTCTGTGTCGGTGTCTATTGCCAGCACTCTTTATCTCTCGACCGTCATCACCTGCTGCTCGACGCCTCACTTCAGAAGCCTCGTCCCTATGCTTATAGCGATTTCAAGGAGGCGGCTGCGCATTTCAGCGATACCACTACACTTTACATAGCACCTGGCGTCTATTGGGGTGATGACCCTGATGAGCCGGCAGTGGTCAGCGGCAAGGACGGGCGCGAGCCTTTCGGCATGGTTATCCGGGCAAAAATACTCCGTTTCATTGGTCTTGACCGTGATGCCCGTCATGTCGTTCTCGCCTCTCAGCGCGGACAGACGCAGGGGGCTGTCGGCAACTTCACGATGTTTGATTTCTGGTGTGATTCCCTGACCGTTGAGAACCTGACGATGGGGAATTACTGCAATGTCGATCTTGACTATCCCCTGAATCCGGCCCTTTCGCGCAGGAAACGGAGCGACGTCATCACCCAGGCTCATATCGGCTATGTCCACGGGCATAGCCTTACGGCCAGAAATGTGCGGTTCGTCAGCCGCCTCAATCTCAATCCGCTTAATGGTGCCCGGCAGTCCTATTATGAAGACTGCCATTTCGAGTGTACTGACGATGCGCTCAACGGCTCTGCCGTCTATCGGCATTGCGAGGTAGATCTCTACGGGCAGAAACCCTTCTGGAGCACGTTCGGGCGGGGGGCGATGTTCATCGACTGCGATTTCAATGTCAAGGGCTGTAATCGTGAGATGTTCTTCTGTAAGCAGGGCGGGCCTGTTACACTGATAGACTGCCGCTATCATGCCCCGTCAGACAGCATCTATGTAGGTTGGACGGCCTATCCGCAGCCGTGGCTCCGTTGTTATCAGCAGAACTTCACGCTCAATGGCCGCCCCTATCAGATAGGCATCCGGCGGCCCCAGAACACCGTCGTGCTTCACCAGTGCGCCGACAGTCTCATCGCGCGTGGCATCCCCTATCTGGACATCAACCGTCATGAGGCAGAATTGTGCACTGGCGAAGACTCCCTGATACTTGTTTGCAGGGATGCTGACCCTGTGAGATGGCGCACAACGGAGTATCGTGAGCACTTCCTGACGCTGACCCCTCTGGGGCCGGACTCCCTGCTCGTCATTCCGTCGAATCTTAGCGGTGAGACTGTCGATTTTTGTGTCATCGCTTCTACCCCCGACGGTCGTGAGGCGGCTTGTCATCTGACGGTTCACCCCCGGCTGCTACCAGCACCCTCCTTCCTGCGTAAGCCTGTGCTTCAACTGAAGAAAGACGTCGCTGTGCTTAGTTACGATCTAGATCTGCAAGACCGTCGTGATGCGTCTGTAGTCACCTGGCTGCGCGATGGTATACCCGTCAGTATCGTCAAGGCTGATCCGCAAGGTTTGGCTTATCCGGCATATCACCTGTCTGATGCTGATAATGGTCATCTGATAAGTGCCGTGATTTCTCCCCAGTTGCATGGCAGTCTGGCGGGAGATGTTGTCCGTGTGGATGCACCGAAGATCATCAGGCGGCAGAAGCATACGAAGCGCCTGGAAACGGATTTTCGCGGTTTCCCGTGTATGTGGCAGTCAAAGGTGCTTCCGGGGTATTGGACTGTTGATGGCTATAAGCCCGCTGACACCGCTCAATATCCTTGGTCGCTCGACCGTAGCAAGCCCATGTGGGAATATGGTGAGGGTTTCAATGGTGCTGTCGGAGAGGGCCTTTTGCAGGCTCAGCGGGGTGCGAGATTGATGTATACGCCCACGGGAAGGCAATATGGTGACATGTCGCTGACGCTGGAGGTTGATCCTACGAAGACCGCAGGGCAGGGCTTCGGCTCTGCAACAGGCCAGTATATGGATGTCTGCCTGAAGTTTGATACGTCGACGCTCACGGGCTATGGCCTACGCATCATCCGCACCACCAAGCACGCGAAGGCTGTCGATTTCTATCTTGTTGAATACGATCACGGCCAGACAAAAGCCATCACAGAGCCGGTCTCCTCAACCTGCTACCGCACGGGCTGCACTATATCCCTGAAGGCGGCTGACGGTCTTCTCACGGCGCATGTCGAGACCCGTACGCCCCGGCCTGAGCAGAGCACATTGCCCCATGTCGTCGACCTCTCTGCTCCGATGAAATCGACGTTTTTTGGTGGAATCGCCGTCCAGCACACGGGTTCCTGTGGCGAGAGCACCACGATGCTCCATCGCCTGTCGGTCGTCTGGGAATAGCCTTCTCCCTACAGCCTATTTGCTCAGTCGATGCACGTATTTCACGGGCTCTCCGTCGTCTTTGAGCACGTCGGCAAAGGTCTGCGGCTTGATGCTGACGGGGCCTCTCATAAACTCCGGTATGTTATAGCATTTGCCGAACAGGCGGTGGAAGTCAGGGTCGGCACTGGGCAGTTCGAACGGTTTGGCGAAGCGGCCTTCTTTGTCGATGTGTGCGAAGAAGGGGCGGGTATGGGTGCCGTCGTCGCGGCGGCTGCTGAATACCACCCATCTGCCGCTGCTCGACCAACTGTGGTAACTCTCCGTGTCCGCGGAGTTGATCTCCTTCAGACATCTGGTCTCGTTGGTCTGCAGGTCGGTCATCCAGAGGTCGGCGTCGTGGTGCCAGATGTGGAACACGCCGAATTCGGCCATTGCGAACATCAGATAGCGGCCGTCGGGCGAGATGCGTGGCAGCGTCGCGCTCTTGTTGAGGCTGTCAGCCGCGAAGACGAGTTCGCGGGGGCCGAAGGTCATCGTCTCCGGGTCGAAGCGCTTCTTGTAGATGTTGTATTTCAGTTCCTGCGCCCGGTTGATGATTTCTGTGACTCTCGCCTTGCCCGGGTCTTTCTGCTCGAAGTGGGCACTGCAGTAGTAGAGCGTCTTGCCGTCGGGTGCCCAGGCGGGGAACACGTCCAGTTCGGTGCTGTCGTTTTCCAGATTGGTCACTTCGCCCTTGTCGATGTCGTAGGCGATGAGGTCGCTCTTCGTGTCATACACCTCAATCTTGTTGTGGTGTACGGTATGGAAACTCTGGGCGGTCTTGTTCGTGGAGTAGACGATCAGTTTCAGCCAGGGATGCCAGGCTGGGTAGACGCCGGCGGCGAGCAGCGAGTCGTGGCGCATGTCCACCTTCTTGATCTTGCCGTCGTAGGCGATGACGGTGCCCCCGTGGTTCTGGCGGGCGTGGAACTGCATGCGCTCGGGGTTGTACTGCTGGTAGTGGTGGCAGTTGATGCACTGTCCGTCCTTCTCGAAACTGCAGAGTATGTTGTCGTAGATGACGCTCTCGTCGTAGTTCTCCAGACAGCGCTGGTTGATGGTCAGTTCCTCGTAACTGACGAAGGAGGGATAGATCAGGCGGTAACTCAGGTGACTGTCGATGCTGTCTGCCGATACGTATATCTTGAAGGGCTTGTAGTGCGTCCACTGTCCGGCCTTGCGTGCATAGACGTCCACGCTGATGGCGCCTCCCCTGGCGTTCTCCGTCAGCGTGCGCCAGTCGTCTGGGTCCGGCTGTGCTTTGTCTTCCATCACGATTTCCTCTTTGCCTGCGGCGAGGCGGGCTATCATTCCGTCGGCCTCCTCGTCGAGTTCGAAGGTGAGCGGAGCGATGTTGACGGGGATGGTCACGTCGGTATAGTCGGGATATATCTTGGGCAGTTCTTTCGAGTCGGTGAACACGTCGGGCACTGCTGGTCCCGTGCAGCCCATCATGGCCAGGGCGATGGCGGTGTATGTCAGTCTTTTCATCATAGGTTTAGTATTCTGGGAGTTTGCTCATCGTATAGTAATCGTAATAGTAGGTCTCTCCGAAGAAGGGGTACAGGCCCTGCCTGACCACCTCCACCTCCTGGTTGTTGTAGTGCAGGGCGGCGGTCATGAAGCGCTCATAGGTGTCCTTGATGCCGGCGTCGAAGGGCATCTGCTCCACTTCCGGTCTCTCCTCCAGCCTGCCGTAGAGGTAGGCCGCCTCCTGGTAGTAGCGCGGTATCGGCCCCCGTGGGTGCAGGGTGATGTATTTCTTGAAGTGATACCAGAACTGGCTGATGTTCCTCGTCCAGAGAGTGGCCAGCAGGGCCTGCTCCATGAATATGGGGTCTTCGCTGTTGGTGCTTCTGGCCAGTTGTGTCATGATCATGCGCTCGGTGTAGCCCTTGTCGCCTCCGAGCGAGTTGTCGTAGTGCAGCATGTGGGTGATGGGCTCGCGCTCCCGGTCTTTGGCGATCTGTTCCGGGTGGTCCAGCAGGGTCTCTGTCTGCCTGGCCCAGTCGCTGTAGAACCATGTCTTTTTCAGCGTGTGCAGATACTTGCGTGCCAGCGGCTTGTCGCCGTCGAGCAGGGCGCAGTTGGCCAGCAGTTGGTAGTCGCCCGTTCGGAAGCCGAACTCCACGCCCATCTCCGTACACAGGCGGTGGCAGTAGTTGAGCATGCCGTACTGGTAGTATAGCATCGGCCCTGCCACGATCATCAGGCTCATGCCCGTTGGGCCTGCGTAGGCCTTCGAGCCGTTTTTGTAGAGGCACATCGCGTCGCCCTGTCGGCCGATGCGCGAGAGTGCCAGGTTGCGCATCATGACGATGGCGCGTGTCGGCTCGTCCTGCTGCTTGGCGGCCTCCTCCAGCACCCCGTCCCAGTCCTGCCGGGCGATGCGGTGCTGCATCGCCAGTTCGCGGTGGAAGTTCTCGTCCTTCATCCAGCCAGTGTAGGCGCCGCCCGCCAGCAGAATGGCTGTCAGGGCCTGGTAGGCCAGATACAGGGGCTTCTTCATCGGCCTGTACTGCCGCTCCTTGCGGTAGGTGACGGCCAGGATGACGAAGCAGAGGGCCAGCAGATAGTAGGGGATGTAGTAGGCATGATACTCCTCCTTCGTGTAGAAGAGCGGCAGTTCTGCCCATAGCACGTTGGCCAGGTTCGTTTGGTAGTAGATGAGGCGATAGCAGATCAGGGGTACTGCCGCCACGCTCACGATGGCGGTGGCGCTTGCGATGAGGGCCCCGGTGCGGCTTGACAGTCGCCACGACCAGATGCCCATCAGCAGGGCTGCGGCCAGTCCGTAGATGCCCATGAGGGGGTAGCCCAGCGCGCAGGTGATGCAGATGTAGGCAGCCCGCAGCGCGTCGTTGGCGGGCAGCCGTCTGTAGCCCCACAGCAGGGCTGCCACGATGGTCGTGCCGATGGTGGTCACGAAGAAGTGTCCCCTCAGTTTCAGGATGTATATCCAGTAGCCCATGTCCATGTTCGTCACCAGCAGGATGACGACGGGCACGAGC
Source organism: uncultured Prevotella sp. (assembly GCA_947167845.1). GTDB lineage: Bacteria > Bacteroidota > Bacteroidia > Bacteroidales > Bacteroidaceae > Prevotella. The sequence continues at coordinate 10,511 of CAMVJQ010000026.1, read as the reverse complement.
GTCAGGATGGCCCAGCGGTCGGGTATGTTGAACGCCCGTTTCGTGATGCTCATCAGCAGCAGCCACCAGGCGCAGAGCAGCGTCACGCCTAGCAGGGGATAGTAGAGCAGTTGGGTGAACCACGTGCCGGCCCACGTGAGCAGCCCGCCGGGCACCACCAGTTGTTCCTTCAGGTAGAGGGGCGTGTTGAGGAACAGGTTCCTCTCCTGCACTTTCCACAGTTGGTCGCTCTCGAAGAGGAGCATCGCGCCGCCCGTCAGGGCGAGTGCTGTCAGCCAGATGATGATTGTCAGATGCTTTTGTTTCATGATGTTCTGCATAAGTCGCTGCAAAGGTAGGAAAAAAGTGGGAAAGTCCGTTGACCTTTTCGGGAAATTTCTTTCCTTGGGTAGTAAAATAAAGAAAATGATAAGCGCCATAAAGAATTGTCGGCCCAGTAGTCGGAGTGGCAGTGACGGCACACGACATCCGGTAAAGCCAAAAAAGCAGGAAAAGATTTGGCAGTCTCAAAATAAGTTCGTATATTTGCACAGTGTTGCTAAATAATTAACAAACCGACTGATTATGGAAAGACCTAAAACACCCACGCCCCACATCGGGGCACAGCAAGGCGAGATCGCCAAGACCGTCATCATGGCCGGCGACCCCCTGCGCGCCAAGTTTATGGCAGAGAAGTTCCTCGACAATCCCGTGCAGTTTAATAATGTGCGGGGCATGCTGGGCTTCACGGGTACTCATCAGGGCCGCCCCGTCAGCGTGATGGGCCACGGCATGGGCATCCCCTCCATCGGCATCTATACCTACGAGTTGTTCAACTTCTACGACGTGGATACCATCATCCGCGTCGGCTCGGCCGGAGCCATCCAGGAAGATCTCCGCATCGGTGACCTCGTGATAGCGATGGGGGCCTGCACCAACTCCAACTACGGTGCCCAGTACGAACTGCCCGGCACGTTTGCGCCCATCGCCGACTTCTCGCTGGTGCGCCAGGCTGCTGAGACCTGTGAGCGCCTGGGCTACCGCTACCGGGTGGGCAATGTGTTCTCGTCGGATACATTCTATACGGAGAATGCCCACAACGACAAGTGGATCTCCATGGGCGTGCTGGCTGTCGAGATGGAAGCCTCGGCTCTCTACATGAATGCCGCCCGTGCCGGCAAGCGGGCTCTGACCATCTGCACCGTATCCGACCACATCATCACTGGGGAGGCGACTACTGCCGAAGAGCGGCAGACCACGTTTACCCGCATGATGGACGTCGCCTTCTCGCTGCTCTGAGGGGGCTCTGTGTTTACTTGACAATCACCTTGCGCCCATTGTGGATGTAGACACCACGCCCGCTGGGCTGATGCTCTGAGCGTCGGCCCAGCAGGTCGTTCCATGAACCGTCGGTCTTCGTATCGACGGCTCTGCCGCTGATGCCTGTGCCGCCGCTGAGGAAATTCTTCAGCACGTAGAGGCCGGGGAGGGCTCTGTGCGTGTTGTCGTCCCAGAGGCCACGGTTCACCCAGTCCTTCAGCACCTTGCTGTTGGGGCCGTTGCCGTTCTCCTCGGGGAACCACCAGTAGAGGCCGTTCACGTTGGCGTGCTTCTTCAGTTCGTCGATGAGGGCCTGGGCGTAGGCAGCCTGTCCTGCCGGCGAGACGGGCCATACGGCGGAGAAGTCGTAGTCGATGCCCTTGCCCTTTGCCGGTTGCCACTGGTAGTAGTAGGCGGTCTCTACGATCTGCACCTTCTTCGAGGGGTAGAGCGAAGCCAGTTTGTTGAGCGACTCCGACAGTTTCGGCAGTCCCTGATGCCAGAAGGGGTAGTAGGAGAGGCCGATGACATCGAAGTCGATGTCCTTGAGTTTGTTGAAGTAGAACTCCAGTGCCGATGGGTCGCCGGAGCGTTCTGAGTGGATGATGATCTGCGCGTTCGGGCACACCTCGCGGCAGGCTTTCGTGGCCTGTTGCAGAAGGCCGGTGAACCGGCTCCAGTTGGCTGCGGGCGAGTTGCTGTAGCAGCGGTTGGCGGTAGTGCCTTGACTGCCCCAGAGCATGCCGTAGGAAATCTCGTTGCCCGTCTGGATGAAGTCGGGCGTGGCCCCGGCCTCCACGAGTCTCTGCAGGCTCTCCCTGGTGTAGTCGTAGATCTTTGCCTTGAGTTGTTCGTCGTTCAGCGAGAGCCATGACTTGGGCGTCCACTGTGCGGCGGGGTCAGCCCAGGTGTCGCTGTAGTGGAAGTCGAGCATGAAGGTGAACCCTTCGGCCTTGATGCGCTTGGCGAGACGAACGACATAGTCGATGTCCTGGCAGACCTGTGGGTCGCTGTCGCCGCTTGGGTCGACGAAGAGGCGCACGCGCTGGGCATTCCAGCCGACGGCCTCGCTCTTCATGTATTTGAGGACATTGTCAATCTTCTGTCCGTTAGCGTCGAGATAGTCCACCTTGTTGTCTTCGTAACTCTGCAGGACGGAGATGTCGCCGCCGACATACATCTGATTCTGTGCGTGTGTCAGGCCGGCAATGCTGAATAGTGTAGTGATCAATAGTGTCTTTGCTTTCATAATCATATCTAATTATCAATTCTCAATTCACACGATGGGCAGTGAGATGCCACATATCTTCTGGTAGACATCGAGGGCGTAGACATCGGTCATGCCGCTGATGTAGTCGATGATGGCCATCAGGCGGGTCTCCAGGTTGTCGGAGTCGATGTCGTACTGGCTGCTGACGCGGCAGATGAGTTGCTTGGAGTAGAAACGGTCGGGGTAGTGGGCGGCCTCGATGAAATGCTGCATGAGCGTCTCCATGATCTTGTAGCCCGACAGTTCGACGTCGAGCACGGGCCGGCTGCGGTAGATGCGCGTGGCGGAGAGTGAGGCACAGGCCTTGTAGGCCTTGCAGGGCACTTCGGGGATGTGGTCGATGAGCGAGCCGCTGAAGGTGCCGCTGAGGATCTCGCCTTCATGGTCGCAGAACACTTGGGCGCACTCGTGCTCCAGCAGGCCGATGACGCAGGCACGCATGTAAACCACTTTCTCGTTGTCGTCAGTCAGGCCCTCGTCGATGATGCGCTGTAGGATGCTCTGCTGCCTGGGCTCATCGAAGAAACTGAGCAGCAGGCGGGCTGTCTCGTCGTATGAAATGATTTTAAGTTTATGGGCATCCTCGATGTCCATGATCTCATAGCAGATGTCATCTGCGGCCTCGACGAGATAGACCAGCGGATGGCGCACGTATTTCAGCGGCTCGCCCGGCTCTGAGATGCAGATAATGCCCAATTCATCGGCGATTCTCCGATAGATGTCGCGCTCGGTGTTGAAGAATCCGAACTTGCCTTTCCTGCTGGCAGCGGATGAGGAGTAGGGATATTTCACGATGCTGGAAAGCATGGAATAAGTCAGGACAAAACCGCCGGCTCTGCGCCCCTTGAACTGATGGGTGAGCAGGCGGAACGCATTGGCGTTGCCCTCGAAGTGGGTGATGTCGTCCCAGAAAGCGTGGCTGACCGAACGCTGCAGGTCGAGGCCCGGGCCTTCGGTGAAATAGGTCTGGATGGCTTTCTCGCCGCTGTGGCCAAAGGGGGGGTTGCCCATGTCGTGAGCCAGGCAGGCGGCCGAGACGATCTGCCCGATTTCAGGGAAGAGCGTGTCGGCGAGTTCGGGGTGCTGCCTTGTCAACTGCCGGGCCACGTCGTTACCCAGCGACATGCCGACACAGGCCACCTCAAGCGAGTGGGTGAGGCGGTTGTGTACGAAGATGCTGCCCGGCAGGGGGAACACCTGCGTCTTGTTCTGCAGACGGCGGAACGGGGCCGAGAAGATCAGACGGTCGTAGTCGCGCTTGAACTCCGTGCGGTCGTCGTGACGCTCAGGATGTCTGTGCTCCTGTCCGAGCCTCTTATTGGATATCAGTTGTTGCCAGTTCATCATAATTTGGCCGCAAAGTTACGAATTATGCCAAAGAAATCGCCCTTTTTTATATTAATCTGTGTTAATCTGTGAAATCTGTGGCTTAAAATGATTACCTTTGCACCTTGAATTAATATGTTTTCGAAGATTATGCTGAAGATAAAAGTCGTCAATAAGGGGCACCAGCCGCTGCCGCAGTATGCCACGTCGCAGAGTGCCGGTATGGATCTGCGTGCCAATCTGGATGCGGCGGTGACGCTGAAGCCGCTGGAGCGCCGCCTGATACCCACGGGGCTGCACATCGCGCTGCCTGCCGGCTATGAGGCACAGGTGAGGCCCCGTAGCGGGCTGGCCCTGAAGAAGGGCATCACCGTGCTGAACGCGCCGGGCACGATCGATGCGGATTATCGTGGAGAAATCGGAGTGGTGCTCATCAATCTATCGCAGGATGATTTCATCGTGGAAGACGGTGAGCGGATAGCCCAGATGGTTATTGCCCGTCATGAGCAGGGCGCTTTCGAGCAGGTGGAAATGCTCGACGCGACAGAGCGTGGCGAGGGCGGCTATGGTCATACGGGCGTGAAGTGAGTTTGATGTTTGAAATTTGGATTTTGAAATGTATGAGTTTCTGATGAGGCGGGTGGTATTGTTTGTACTGATGATGGCGGGCGTGTCCTGCATGGCGCAGAGCGGGCAGGCGGATTCGTCGTCTGCAGACAGCCGACTGTCGGCAAGCAGGAAGTATGACCAGTTCTTCCTGGAGGCGATGGTGCAGCGACAGAAAGGGCACAACGATGCGGCCTTCGACCTGTTGCGCCACTGCCTGGACATCAATCCTGATGCCCCGGAGGCCCATTATTATATAGCCCAGTACTATGCGGGGCTGAAGAACGACTCGCTGTCGGTGGTACACATCAAGCGTGCCGCCGAGTTGAGTCCTGACAACGAGACCTACCTGGAGACCCTCGCCCAACTCTATATCCGTCAGCAGAAATACGGTGACGCCATCACGGTGGTGGAGCACATCTACGACCGCGACAAGAGCCGCGAGGACCTGCTGGAGATGCTGTTCCAACTCTATCAGCAGGAGAATGACTACTCCCATGCCATCGGCGTGCTGGAGCGGATGGAGAATATCGACGGAAAGAGCGAGCGGCTCTCTGTGGCCAAGAGTGAGATATACACGCGGATGGGCAACAAGAAGGCTGCCATCGGGGAGATGGAGGCACTGGCCCGCCAGTATCCCAACGACCTCAACTATCTGGCCATGTATGGCGACATGCTGATGATGAACGGGCAGGAGAAGAAAGCCCTGAAGACCTTTAACGGCATCCTGGAGGAGGAGCCCGACAACAGCCGCGTGCTGATGTCGCTGCGCAACTACTATCTGGGAAAGAGCAACCAGGTGATGGCCGACTCGATAGCCACCCGGATCCTCCTGAACCGCAACACGTCGCAGGAAGACAAGGTGTACCTCATCCGGCAGGAGATACAGGCCAGCGAGAATGCCGACGGCGACAGCACGCGGGTGCTCTCACTCTTCCGCCGGATGAACGAACTGCAGCCTAACGCGGACATGTATATCCTGCAGGCCACCTATATGAACCTGAAACAGATGCCGAAGGACAGCATCAACAGGGTGCTGGAGCAGGTGCTCGACATCGCGCCCGACAACGGAGCGGCCCGGCTGCAACTGGTGGCCAATGCCTGGAGTGCCGACGATATGGACCGCGTCGTGGCACTCTGTCAGGGCGGGCGGCAGTACAATCCCGATGAAATGGCCTTCTATTACTATCAGGGCGTGGCCTACTATAAGCAGGAAAAACTGGATGAGGCCTTCTCGGCCTTCCAGAACGGCATCGGCGTCATCAATGACAACAGCAATCCCGCCATCGTGTCGGACTTCTATGCCGTCATGGGCGACATCCTCCACCAGAAGGGAAAGGCACAGGAAGCCTATGCCGCCTACGACTCCTGCCTGGTATGGAAGGCTGACAATATCGGATGCCTGAACAATTATGCCTACTATCTCAGTGAGGAAGGCGAACAACTCGACAAGGCCGAGCAGATGAGTTACAAGACCATCAAGGCCGAGCCGAAGAACGCCACCTATCTCGACACCTACGCCTGGATACTCTTCATGCAGCAGCGCTACAGTGAGGCGAAAATCTATATCGACCAGGCCCTGCAGAACAAGGATGACTCGGTGGACAACTCGGTGATCCTGGAGCATGCGGGCGACATCTATGCCTGCTGTAATGACAGCGACAAGGCTCTCAATTACTGGCAGGACGCCCTGAAGGGACTGCCGGACAAGGAAGTGCTCATAAGGAAAATCAAACTAAAAAAATACATAAAGGAATGAAAACAACCAGTTTTTTGAAAGTGGCCGCCTTGGCCTTGCCATTGCTTCTGAGTGCGTGCGGCTCCAAGAGAAAAGCAGTAGTAGAGGAAGTCAAACCGTTGACGCCAGAGCAAATCGAGAGTCGTGACTTCATCACGAAAGTGAAGGACAATGCCCTGTCGAAGCGTTTCATCACTTCGAAGGTGAAATTCTCAGTAGAGGTGGGGGCTCAGAAACTGACGCTGACAGGCAACCTGAAGATGAAGCGCGACGACTGCATCCGTCTGCAACTGATGGCCTTCGGCTTCGTGGAGGCCGGACGCATCGAACTGACTCCGGAGTACGTGCTCATCATGGACCGTATCAATAAGCAGTATCTGAAGGCCCCCTATGTGCAGGTGGACTTCCTGCGCAACAACGGCCTCGACTTCAATGTGATGCAGTCGCTCTTCTGGAATGAGTTGTCGAAACCCAAGCAGTATGCCGTGACGAAAGGTGCCGACACTACTATCGTCTACAACATGATCGAGAGCGGCGACGACATGGTCATCTCGCTGGAGGAAGGCAAGATGGAGTACAGTTGGCTCGCAGGCAGAAGCGACGGCCAGATCAAGATGGCCAATATGTCGTATAAGGACAAACTGACGGGCAGCGTGTCACAACTGAACTGGGACTATCAGGACTTCAAGGATGTTAGCGGCAAGGCATTCCCCTCAAGGTCGCTCATCACGCTCACTACCCCGAAGAAAGAGGTGAAACTGGGTGTGACGCTCAATTATATCGGCCATGACTCGGAGTGGGAGACACGCACGGAAGTGTCAAACAAGTATCGGGAGGTGACGGTCGACGAGATCCTCCGCCGTTTCATGTCGCTCTAACCCTGCCTGATGGACTGGATAAGAAGACTCTCTGTTTTCCTGTTGTCCCTGTGTCTGGTAACGGCCATTCCTGCACAGCAGAAGACTGCTGCAAAGAAGAAGACCGCTGCCACAAGGACTGTCGGCTCTAAAAAGAAGGCGACGACTACGAAGAAGACGACAAAACAGGTCACTTCAAAGCAGAAGAAGAAGAAGAAGAAGAAACAGACGAAACAGCCGGTAGTCACCGTGCAGAGCCTGAAAAACCAGCGCCAGCAACTGCAGAAGCAGATTCAGGAGCAACAGCGCAAGTTGCGCGATAACGAGCGCAATGTCAAGGCGCGCCTGCAGAACCTGATGGTGATCAACACGGAGATTGACGATAAGCGCAGGACGATAGACACTATCCGGCATGATATCGGAGTGCTCAGTGGTAATATCGTGGAACTGGACCGTCAACTGAAAGTGCTGGAACATGAACTTGACACCCGCAAGGACCGCTTCAAGAAGTCGATGCGCTATATGCATCGTAACCGTAATATCCAGAACCGTCTGCTGTTCATCTTCAGTGCCCATAACTTTACTCAGATGTACCGCCGGCTGCGCTTCGTGCGCGAGTATGCCGTCTATCAGCGGGCTCAGGGCGAGGCGGTGAAGGCGATGCAGGAGCAAGTGGCTGAGGCCGTTGACGAACTGACGAGTGCCAAGAAGAAGAAAGACGACCTGCTCTATCGCGGTGAGCAGGAGAAGAAGGCTCTGGAAGGCAAGCAGGTGGAACAGCAGAATGTGGTGACGACACTACAGAAGCAGCAGAAGACCATCCAGAACATTCTCAGTCAGCAGCAGAAGAAAGACGCTGAACTGAATGCCCAGATCGACAAGATGATTGCCGAGGAGATAGCCCGTGCGAAGGCTCGTGCTGAGGCTGAGCGGAAACGGAAGGAGGCAGAGGCTGCCGCCAAGAAGGCTGCCGAGGAACTGGCCCGCAAGAAGGCTGCTGAGGAGGCTGCCCGCAAGAAGGCTGCCGAGGAACTGGCCCGCAAGAAGGCCGCCGCAGAGGCTGCAGCCCGTGAGAATGCCCGCCGTATCGCTGAGGCGAAAGCCCGTGAGGAAAAGGCCAAGGCTGAGGCCCGGGCAGCAGCACGGAAGAGTGCTGAGGAGAAACGCAGGGCGGAACAGGCTGCAAGGGCTGCCGAGAAAGCCCGTAAGGAAGAAGAGCGTAAGGCCGTCGCCGCTGAGAAGGCCCGCAAGCGCGAACTGGCTGAGGCGAAAGCCCGTGAAGAGAAGGCTGCCAGAGCCCGGGAGCGCGATTTGGCTGATGCCCGCAGGAAGGCTAAGGAAGAGGAGGATTCCTATTCCTACTCGTCAGAGGACCGGCGGCTGAGTGGCAACTTTGAGAGCAATCGTGGTCGCCTGCCGATGCCGATTACCGGCGGCTATCAGATCGTCAACCGATTCGGCCAGTATGCTGTGGAGGGGCTGAAAGGCAATGTCACCCTTGATAATAAAGGTGTTAATATCAAAGGTCAGCCGGGGGCGCAGGCACGTAGCGTGTTTGACGGTAGTGTGAGTGCCGTATTCAACTATTCCGGCTCGTGGGTTGTCATAGTCAGTCATGGTACTTACCTGTCGGTCTATACTAACCTCGCCAATGTCAATGTGAGCAGGGGGCAGAAAGTGGCAGCCCGTCAGTCACTCGGACGTATCGGTGGCGACTGCGTCATGCAGTTCCAGTTGCGGAAGGGCAGTACACCGTTGAATCCCCTTTCTTGGCTGGGACGCTAAGAAGCAGTTCTTAATAGTCAGTCAGCAACTGGCAGTAAGTCTGGATGGCGTGCTCAATCTCGCTGATGCGGATGAACTCGTCGGCAGAATGACTGCGGGCAGAGTCGCCTGGGCCCAGTTTGAAGGAGAGGAAGGGCATCAGGGCCTGATCGCTCAGTGTGGGACTTCCAAAGGGCTGCATGCCCATCTGGAGACAGCGCTGGATGAGCGGGTGGCTCTCAGGGATGCTTGATGAGTGGAGGCGGAACGAGCGGGCCTTGAGTTCGCATTTCTTCATGTGCTTGCGCAGGAACTCAAAAAGATATTCATTCTGATAGTACTCATTGGTTCGGACATCGATGACGAAGTGCAGTGAGTCGGGGATAACGTTGTGCTGTGTGCCGGCTTCTACGACCGTTACCGTCATCTTCGTGGGCCCCAGCAGCGGGCTTGTCTTGCGGAAGCGGTAGTCGCGCAGCCATATGAGGTCGTCGAGAGCCTCATAGATGGCATTCACCCCTTCATTGCGGGCCGCGTGACCGCTGACGCCGTGGGCATAGCCGTCGATGACCATCAGTCCCTTTTCCGCTATGGCGGGCTGCATGCCCGTAGGTTCTCCCACGATAGCCACGTCAACATGCGGTAGGCGGTGGAGAACGCGACTAAACCCGTTCTGCCCCGACACCTCTTCCTCGGCGGAAGCCACCCACAGAATGTTGTGATGGCGGGGTTGATGGAGCAGGATGCGATAGGCTTGCAACAGCGATACCAGTCCCCCTCCGCAGTCGTTAGAGCCAAGGCCATAAAGCGTGTCGCCCTCGATGGTGGGAGTGAATGGGTCACGCGTCCATGAGGCCACGGGCCTGACGGTGTCGATGTGGGCGTTGAGCATGACGGTGGGCCGGTTGTCGTCCCAATCCTGGCACCCCACCCAGAGGTTGTTGCCCTCACGGCCATAGGGCAGGTTCCATCGATTGAGGTGGTCTACCAGAATGTCGGCTGCCTTGGTTTCGCTTCTGCTCACCGACGGCGTGGCAATCAGAGCCTTCAGCAGGTTGACTGCATCGCTTGTATAGTCTTTTAGTTCCATATTGATGGCAAAGGTACGAAAATAATTCATAATTCACAATTCATAATTCATAATTTCTGCCACAGATTACACAGATTAACACTGATTAATGATTATTTTTCTAAAATCTGTGTGTTCTGTGGCTAAAAATGATTACCTTTGCACACAAATTTAAATAGGTACGTATGCAGACAAACAGTCATTTATCGTGTTTGATCCATGACCAGGCGAAGATCTACGGCGACCGCGAAGTGCTGATCTATAGGGATTTCGGCAGCAAGGAGTGGAAGTCGCTGTCGTGGAATCAGTTCTCTGCGTTGGTTAGCAAAGTGTCGAATGCTCTCTTGAATCTCGGTGTGAAGGTGCAGGAGAATGTGGGCGTGTTCTCGCAGAACTCCGTACAGTATCTCTTCTGTGATTTCGGTGCATGGGGCATCCGTGCGGTGACGATTCCCTTCTATGCCACGTCATCGGAGCAGCAGATTCAGTTTATGATCAGCGACGCCAAGGTGCGCTTCCTGTTCGTCGGCGAGCAGGAGCAGTATGACAAGGCGCGTCGCGTGTTCTCTATGTGTCAGACGC
>CAMVJQ010000025.1 GCA_947167845.1 uncultured Prevotella sp. | reverse complement strand
CTGCACCGTCAGCATCTACGAGCAGCACTTTGTCAAATTCAACAGTCTTGCCTGCCTCCACGTCCTTGATGTGGTGCACAAAGAGCTTCTTGCCCTGCTCAACCTTGAACTGTTGACCCTGAATTTCTACAATTGCGTACATTTTGCCTTTTTGTTTGTATTTTAGGGATTTTTCCGCGAGGCGGTATACGTCCGTACACACTTCACTCAGCCCCAACGGACTCTAATCGGGGTGCAAAGGTACTAATTTTAAGTAAAATGCGATTGATATTGTATGGATTGTGATGCCGTTTTTATGAAAGTTTAACGTTTCCACCCTGCGTGGGTAACTACTATTCTGCTCCTAAGCCTCCTTGTAGTATCCAGGTCTCACTCCTCTGTCTTTGCAATCCAGACCTTATGTGAGTGGCTCCCTCGGGTGGTGATGCCGGAAGTGCTGTCGGCGACGATAGCCCTCAGTTTTTTTGTTTACCAAACCATATTTTTGATATTCGCAGCCCGCAATATACATCTTTTTCCCCGATTCTCCAAATTTGTCGTAGCAAATCTTAAAAAATGGCTTGTTATTTTTGCCATTTGGGAAGTTTGTACTACCTTTGTACCCCAATATATAAAAAAGGTGTATGACGAGTGAATACCAGATTAGGGTGGTGCCGGAGGTGGCAGCACAGGAAGACAGACTGAGGCGCTACCTTGCCGACGAGAAGGGCTTCGACGTGAGAACTATCTGCGGCATAAGGATTCTGAAGCGGAGCATTGATGCCCGCCAGCGGCAGATCTATGTGAACCTGAAGGTGAGGGTTTACGTGAATGAGCAGCCCCATGATGATGAGTATGTCAGGACGGAATACCCCAACGTGGAGGGCCGGCCACAAGTGATCGTTGTCGGCGCAGGTCCTGGCGGTTTGTTCGCAGCCCTCAGGCTGATAGAACTGGGCCTGAGGCCCATCGTGCTGGAGCGAGGCAAGAACGTGCACGAACGCAAGAAGGACTTGGCGGACATCACGAAGACGCAGAAGGTGGACGGGGAGAGCAACTACTGCTTCGGCGAGGGTGGGGCAGGAGCCTATTCTGACGGCAAACTCTACACCCGCTCGAAGAAGCGCGGCAATACGGACAAGATCCTGAACGTGTTCTGTCAGCACGGTGCCTCGACGGCGATATTGGCTGATGCCCATCCGCACATCGGAACAGACCGATTGCCTAAGGTGATTGAGGCGATGCGTAATACCATCATCAATAGTGGCGGTGAAGTACACTTCCAGACCAAGATGAAGCGACTGATCATCGAGGGCGACAAGGTGACAGGATGTGTGGCCGACAAGGAGTATAATGGGCCAGTGATTCTGGCCACAGGTCACTCAGCACGAGATGTTTACAGATATCTGTCTGAAGCAAAGATTGAGATAGAGGCAAAGGGCATTGCAGTGGGTGTGAGACTGGAGCATCCCTCGCAGTTGATCGACCAGATTCAGTATCACTCGAAGCAAGGTCGTGGTAAGTATTTGCCAGCAGCAGAGTATGCGATGGTGACCCAGGTGGACGGGCGTGGCGTCTATTCGTTCTGCATGTGTCCAGGCGGTTTTGTGATACCTGCTGCAACGGATAGGGAGCAGATCGTGGTAAACGGTATGAGTCCTGCTAGTCGTGGCACGCAATGGAGTAATTCTGGTATGGTGGTTGAGGTGCACCCCGAGGATGTAGAAGGCGACGGTGTGCTGAAGGTGATGAGTTTTCAGGAGCAGTTGGAGAAGGTATGCTGGCAACAGGGGAACATGAAGCAGACAGCGCCCGCCCAGCGGATGGCCGACTTCGTGAACGGCCGGCTGAGTTATGACCTGCCCAGGTCGTCCTATGCGCCTGGCCTCATCTCCAGTCCGCTGCACATTTGGTTGCCAAAGATGATTTCCAAACGGTTACAGGAGGGGTTCAGAACCTTCGGACGCAATGCGCATGGATTCCTGACGAATGAGGCAGTGCTGATAGCCGTAGAGACAAGGACGAGTAGTCCGGTGCGAATCTTGCGCGACAGAGAAACTCTGCAACATGTTCGTATTCAGGGACTTTTCCCTTGCGGCGAGGGAGCCGGCTATGCCGGCGGCATTGTGTCGGCTGGGGTTGACGGCGAGCGTTGCGCGGAGATGGCAGCAGCCTATTTGAGAAAATAATGTGAAAAAGATTTGGAAGTTCCAAATCTTTTTCGTATCTTTGTGGCATAAATATTTACTAACTAATGATTGAGGCACTATGAATAGGGAGGAACAATTCGTCATCACCATCAGCCGCCAGTTTGGAACGGGTGGCCATGAGATTGGGGCAGAGTTAGCCAGAAGACTGGGTGTCAAACTGCTGGACAAACAGGTTATCAATGAGATGGCCAAGCGCATGAACGTCGTGGAAGAGGCCATGGAGAAGATAGAGTCGCGCAATCCGCTCTGGCGCGATGACTTCACCGACTTCTATCGCAACTACATGAGCAAGGCCGAGTATGACGGGATGGAGCACGACCGGACGTCGCACGAACTGTTTGAGGCTCAGGCAGAAGCCATTCGCGCTATCGTCGAAGAAGAGTCGTGCGTGCTCGTAGGGCGCTGCGGATTCCACATCTTCGCTGAGCATCCGAATGCCTTGAAAATATTCGTGCATTCCTCAGAAGACTGCCGCAAGCACCGCATTGCCAAAAAGTATGACCTGAGCCTGTCGGATGCTGCAGCAATGGTGGTAGACAATGACTACAGCCGTGAACTCTACACGAAGACGTTTACAGGGAAGGACTGGACAGATGCGCGCAACTATGACATCTCGCTTGACGTGCGTAAGTTCGGCGTAAACGGGGCTGTTGACTTCCTTATGAAGTGTATTGAGTAGTTTTAAGCCACTGATTACACAGATTTTGAGGGAAATATTTGTCAGTGTACCGATTTTTTAGTAATTTTGCACCTTGAAATTTCAAAAAAGGTAATTACTAAAGAATCGGTATAATGAATATTTCCTACAAATGGTTGAAGGAATACGTGGATTTCGACCTGACCGCGCAGCAGGTGTGTGATGCCCTGACGTCAACAGGTCTCGAAGTCGACGCATTGGAAGAGGTACAGAGTATCAAAGGCGGTCTGAAGGGGCTCTATGTGGGCAAGGTGCTCACTTGCGAGATGCACCCCAACAGTGATCATCTGCATGTGACAACAGTTGACTTGGGTAAGGGCGAGCCATCGCAGATTGTATGTGGTGCACCTAATGTGGCTGCTGGTCAGAAAGTGATTGTCGCCGATCTGGGTTGCGTGCTGTATGAAGGTGACAAAGAGTTTGTTATCAAGAAGTCGAAACTCCGTGGCGTAGAGTCGAATGGTATGATTTGTGCAGAGGACGAGATTGGTGTGGGCACCTCTCACGACGGCATCATCGTGCTGCCAGAGGATGCCGTAGTCGGTACGCCCGCTGCTGAATATTATCATCTGGAGAGCGACTGGCTCATTGAGGTGGATATCACGGCTAACCGTGCTGACGGACTGAGTCATTGGGGCGTAGCCCGCGACCTGTATGCCTGGCTGAAGCGCAACGGCTATGAGACAAAGATGCATCGCCCAGACTGCTCAAAGTTCAAGGTGGATAATCACGACCTGCCTGTCAGCGTAAGCATTGAGAATCTGGAGGCCTGCAAGCGTTATGCCTGTGTGAGCATCACTGACTGTGAAGTGAAGGAGTCGCCTGAATGGCTGAAGAACAAGTTGAATACTATCGGTCTGCGCCCCATCAATAATATCGTGGATATCACGAACTATATCATGATGGCATACGGCCAGCCTCTGCATTGCTTTGATGCGGATATGGTGAAGGGCCACAAGATTGTGGTTAAGACAATGCCTGCTGGGACCCCGTTCCAGACACTCGATGGCGTTGAGCATAAACTGTCGGATCGCGACTTGGCTATCTGCAACGAAGAGGAGCCGATGTGTATCGCAGGTGTGTTTGGCGGAAGGGGTAGTGGTACTTATGAAACCACCAAGAATGTGGTGCTGGAGAGTGCTTATTTCCATCCCACATGGATTCGCAAGAGTGCCCGTCGTCACGGTCTTTCTACGGATGCCAGTTTCCGCTTCGAGCGTGGCATAGATCCCAATGGTACGATCTATGCCCTACAGCAGGCTGCTATCCTCTGTCAGGAACTGGCAGGCGGAAAGGTGTCGATGGACATCTGTGATGTCTATCCCGAGCCGATGAAGAATGCTGTTGTGGAACTGAACTATCAGTATGTGTACAACCTCGTGGGCAAGGATATCCCTGTGGATACCATCAAGGCTATCTGTGAGAGTCTGGAGATGAATGTGCTCAATGAGACGGCTGAGGCCCTGACACTTGAGATCCCAGCCTATCGTGTGGATGTGCTGCGCCCCTGCGATGTCGTAGAGGATATCCTGCGCATTTATGGTTATAATAATGTGGAGATTCCCACACAACTGAAAGGCTCGCTCGTCATCAAAGGTGATGAGGACCGCAAGCACAAGTTGGCCAACCTTGTGAGCGAGCAACTGGTGGGCGAAGGATTCAATGAGATCCTGAACAATTCACTGACGAAGTCAGCGTATTACGGTGACAGCCAGGACGGGCTTGTCCATATCATGAATCCCCTGTCGAGCGACCTGAACGTGATGCGCCAGACGCTGCTGTTCGGTGGACTGGAGAGTATCCAGCACAATGTGAACCGCAAGCGTCAGAACCTGCGATTCTTCGAGTTCGGCAATGTGTATATGTTCGATCCGGAGAAACAGAACGAGGAGAACCCGATTCAGGCCTACAAGGAGCAATATCATGCGGCTCTTTGGGTGACAGGCAAGCGTGTTGAGGGTTCTTGGGCTCACAAGGATGAGGACTCAACCTTCTTCGAACTGAGTGCTTACGTTGAGAATATCTTCCGTCGCATCGGCTTGAATCCTGGCGTTACGGTTCGCAAGAAGTCTGAGAATACTATCTTCACTGCAGGAATCACCATTGAGAATCGCGGTGGAAAGAAACTGGCAGAGATGGGTATCATTAGCAAGAAACTGCAGAAGCAGTTTGGCCTTGACAATCCCGTCTACTATGCAGAGTTGAACTGGACTCAACTGATGAAGGTGACAAAGAAGAACGAGGTGCTGTATACGGAGATATCCAAGTTCCCGGCTGTGAGTCGTGACTTGGCCCTGCTGGTGGACAACAATGTGGAGTTCGCGCAGATTGAACAGATTGCCCGTCAGACGGAGAAGAAACTGCTTAAGAAAGTGGAACTCTTTGATGTCTATGAAGGCGATAAACTGCCTGCAGGCAAGAAGTCGTATGCTGTGAACTTCATTCTGCAGGATGAGGAGAAGACCATGGGCGACAAGCAGATAGATGCCATCATGCAGAAACTCATCGCCAACATCAAGAAACAACTTGATGCCGAACTGAGATAAGTGCAGATTACACAAGATTAATAATTAAAAATAGAGAATCCAATGGGAAGAGCATTTGAATATCGTAAGGCTACGAAGCTGAAGCGATGGGGCCACATGGCCAAGACATTTACGAAGATCGGTAAGCAGATTGCTATCGCCGTGAAGGCTGGCGGTCCAGAACCAGAGAACAATCCTGCACTGCGTGCATGCATCGCCAATGCCAAGCGTGAGAACATGCCGAAGGACAACATCGAGCGTGCCATCAAGAACGCGATGGGCAAGGATCAGAGCGAATACAAGGAAGTGACTTATGAGGGATATGGCCCTCACGGTATCGCTATCTTCGTGGAGACGCTGACTGACAACACAACACGTACTGTGGGTGATGTGCGTTCTGTGTTTAACAAGTTCAACGGCAACCTTGGGACTCAGGGCTCCCTGAGTTTCCTTTTTGACCACAAGGCAGTGTTCACCTTCAAGAAGAAGGACGGTTTGGATATGGACGAGATGATCCTCGACTTGATAGACTACGGTGTTGAGGATGAGTATGACGAGGACGAGGAGGAGAACAGTATCACCATCTATGGCGACCCTTCCAGTTTCGGAGCCATCCAGAAACATCTTGAGGAAAGTGGTTTCGAGGTGACTGGAGCTGAGTTCACCCGCATCCCTAACGATCTGAAAGAGGTGACGGCCGAACAGCGTGAGACCATCGATAAGATGGTAGAGAAGTTGGAGGACTTCGACGATGTTCAGACGGTCTACACCAACATGCAGCCCGAATGAAAATGAGAAAGCCCCTTCGACGAAGGGGCTTCTTATTTTACTTGTAGTCTTTCGACGTGAGCAGGATGTCCATCCACACCTTCTCAGGATTCTTCTCCGAGCGATAGGTATAGAGGAAGTTATAGCCTTCGTCCTTATATATCTGCATGGACGTGGCATTCTTCAGACCGTCCTTCAGTTTTTGGGTGGCATTTTCCAGATTGTATGCATCAGGGCGGTCGGAGTTCCCCGTCAGTTTATAATAATAATGTAAGGTGTGCGTGGCCTTCTCAAAGGTCATGCTGTCCATCATAATTTCGGGGGCAACCATAGAGGGGCAGTTCTTCTTTGTGAACTCTTTGGCCTCGCGCTCACATCTCTCATCCATCGACTCCTGACAAGCGCCTAATGTGAGGGTTGTCAGCACAAATAGAAATATTTTTTTCATAACGAATGCTATTTTTCGGTGCAAAGTTACTCAGAAATATTAAATTTCATCGTGGAAACTTCAAAAAAAAGCAAAAATATTGGAGAAAAGAAGGATTTTTTGTATCTTTGCACATCAAAGTACGAGTAGAGTTAATGAATAACATCAGAAATTTCTGCATTATTGCGCATATCGACCACGGAAAGTCAACCTTAGCCGACCGTATGCTGGAATTCACCAAGACCATCCAAGTCACAGAAGGACAGATGCTTGATGATATGGATCTGGAGCGGGAGCGTGGCATCACCATCAAGAGCCATGCCATCCAGATGGAGTATACGCACAAGGGCGAAAAGTATATTCTCAATCTGATAGATACCCCAGGGCACGTCGACTTCTCTTACGAGGTCAGTCGTTCCATTGCCGCCTGTGAGGGTGCCCTCCTCGTGGTCGATGCCACCCAGGGCGTACAGGCTCAGACCATCTCCAACCTGTATATGGCCATCGATCATAATCTGGAGATTATTCCTGTCATTAACAAAATTGACATGCCGTCGGCCATGCCTGATGAAGTGGAGGATGAAATTGTAGACCTCATCGGTTGCGACCCTTCTGACATTATCCGTGCCTCAGGCAAGACTGGTGAAGGTGTAGAGCAGATACTGGATGCAGTCGTAGAGCGCATACCTCATCCGGAAGGTGATGAGAATGCACCGCTGCAGGCTCTGATTTTCGACTCTGTGTTCAATTCCTTCCGAGGCATCATTGCCTATTTCAAAATAGAGAATGGTGTGATACATCAAGGTGACATGGTGAAGTTCTTCAATACAGGTATGGAGTATGATGCCGATGAGATTGGCGTGCTCAAGATGGACATGATTCCCCGAAAGGAACTGCGGACGGGTGATGTGGGCTACATCATCAGTGGTATCAAGAACTCAAAGGAAGTGAAGGTGGGCGATACCATCACGCAGGTGGCTAATCCCTGCAGTGCTGCCATTGAGGGCTTCCAGGAAGTGAAGCCGATGGTGTTTGCAGGCGTCTATCCCATTGCCCCCACAGACTATGAGAACTTGAGGGCCTCGTTGGAGAAACTACAGTTGAACGATGCTTCGCTGACATTTACTCCAGAGTCGTCAGTGGCGCTTGGCTTCGGTTTCCGTTGCGGTTTCCTGGGCTTGCTCCACATGGAGATTATCCAGGAGCGACTGGACCGTGAGTTTGATATGGATGTCATCACGACAGTGCCCAACGTGTCGTACATGTGCTACACCAAACAGGGAGAGGTGAAGGAAGTGCATAATCCGTCAGGTCTGCCTGACCAGACGATGATTGACCATATCGAAGAGCCGTATATCCGCGCGTCTATCATTACTGCTTCTGATTTCATTGGCCCCATTATGACGCTCTGCCTCGACAAGCGCGGCGAACTGATAGATCAGCAGTATGTGTCTGGCAATCGTGTGGAACTGCATTTCATGCTTCCCCTCGGCGAGATAGTGATTGACTTCTACGACAAGTTGAAGAGCATCTCCAAGGGCTACGCCTCCTTCGACTACCACATCGACGGCTTCCGTCCATCAAAACTTGCCAAACTCGACATCCTGCTTAATGGTGAGCCTGTGGATGCCCTCTCCACGCTGACCCATCAGGACAATGCGGTCACCTTCGGACGCCGGATGTGTGAGAAACTGAAGGAACTGATTCCGCGTCAGCAGTTTGATATTGCCATACAGGCCGCCATTGGTGCCAAGATCATCGCCCGCGAGACAGTGAAACAGGTGCGTAAGGACGTGACAGCCAAGTGTTATGGAGGCGATGTCAGCCGAAAGCGGAAACTGCTGGAGAAGCAGAAACGGGGTAAGAAGCGCATGAAGCAGATAGGCAATGTGGAAGTGCCGCAGAAGGCCTTCCTTGCAGTACTTAAACTTGACTAATAACATACTTAGGAACTATATATTTATGGCAAACATTACATTGACACCTAGAGACGTAGCCCGCGAACTGGCCCGCCGCTACAGTACAATGACACACGAAGAACTCGACATGCTGGAAAGCATACTCGTGCCTATGAAATATGCGAAGAACGAGATGATTCTCCGCGAAGGGGAGACATGCACTAATATCTATTGGGTCGTTAAGGGACTGGTGCGTCAGTTCTATTATAAGAATGATAAGGAACTGACTGAATATATGGCAACAGAGAATACAATTGTGATGTGTATTGAGAGCCTGTTTCGCGAGCAGCCCACTCGTCTACAGATCAAGGCTTTGGAGCCAACGGTGTTGATAGCCCTCCCTAAGGCTGACCTGGAGGCTGTGGCCATGAAGAGTGTCAACATACAGATACTCTATCGTAAGATCTTGGAGGAGAGCCTGATCCTCTCTCAAATCCACGCTGATATGCTGCGCTTTGAAAGTGCACAGGACCGCTACCAGAAACTTATTAAGCGACAGCCTCAGTTGGTTCTCCGCGCACCGTTAGTGTATATTGCCAGTTATCTACAGATGACGCCAGAGACGCTGTCTAGAGTTAGGACGGCAGCCCTGATGGAAGATAAATAAGAATTGCCCGCTTGGTCAAGCGGGCAATTCTCTTAGTATGCTCGGCATGAGTAATAAGTAGGAGATAAACACCTACGATTAGTGTTTACTTCCTACTCGATTTTGTGGCGTTCCAGAAAGATAGAATGATCTATGACGCTGGGCAGTTCTTTTTGATAGTGGGTAACGAAGATGAGTGTCTTGCCTGGCTGCTGGCAGAAGGCTTCGATGATGTCCTTTACCAGTCGGCGGTTATAGTTGTCGAGTCCATGTAGTGGTTCGTCGAGTATCAGCAAGTCAGGATTCTTGACGAAGGCACGCGCCAAAAGAATCAATCGCTGTTCGCCGCTCGACATTTTCAGAAAGGTCCGGTCTGCAAGATGGCTGATGCCGAAGATGTCCATCCACCAGCGACAAATCTCATACTCCTTTTCATTCGGTTTGATATAGAGACCAACGGAATCCTTAAGGCCACTGGCCACAATGCGGATGGCTGGTATGTCCTGCTTATAACTGCGGTGCATTTCAGGGGAGACGTAGCCGATGTGTTTCTTGATATCCCAGATGCTCTCGCCGCTGCCACGCTTATGTCCGAACAGTGAGATGTCGCAGGCATAACTCTGCGGATTGTCGGCACAGACGAGGGATAGTAGGGTTGACTTGCCACTTCCGTTCTGTCCGGAGAGCGACCAGTGCTCTCCGCGCATCACCGTCCAGTCGAGATCCTTGAGGATGGTTCGTGAGCCATAACGGATTGACACTTTGTTGAATCGGATAACCTCTTTGGCATCTTCTGCCTGACGGGAATGGCGCAGGTTGCTGATGGCCTGTCGTTTCTCCTCTGATAGCAACATGGTCGGAAACGGAGCACGGTTGGCGAGGAAGGTGGCACGCGTGACTTTAGGAAGGACACGCATATCCCTGACCTCGACGATGTGGGTGATGAAGTCAGGAATCTCGTCGCTCTTGGCAAGTACCAGAATAATCTGGAGTTGACGCTCGTTTGACAAGACGGCCAGCAGTTCTTTCAACTGGTCACGTGTCTGGGCATCGAGTCCGATAAAGGGATTGTCCATGATCAGCACGTGTGGATCAGTGAAGAGCGAGGAAGCCAGTTTAAACTTTCTTAGTTCCCCGCTCGACAGCTGGATGATATACTTGTCGAGCAAGTCCTCCAGATGGAAGAGTTGGTAGATGTGCTGTTGCAGGGAGCGCCGCTCAGGTGTGTCTTCGCCTGCTAACTGATAAGCCTCTTCGAGTTTGCTCCCCACTTTTGGCGTCTCTTCGTCGATCTCCATCTGGTTCCATCGTTGCTGGAGAAAATAAGTTCGGTCATTGTCTCCACCGTATGTATCCCTGAAAGAGATATACTTGATGTTGTCGTAAGGTGTGTCAAAACCATATTTCACCATACCGGGAAAAGCCGGATGTCTGCCTGTGATCATATCCACAAGCATCGTCTTGCCGGCTCCATTTTGCCCTACGATGGCAATATGTTCGTCATTTTCAAGCGTAAAGTTCACTGGCTCCGCCATCGACCATTCTGGTTTGCGTGCTCTTGCATTCTGAATCTCAATCGTCTTCATCTTTTGTCTTACGTTTAGACACCTTGTCTTGGTTCTTATTCACAAAATCCTTCCAACCTCTATATTTCACGTCACTCGTTGGACGTCCCATCTGTAGATAGTGGCAATAGGCTGCAGCCAGTGCGTCAGTGGCATCCATAAACTTGCCCATCTCGTCGTTAGGAATCTTCAGCAGCCGTTGGAGCATGCCTGCCACTTGTTCTTTCGACGCACCACCGTTTCCTGTCAGTGCCATCTTGATCTTCATCGGGGCATATTCGTGTATGGGGACTCCATGATGGATGGCGGCCGCAATGGCAGTACCTTGAGCACGCCCGAGTTTCAGCATCGACTGTACGTTCTTACCGAAGAAAGGTGCCTCAATAGCCATCTCGTCTGGCAGGTAGCCGTCGATGATACCCGTCACGCGTTCGAATATATGTCCTAACTTCAGATAGGCATCAGAAAACTTGCGTAGGTCGATGACGCCCATCGTGATCATGTGCGCCTTGCCTTCTGCGACCTTCAGCAGTCCGTAGCCCATAATATTCGTTCCAGGGTCAATGCCCAATATGATTTTCTCCATATCGGGTGCAAAGTTACGATTTATTTTTCAATTAAAAGAGATTTCCTATCTGATAAACGCCTGCTGACACTATCCAGGCCACTATTGTTGTGTAGGCAGCCGTGATGAAGGCCCATCGCCAGGAGCCTGTCTCATTCTTGATGGCGGCGATGGTGGCGATACAGGGGAAGTAGAGCAATATAAATATAAGGTACGCGTAGGCGGCCAGCGGAGTTATGCCTTCTTGAAGCATCAGTTGGCGAAGGTGCGTGTACTTTTCGTTGTCGTCGCTGAAGGTGTCATCGTCGGCGAAGGAGTCATCACCGGAATAGAGCACGCCGATGGTTGAGGCGACGATTTCCTTGGCTCCTATGCCTGCTATCAGTGAGACATCGAGTTTCCAGTTGAAGCCTTGTGGCGTGAAAATCGGTTCAATGGTTTTACCTATTCGCCCGATGTAACTCTGCTCCTGCTGTTGCTGTTGGGTCAGTTTCTCGTTGTGGGGGAAATACTCCAATGCCCATACGATGATGCTGGCCACCAGGATGATACCTCCCATTTTCTTCAGATACTCCTTGCCTTTCTCCCACGTGTGTCTCCAGATGGCCTTCGCTGTGGGCCAGCGGTAGGGAGGCAGTTCCATTACGAATGGCGTATCCTCACCCTTGATGACGAATGTGGAGAATAACTTGCTGACGATGGCTGCTGTCAGGATGCCGATGGCATAGAGCGAGATCATCACCCATGAGCGATATTGCAGTGAGAAGAAGGTGCCTGCTATCATGATGTAGATGGGCAGGCGAGCCGAGCATGACATAAACGGCAGTATCATCATCGTGATTAGCCGGGATCGGCGACTCTCAATGGTGCGCGTAGCCATGACGGCTGGCACATTACAGCCGAAGCCCATGACCAGGGGAATGAATGACTTGCCGTGCAGCCCCATTTTGTGCATCAGTTTGTCCATGATGAAGGCTGCACGTGCCATATAGCCCGAATCTTCCATCAGGGAGATGAAGAAATAGAGGATGAGGATTTGCGGCAGGAAGACGATGACGGCTCCCACACCTCCGACAACGCCATCTACCAGCATTGCCTTCAGAGGACCGTCTGGCATGGAGGCTCCAATGAAATCGCTTAACCATCCCACACCAGCCTCTATCCAGTCCATCGGATATTGTCCGAGTACAAACGTTGTGTCGAACATCAGGAATAGCAGTAAGAAGAAGATGGGGAATCCGGCATATCTGTTCGACAGTACGCTGTCAATCAGGTGGGTAGTCCGATAAGTGTCTTCCTTTGTGCCTGTCTTGTATTTCGCTTCTTTCAGCGCACCGTTGATAAAGCCGTATTTGGCATCCATAATGGCGGTCTCTGAGTCGTCGCCTGTTTCTTCTTTCACGCGGGCTGAGGCTCTGTCGCGGGCATTCGTCAGGTCGTGGAAATCCTCCATGCGGTTTTCGCCTGCCATGTGGTTGCCCAGATAGTCGAGTACGTGACTGTCGTGCTCCAGCAACTTCAGGGCCAGATAGCGGGTAGAGTAGTGCTGGGTGATGTGTTCGTCGGTCTTCAGATATTTCTGGATGTGGCTGATGCCGTTTTCTATCTCATGCCCATAATTGATATGCAGGTGGCGTGAATATTTGCTGGTTCCCTCGTAAACCTGGATGATGGTACGAAACAGTTCCTTCACGCCCATTCCGTTCTTGAACGACGTGGGTACCATCGGGATTCCCAAAAGACTGCTGAGAATGCCAATATCCACTATGTCGCCCCTGCGCTCAAACTCGTCGTACATGTTCAGTGCGCACACCATCCGGATGTTCATATCCACCAGTTGGGTGGTCAGATAGAGATTGCGCTCCAGGTTTGAGGCGTCGATGACATTAATCACGATGTCCGGCATCTTCTCCGTCAGATGCTCCCTGACGTAGAGTTCCTCTGGAGAGTAGCACGACAGTGAATAGGTGCCGGGCAGGTCTATCAGATTGAATTCGTATCCGAAATAGGAGGCTTTGGCCTCTGAGGCATCCACTGTCACGCCTGAGTAGTTGCCTACATGGCCGTGTGCACCGCTGGCATAGTTGAATAGCGATGTCTTTCCACAATTAGGGTTACCGACAAGGGCCACATTGATGACGCGACGCTCCTTCAGGGCAATATGTTGCAGGAAGTCTTCCTTATGGCGGTTTTCGTTGAGTAGCGGGTCACTTTGCCAGTCTTGGGGGTGTGCGTCTTTCTCAGCCTGACTGACCACTTCTATCATTTCTGCCTCTTGATGGCGCAGTGATACTTCGTAGCCCATCAGTTTGTATTTCACCGGGTCTTGTAGTGGGGCATTCAGGAGCACCTCCACTTCCTTGCCGCGAATGAATCCCATCTCGATGATACGTTTACGGAATCCACCGTGCCCTAGCACTTTTACGATGATACCTTTTTCACCTGTTTTGAGTTCTGACAGTTTCATAAGACCTAATATTGTCGCGATTCGGCTGCAAAGATACGCAAAAAAACTTGCAAACGAGTTGCAACTAGTCCCCACGCCTGGTAAAATACCTACAAATGGGGAGTGGTTACAAAGTATTCGTCCAACTCCTGGCGGGCACTGGCATCGGTATTAGGCAGGTCTCGGATGATCTGCCCCTTTTCCAGCAAGGCGATGCGTGTGGAGATGTCTACTGTGTGCTGCAGGTTATGGCTGGAGATGAGGATGGTAGCACCAGTCTTATGGTTGTACTCTGTTAGCACATTCTTCAGAATGTTCTGCGAGGAAGGGTCGAGAAAGTTGAACGGTTCGTCGAGAATGACCAGTCTCGGACTGTTGAGCAGGGCGGCGATGATGCCCACTTTCTGCTTGTTACCGGCTGAGAGATTTCGAATCAGTTTCTTCTGCCCGAATATCTCACCGCCTGCCAGCAGGTCGAAGTCCTTCAGGCGTTCCTCGATTGTCTCCTGAGGGATATTGGAGATTTTTCCCAAGAATGCGAAATACTCTTCGGGCGTCAGGAAGTCGATGAGGAATCCTTCGTCGATATAGGCGCCAGTCCAGTCTTTCCACTCTTCTGACTGGGCTGGATTGATGCCGTCGATACTGACTTCGCCCTCATCGGGCTTGAGCAGGTCGAGAATCATTCGGAATAGGGTGGTCTTGCCTGCACCATTGTTTCCCACTAAGCCAAGAATATCCCCATCGTTCACTTCGAACGAGGGGATATCGCTTGCTGTTGTCTGACCAAAGGTCTTTTTGATGTTCTTTATCTTAATCATTATACGATTCCTTTACCGTGACAGTTCTTGAATTTCTTACCGCTTCCGCAGGGGCATGGATCATTGCGCCCGGGCAGTTTGTCCTTGATGATAGGTGTGCGGGGCTGCTGGGCACGCGTGTCCTGAGCAGCGGCTGCTGCCTGGTTCGGGTCAGTCAGTTGCTCTTCGTTGAGGTTCTGCTTCGACTCCGTGTACTGCTGGCGCTGGGTGCGCTGCTCTGGGGCTGCCTCCTGCACCTGCTGTTGCATCTCTGGGATTTGGGCACGCGTAAGAATGGAGGTGATGCGGTTGTACATCTCGTTGATCATCTCGTCCCATACTTTTGCACTCTCCAGTTTGAAGATCAGCAGCGGGTCTTTCTGCTCGTAACTGGCGTTCTGTACAGAATGCTTCAGTTCGTCGAGTTGACGCAGGTTCTCCTTCCAGGAGTCATCGATGATGTGGAGCAAGATGCTCTTTTCAAACTCCTTCACTACTGACTTCGACTCTGTCTCGTAGGCTTCTTTCAGGTTGCAGGGGATGTTGTACACACGGCGACCGTCAGTGATGGGCACCATGATGCGTTCGTACATGTGTCCCTGGTTCTCGTAGACCTGTTGGATGATGGGGTTGGCCACAGCCTGGATACGCTCCGTCCGACGGTTGAAGTTCTCGATGGCGGCCTGGAAGGCGTTCTCGGTAAGTTGCTCGCGCTGCTGGTTCATGAATTCCTCGCTGGTGAAGGGTACCTCCATCGAAAGAATGTGCAGGAATTCTTCCTTGCAGCCCTCATAGTCGTTGTTGTCGATGATGTTGACCACGCGGTCCCAGATGATGTTCGAGATATCCATGCCGATACGTTCTCCCATCAGGGCGTGTCGTCGCTTCTCATAGATGACGGTACGCTGTTTGTTCATCACGTCATCATACTCAATCAGGCGCTTGCGGATACCAAAGTTGTTCTCTTCAACTTTCTTCTGGGCGCGCTCGATGCTCTTTGAGATCATCGGACTCTCAATCATCTCACCGTCCTTGAAGCCGAGGCGGTCCATCACGCTGGCGATGCGCTCAGAGGCGAACAGGCGCATCAGTTTGTCTTCGAGTGAGACGTAGAATACGGAGGAGCCCGGGTCTCCCTGACGACCTGCACGACCGCGCAACTGCCGGTCTACTCGGCGGCTCTCGTGACGTTCTGTTCCGATGATGGCCAGACCGCCTGCAGCCTTCACTTCCGGCGACAGTTTGATATCGGTACCACGACCGGCCATGTTGGTGGCGATGGTGACGGCACCCTTGCCGTTGGTGGATTGTCCGGCGAGGGCCACGATGTCTGCTTCCTTCTGGTGCAGTTTGGCATTCAGCACCTGGTGGGGGATGCCCTCGCGCTTGCCAGTCTCGGGATTCACGTACATATCAAGCATACGTGAGAGCAACTCGGAGATTTCCACTGAGGTCGTACCGATCAGAGTCGGACGTCCTTGATTGCGCATCTTCACGATTTCCTCGATGACGGCACGGAATTTCTCGCGCTGTGTCTTGTAGACGCGGTCGTCCTGGTCGTTGCGGATCACGGGGCGGTTAGTGGGTATCTCCACCACGTCGAGTTTGTAGATGTCCCAAAACTCGCCGGCCTCAGTTGAAGCCGTACCGGTCATGCCTGCCAGTTTGTGATACATACGGAAGTAGTTCTGTAGGGTGATGGTGGCGAAGGTCTGCGTGGCGGCTTCCACTTTCACGTGTTCTTTGGCCTCTACGGCCTGGTGCAGTCCGTCACTCCAGCGGCGGCCTTCCATGATACGTCCTGTCTGCTCGTCGACAATCTTCACCTCGCCGTCGATGACTACATACTCGTCGTCGCGGTTGAACATACAGTAGGCCTTCAACAACTGCTGGAGGGTATGTACGCGCTCTGACTGAACGGCATAGTGCGACATCAGTTCGTCTTTCTTGTCGAGACGCTCCTGGTCGCTCAGACCTGTCTCCGCCTCGAGGGCTGACATCTGACTGGCAATGTCGGGCAGCACGAACAGTTCTGCATCGTTCACTTGTTTGGCCAGCCAGCCTGTGCCCTTGTCTGTGAGGTCGCACGAGTTCAGTTTCTCGTCAACCACGAAGTAGAGGGGCTCCACTGCCTCTGGCATGCGGCGGTTGTTGTTCTCCATATAGATCTCCTCCGTCTTCAGCATGCCGGCCTTGATGCCTTCTTCCGATAGGTACTTGATGAGTGGCTTGTTCTTCGGCAGAGCCTTGTGAGACCGATAGAGGGAGAGGAAACCCTGGTCGAGTTTCTCTTGTCCTTCCTTCTTGTTGCCGGCCTCCATCAGTTTGTTTCCTTCTGTGATAAGCGTCTTGGCATCAGCCAGATACTGGGTGGCCAACTGGCGCTGCACGCCTACAAGTTTCTCCACTAGTGGCTGATACTCCTCGAACATCTGGTCGTCGCCCTTGGGCACAGGGCCAGAGATAATCAGCGGTGTACGGGCATCGTCGATCAGCACGGAGTCCACCTCGTCGACGATAGCATAATTGTGCGAACGCTGCACAAGATCGGCGGGTGAGATGGCCATATTGTCGCGCAGATAGTCGAAACCGAACTCATTGTTTGTACCGAAGGTGATGTCAGCCTGATAGGCGCGACGGCGAGCATCTGAGTTGGGCTGGTGCTTGTCGATACAGTCCACTGAGAGTCCGTGGAACATATAGAGCGGCCCCATCCATTCGGAGTCACGCTTGGCCAGATAGTCGTTGACCGTTACCACGTGAACACCATTGCCAGTCAGCGCGTTCAGGAATACGGGGAGCGTGGCCACGAGGGTCTTACCTTCACCCGTTGCCATCTCGGCGATCTTTCCCTGATGGAGCACCGTACCGCCGAAGAGTTGTACGTCGTAGTGCACCATTTCCCATTTCAGGTCGTTGCCGCCAGCCGTCCAGTGGTTGTGATAGATGGCCTTGTCGCCGTCGATGGTTATAAAGTCCTTACGGGGGGCGGCAGCCAGTTCGCGGTCGAAGTCGGTGGCCGTCACGATAGTCTCTTCGTTCTCAGCGAAGCGGCGGGCTGTCTCCTTGACGATGGCAAATACCTCGGGCATCACTTCGTCGAGAGCCTTCTCATAGATGTCGAGCACTTCCTTCTCGATCTTGTCGATTTGGGCGAAGATGTCAGCACGCTCGTCGATGGGCGTATTCTCAATAGTGGCCTTCAACTCTGCAATTTTGGCTTTTTGCTCCTTGGCTGATGACTGTACTTGTTGCTGCAGCACCTTTGTACGGGCGCGCAGGGCGTCATTGTCGAGGGCTTCCACCTGAGGCGATACGGCCTTCACTTTCTCCACGAGCGGCTGAATCAACTTCATGTCGCGGGAAGACTTGTCGCCAAACAATGACTTCAAAATCTTACTGAAATTCATATTTTTATTTTTTAATTATGTACGTATGAATAGAAACGGGTGCAAAGTTACGAATAAAATCCGTAACAGCCAAAGTTCTTGGCACAAAATCGGCGCAAATACGGTTTTATCTGCGTCAGTCCTTGTAAGTCTGCGTCTCAGAACAATGGCTCTGACGAACAGGCGTTGGGTGCTCTGATGCGTATCGACTTGGCGATAGTCGGGGCTATCCTGTCGGTGGTGACCGGCGTGGTGACGCGCTCAGCCTTCGTACCTGCGCCGTAGATGATGATGGGAAACTGGGTGAACGAGGCGCGCGAGAGTATCTTCTCCTGGTTGGTCTCGTTCTGCAACTGCCAGCCGGGCGACACTTCGATGAGGATGTCGCCATTGTGCTCCGGGTTGAAGCCGTTGCGGATTTTGTATATCTGCTGGTTGTTGCCGCCGAGCAGTTGGATGAATGTGTAGACATTGGCCACGCCCGACACCTGCGAGATGAACTCTTGGGCGCGCTGGGTGGCGTCGGTCAGGCTGATGCGCTTCGACTCCAGCAGTTTGTGGTTAAGATAGATCTCGTTGCCGTAGCAGGTCTCCACATAGCGGCCTTGCCCCCAGACGGCACCGAAATACATGTTCAGCAGATTGGCCGTGCGGTTGATGTAGAACGTGCCTGTGGGCACGCGATATTTACCGTAGTCGGCACTCTCGGTGTCGCTGTAGCCTGTACTGGTCAGCACGAAGAGTACGTGCTGCGCACCCAGTTTGTCCTCCAGTGTCTTGATCAGGCGGGCCAGTTCACGGTCCAGCCGCAGATAGGTGTCCTGCAGTTCCATCTGACAGTCTGTCATGGCCAGATGGTTGAAGTTGCCTGCATAGTAGGTCAGGCAGAGCAGGTCGGTCACGCGGTCGTAGCCCAGTGTCTCGCTGGTGACGCATTGCTGGGCGATGTCCGTGATGTCTGAGTTGATGAGGGCACTGGTCTTGTATTCGATGAATTTTCTTTCACCTTTGAAGGTGTGCTTAAAAGGCTTCTGGTTGCCGATGTGCTGGTAGTAATTGAAGGTGCCTGTCACTTCGAGCGCGGGCTGCCATTCAAGGTTGTCAATCTTCTTTGATGCGGCATTCAACTCATTGAAACCCTGAATGAAACTTGGTATGTTGTTCGAGTAATACTTCGTGCCGTTCCAGAATCCCCTCCAGTCATCGAGCCAGAAGGCTCCGTCGGCAGCATGCCCTGCCGACAGCACGGCTGCATCTACCGTCGGTGCGATGGCGAAAATTTTTGCCATTCCGCCGGTCGCCACCTTCAGTTCGTCGCCGATGGTCGATACCATCAACTGGCAGGCTGACGGCATCCCAGGCGCCTTCAGGTCTTCGGTACAACTGACGGGGCGCAGGGTCTCCTTGTCGAGCCATTTCTCGCCTACGATACTATGATAATAAGGTGAGACGCCTGTCACCACTGACGAAATGGCAGAGGCCCTGTCTGTCTTGGTGAAGGGGTAGGAGGCATTCTCGAATACGAGTCCCTCGCGGAAGAGGCGCTTGAAGCCGTCGTTGCCGAAGACGGGGGCAAAGGCCTCCAGATAGTCTGTGCGCAACTGGTCGATGGTGATGTTTACCACGAGTCGTGGCGCGTATTTGATGCTGTCCTGGGCATCTGCTTCCTCTGCATTGAGTCCCAGTACGGCCAGTAGTGTGATGTATATATACCGATTTCTCACGTTATCTTATTATTTCTCAGTTTTATATTAATGCAATATCTTATTAGCAAACATAGTGCCAAAATCATCATGCCTTCTGCATAGTCCTGGAAAACGCGGCCGATGGCGAACAGGGCGATCATCATGATTAAGACGGTCCACCAGCGGGTATTGCCCTTCCGCTTCAGCACGGATGGCAGGTAGAACAGTGGCAGTGGATTGAGCAGCAGTATCTGCAGGTTGGTGCTCGTGGTGGGGTGCTGCGAGAAGAGCATCACAAAGAGCACGCAGCCCGCCAGCCCCTGGGCCAGCATCAGCAGTCCGTCATAGTATTTGAACGTCTTGCCGCGCCGCCACTCCAGAAGGCTGATGCCGATGGTGATGACCAGCAGCAGGCCGAATACCGTCAGGGGCGGACAGATGAAGTCGGGCTCGATGATCTGTACCCCCGGTGCGACGAGCATCCGCCGCTCCTTTACCAGCGGGCGGTAGTTCCCGTCGGCGTAGATCTGTGCGTGGTCGAAGTCGTACATCAGGTTCTCAGGCAGGAATTCCTGCTGTTCCCGTTTTGTGGGCTGATCGGCTTTAACGCCCAGCAACATGTCGTTGCCGAATGTGGCCCAGTCGTGATTTCTGGTGCATTCGTGGGTCATCTCGCGATAGGATGGGGTATAGTTTTCTCGCGGCTGGTACTCAAGTTTGCCCTCGAGGTTCTTTTCGATGATGTCGCGAGGACGGGTGGAGCAGTTGTCGTAGAAGTAGTTGTATCGGTAGACGCTGTTCTCTGGCTTCAGATTCTCAGCGAGTGCCTGCCATATCTTGTATGTCTCGCTGGGTGTCAAGTTGAGAACCTGCTCCGTCACGCTGCTGCCCCATTCCTGGTAGTAGGGGCAGAAGTACTTGAAGGGCAGGGCCACCAGTTCATAGTCGGTCAGTCCGAATACGAAGCGGGCCACGAAGAAGGGCTTGTCGAAACTGAAACTCCCCCAATTGAAGGCATAGTCGTCACCTGTTCGCAGGTCGTGATAGCGTATGGCCGTATGGCCATACAGGCTGTACACCTCCTCGTGAGACGAACAGGTCAGCAGACTGATTTCTACCGAGTCCCAGCGCTCTGCGTTGACATCTTTGCTGGCGAATGTGTCAGTACTGGTCAGAATGCATCCGAAGAAAAGACAAAATGTCCTAAAAATCTTTTTAAATTGTTTCACGATGCAAAATTAATCTATATTTTTCACTTTCGATGCGTTTAGTTCGGTTTTTTTTGATAATTTTGCACGCTGAAATGAATTATAAGAAAAAAGGTTCACGATATGAATAGATTTTTAGGCTGTCTGCTGATGTCGGCAGTGGCCACAACCGTGTTTGCGCAGGGCGGTACCAACTCACCCTTTAGCCAGTTCGGACTTGGAGAAATCTCACAGCAGGGCGCCAGTCTGAACAAGGGTATGAACGGCGTGGGCTACGCTCTTCACGAAGGAAATATGGTCAACACGCTGAATCCTGCTTCATCCGCCTATGTCGATTCGCTGACTTTCCTCTTTGATATGGGCCTCACGGCATCGGTGACTAATTTCCAGGAGAACGGGGCCAGGAAGAATGCGCGTACGGGCAATTTCGACTATGCAGTCGGGCAGTTTCGTCTGTGGAAGAATGTAGGGGCCGCTTTCGGCGTCGTCCCCATGACCGACGTCGGCTATCAGTTCTCCAGTTCCTCCTTTCTGCAGACGGCCAACAGCACGATGACCACCACTTATGTCGGCGACGGAGGTCTTAACAAGTTGTTCCTCGGCGTGGGGGTCAAACTGTTTAGGAATCTGGCCGTCGGTGCCAGGGGCGCCTACCTCTGGGGCAGTTTCGATCGTGGTGTCACACTGACTAGTTCTCAGGCGATGAACACGCTCTATAAGAACTACAAGGCCGATGTCAGCAACTATGCCCTTGACTTTGGTCTGCAGTACGACCTGCCCCTCAGCAGGCGGGAGAGCCTCACGCTGGGTCTCACCTATGGGCTGGGGCATAAACTAAAGTCGGATGCCGAGTGCTACATTATTAATTATAACTCCACCACCAGTAAGCGCGACACCGCCAAGATGGTGGTCGATAATGCCTTCGAACTGCCTCACACCTTTGGAGTCGGTCTGGCATACAGGCAGGCCAACAAACTGACGGTGGGCCTCGACGGCGAGATGCAGCGCTGGGGCAATGTCAAGTTCCCCGCAGAGTCGGGTGGGCAGTATCAGTTGCGCAACGGTCTGCTGAAGAACAGTTACCGTTTCGCTCTGGGAGCCGAGTGGCTGCCCCGTTACAATGGCCGCAGCCTCTTCCAGCGTATCCGCTACCGTCTGGGGGTTGGCTACGCTACACCTTATTATAAAATAGGCAGTAGCGACGGCCCCAAGCAGTATAGTGCTACCATCGGCTTCGGCATCCCCATCCAGAATCAGATCAATGCCCGCTCTTACGTGAACATCAGTGCGCAGTATGTCCATCAGGGTGTCGAAGGCATGCTCAAGGAGAACACCTTCCGCCTCAATCTCGCCATCACCTTCAATGAGCGCTGGTTTGCCAAGTGGAAGGTGGAGTGATGTACATTGAGAATTGAAGATTGAGAATTGAAGATTGAGAATTGAAGATTGAGAATTGAAGATAGAACATTATATTCGGCTAGGACTGGTTGCGGGCCTTGTGCTTGCGCACTTCGCGCTGATAGCCTGCGAAGAGGCCAAGGAACACACCGCAGCGGCTGTCAATGAGCGCGACTCCGCCTCGATGATGGTATCCTACGGTGTCAACACCCTCATCAGCGACTCTGGTGTCATCAAGTACAAGATCGTCACAGAGCGGTGGGATGTCAACACCATCAAGAACCCGTCGCGGTGGACTTTCGAGAAGGGCGTCTTCTTCGAACAGTTCGACCAGAAGTTCCATGTCGAGGCTTACGTCCAGGCTGATACCGCCTGGTATTTCGACCAGATGAAACTCTGGAAACTGCGAGGCCGCGTGCGCATCCGCAATGTCAACGGACTCGTCTACACCAGCGAGGAACTCTATTGGGACGGCCTCCGCCACGAACTCTATTCCAACGTCTTCTCCAGAGTTGTCACTCCAGAGCGCACCCTCCAGGGCACCTGCTTCAGAAGCGACGAGCACATGCGCCACTACACGGTGAGCAACTCCAAGGGCTCGTTCACCACTGAGGATATGGAGAAGGACGACGAGCAGCAGCCGACAACCCCTGGTGACACCACGCAGCAGCAGACAGAGCCCATCCTGCGCCCCCAGGCCACCAAGCACGCCAGAACTGTTACCACCACTGACTAGATATATATGACTCAACTCATCATAGGACTACTCCTCACCATGCTCCTGTCCGCCTTCTTCTCGGGCATGGAGATAGCCTTCGTGTCGAGCAACCGCATGCTCGCTGAGATGGACAAGGAGAGGGGAGGCCTCTCGCAGCGCTGCCTCAGTCTCTTCTACCGACATCCCAACAATTTCGTCTCCACCATGCTCGTGGGCAACAACATCGCCCTCGTCATCTACGGCATCTTTTTCGCTCAGATATTCAATCAGACCATCTTCTCACCCCTCAGCGACGGCATGCGCGTGACGGCCGACACCATCTGCTCCACGCTGGTGGTGCTCTTCACGGGCGAGTTCATCCCCAAGAGCATCTTCAAGAGCAGCCCCAACGCCCTGCTCACATTCTTCGCCCTGCCCGCTTGGATCTTCTACGTCCTACTGTGGCCCGTCAGCCGTTTGGCCACTTTCCTCTCCAAAGGCATACTCAGGCTCTTCGGCGTCAGGATGGACAAGAACAGCGGCGACCGTGAGTTCACTAAGGTCGACCTCGACTATCTCGTGCAGTCGAGCATCGACAATGCCAAGGACGGGAATGAGATTGGCGAGGAGGTCAGGATCTTCCAGAATGCCCTCGAATTCTCAGAGACCAAGGTGCGCGACTGCATGGTACCCCGCACCGAGATCGATGCCGTCGAGGAGCGCGTCACCCTGGGCGAACTCAAGCAGGTGTTCATCGAGAGCGGCCACTCCAAGATTGTCGTCTACCGCGAGGACATCGACCATATCATTGGCTATGTCCACTCAGGTGACATGTTCCGGCTCAAAGGCTCCGACGCTCAGAGTATGGCCCCAGACCTCATCCGTGAGATGTCGTTCGTCCCGGAGACGATGCCCGCCTCCAAACTGATGAAGACGCTCATGCAGCAGAAGCGCTCGCTGGCCATCGTCGTCGACGAGTTCGGCGGCACCAGCGGCATCGTATCCCTCGAGGATATCATGGAAGAGATAACAGGCGAGATAGAGGACGAGCATGACAACAAGAGCCATGTCGCCAAGCAGACAGGCGAGGGAGAGTACGTACTCTCGGCACGGCTCGAGATTGAGAAGGTCAACGAGATGTTCTCACTCCAACTGCCCGAGAGCGACGAGTATATGACCGTCGGCGGACTCATCCTGCACGAATACCAGTCGTTCCCAAAACTCAATGAAGTGGTGCGCATCGGCAACTATGAGTTCAAAATACTCAAGAATACAGCCACAAAAATCGAACTTGTGCGTCTAAAAGTGGCAGAATGAGCGTTTTTTCTTTGAAAAATTTCGCTGTTTCATTCCTTTTTAGTAATTTTGCACGCTGAATTGGCCGCTTAGGCCTACTTATAGAGAAAAAATAGAAATCAAATAATTAAAAAACAAAATGGCAGCATTAGGAAAAATCAGAAAAAGAGGCGTGACGCTGGTGATCATCATCGGCCTCGGCCTCTTCGCCTTCATTGCTGAAGAGGCGTTCCGGTCTTGCGAAGCAACCAAGAACCAGCAGCGCCAGCAGGTGGGCGAAGTGTTAGGCAACAAAATCAATTACCAGGACTTCCAAAACCTCGTCGAGGAGTATCAGGAAGTCATCAAACTCACACAGGGACGTGATAATCTCAGCGATGAGGAACTCAATCAGGTGAAGGATCAGGTCTGGAACCAGTTTGTCAACGACCAGATTGTCGAGAACGAGGCCAAGAAACTCGGACTCACCGTCACTGACGAGGAGATGCAGAACATGCTCAAGGAGGGCACCAATCCCATGCTCATGCAGTCGCCCTTCGTCAACCAGCAGACGGGACGCTTCGACGTCACCATGCTCACAAAGTTCCTCAATGACTATAAGAGCAATGCCGGCAATCCCCAACTCTCAGAGTCTTACGAGCGCATCTACAAGTACTGGCAGTTCATCGAGAAGCAACTCCGCACACAGACCCTCGCACAGAAGTTCCAGGGGCTTATCGCCGGATGTCTCCTCTCCAACCCCATCTCCGCCAAGATGGCTTACGACGCTCAGAACCAGGAGAACGACATCCAGTTGGCCAGCATCGCCTACAGTTCGATCAATGACAACGACGTGCAGGTGTCGGATGCCGACCTGAAGGCTAAGTACGACCAGCAGAAGGAAATGTTCAAGCAGACGATGGAGACCCGCGACATCAAGTATGTCAGTTATCAGGTTGTCGCCTCGCCCGCCGACCGTCAGGCTCTGATGAAGACCATGAACGAGGCCGCCGATAAACTCGAGAGCGGCGCCAATGCCGGCGAGGTCGTACGCAAGTCGCAGTCGCAGGTGCCTTTCCTCGGCATGGCCGTGCGCAAGAGCGCTCTTCCTGCCGACATCGCAGCCAAGGTTGACTCCATGACCGTCGGACAGACCACCCGCCCGTTCGAAACCACTCGCGACAATACCTTCAACGTGGTGAAACTGATCGCCAAGACCCAGGCTCCAGACTCCATCGAGTACCGTCAGATTCAGGTCAACGGTGAGTCAGTCGAGGCCATCCGTACCAAGGCCGATAGCATCTACAATGCACTCAAGGCCGGTGCCGACTTCGAGGCCCTCGCCAAGAAGTACGGTCAGGAGGGCAAGAGCCAGTGGCTCACTTCCGCCATGTATGAGAACTCGCCTAGCATCGACGAGGAGTCGAAGAACTATCTGAGCAGTATCAACAATCTTGCCGTCAACGAGATCAAGAACCTCGAGTTCGCTCAGGGCAACATCATCATGCAGGTGATTAACCGCAAGGCCTTCGTCGACAAGTACGACGTGGCCGTCATCAAGCACACCATCGACTTCTCCAAGGGCACCTATTCCGACGCCTACAACAAGTTCAGCCAGTATGTCAGCGAGAACAAGACGCTGGCCGACCTCGAGAAGAACGCCCAGAAGTTCGGCTTCAAGGTGCAGGAGCGCAAGGACCTCTTCAACTCAGAGCACAATGTGGCTGGTCTCCGCTCGACCCGCGAGGCTATGAAGTGGATCTTTGATGCCAAGCCCGGCGACGTGAGCCCCCTCTATGAGTGTGGCAACAACGACAACCTGCTCGTGGTGGCCATGACCAAGATCCACCCCGTAGGCTATCGCGACCTCGATGTCGTCAAGGACATGATCCGCCAGGAAGTGCTCCGCGACAAGAAGTTCGAGCAGATCAAGACCCGTCTGGCCAATGTGAAGAGCATCGCCGACGCACAGAAGGCTGGCGCCAAGATTGACTCTGTCCGTCAGATCACCTTCGGAGCCCCCGTCTTCGTACAGTCCACCGGAGCCAGCGAGCCCGCTCTCTCAGGCGCTGTGGCAGCCCTCAAGCAGGGACAGTTCAGCCCCAAGGTCGTCAAGGGTAACGGTGGTGCCTACCTCTTCCAGGTCAATCGCAAGGCCCAGCGCGAGGGCTCTTCACCCCTCGACGTCAAGGCTACCGAGCAGCGCCTCCAGCAGCAGGCCGTCCAGGCCGCAAGCCGGTTCATCTCCGAACTCTATCAGAAGGCCAACGTGGTCGACAACCGCTACCTCTTCTTCTGATTGTCGTCACAGGACAACTTAAAGGGATGTCTTCCCGCCAACAGCCCTGCCTTATCCCCTGATAAGGCAGGGCTATTGTGTATCTCTGTTCATGCTCTTTATTTTTCTTCGGGTTCTTATTCCAGTGATACACCAGATGCAGCATGACGTAGTGCGGCGGGGAACGATACCATGTCTCGGTATGGCCCTGGGCGTTTATGGTGTATTGCGTGTTGCTAAGTTGATGTAGGATAATAGGCTCTTCTCGGAAAAAATAGGCTCTTCTCGGAAAATAATAGGCTCTTCTCGGAAAATAATAGGCTCTTCTCGGAAAATAATAGACTCTTCTTGGGAAATAATAGGCTCTTATTTTCTGTAAATCGGCTCCCGCTGACTGTAAACAACCTTCTCGCGTGCGCGTGTACGTATTTGTTATATGCCATTTTTATCTTACACTTCCCGCACTTCTTACACCTGCTCAGGTGTAAGAAGTGCGGGAAGTGTAAGATGATTCGGCGTTTCCCTACTAACGCGCGTGAGGGATTTCGCATCTCAAATTTCAGCCACAGATTTACGCGGATTTTCGGATTTACACAGATTTAATAAGAGGATGAAGTAAACTTGCAGACTGATGTATGCCGTAAATCCAAAAAAACTTCGTAACTTTGCAGCCAACTCTGGGAACGCGGGCGCCCTCGCCCGCAACAGATGCGGGCGAGGGCGCCCGCTTTCCCAAGCAAAACAGAGAAATAACAGACGGTTATATAGCAGAATTGAAAAAAGAAGTAAGAATGAAGTTGTATTCTGACGACGAACTGGCGGAGATTCTTGACCAGAAGATATTCCGCCAGATCAGTGAGGCCGCCGACAAACTAGGCCTGGAGTGCTATGTGGTGGGAGGCTACGTGAGGGACATATTCCTGGAGCGGCCTTCGAGCGATATCGACGTGGTGGTGGTGGGCAGCGGCATCAGCGTGGCTGAGGAACTGAAGCGGATGGTGGGGCGGAAAGCCCATCTGAGCGTGTTCCGCAATTTCGGCACGGCCCAGGTGAAGTTCTGGCAGCAGGGCAAGGAGTATGAGGTGGAGTTTGTAGGCGCCCGAAGGGAGAGTTACAGTCACGACTCACGAAAGCCCGTCGTGGAGGACGGTACGCTGGAGGACGACCAGAACCGTCGCGACTTCACGATTAATGCGATGGCCATCTGCTTGAATACCAGTCGGTTCGGAGAACTCGTTGACCCGTTTAACGGACTTGCTGACCTCGAAGACGGCATCATCGCCACACCGCTTGAGCCGACCGTCACCTTCTCTGACGACCCGCTGCGCATGATGCGCTGCGTGAGATTCGCCACGCAGTTGAATTTCCAGATTGAGGAGGAAACCTTCGAGGCCCTGGAGCGGATGGCGGACCGCATCAGAATCGTCAGCGGCGAGCGCATCAAGGACGAACTGAACAAGATTATCATGGCCCCCCATCCGAGCATCGGATTCGAGTATCTGCAGCGCACGGGCCTGCTGCAGATCGTGCTGCCTGAACTGTCGGCCCTCGACATCGTCGACCAGAAGAATGGACGGGCCCATAAGAACAACTACTACCATACGCTTGAAGTGCTTGAGAACGTTGTTAAAAGTGAAGAGACCCCTTCACTTTATCTCCGCTGGGCAGCGCTCCTGCACGATGTGGGCAAGACTAAGTCGAAGCGCTGGGACCCTGCGGCGGGCTGGACATTCCACGGCCACAATACCATCGGGGCCAGGATGGTGCCGGTAATCTTCCGCCGCCTCATGCTGCCGATGGACATGAAGATGAAGTATGTACAGAAACTCGTCGACCTGCACATGAGGCCCATCGCCATCGCCGACGACATCGTGACCGACTCGGCCGTGCGGCGCCTGGTGAACGATGCCGGCGACGACATTGACGACCTGATGACGCTCTGTGAGGCTGACATCACGTCGAAGAATGAGGTGAGGAAGAAGATATTCTTAGAGAACTTCCGCATGGTGCGCGAGAAGATTGCCGACCTGAAGGAGAAGGACTACAAGCGGCTGCTGCAGCCCGTGATCGACGGCAACGAGATCATGGAGTTGTTTCATCTGAAGCCATGCCGCGAGGTGGGCGTGCTGAAGCAGTACTTGAAGGATGCCGTGCTCGACAACCGCGTGGAGAACGAGCGCGAGCCGCTCATGGCGCTGCTGATGGAGAAGGCGAGGGAGATGAAACTGACAAAATAATTCTTGAGAAATGAAACAGAAAGAATAATTCATGAGAAATTCGTGTTCAATTAATGGCAATTCGTGTTTAAAAAAATAAAAATGATTTATGTTTAACATGTAATTATCACGAATTGGACACAAATTATTCATATAAGTTAGAGCGTATGAAGAGATTACTGTTTGCGATATTAGTCTGCGTGGGGATACAGGTGTACGGGAACCCAGTGGATGAACTGTTAGAGAGAATAGACGCTGGTGCATCGAAGAAATTCGAGACGGAGTTGTGGAAGTCGGAACGTGACTTCTTCGAACTCGACCAGCAGGGGCAGAAGGTGGTGGTGCGCGGCAATACGTGGGTGAACATCGCATCGGGCGTCAACTGGTATCTGAAGTACTATGCGGGCATCCACCTGACGTGGAACCAGATGCAGGCCAAACTGCCGGCCGTGCTGCCCCCCGTCGCAAAGAAGGAACGGCACGAGACCGACCTCGCGCTGCGCTATGCCTTCAACTACTGCACCTTCTCCTACTCGATGGCTTTCTGGGACTGGCAGCGCTGGGAACAGGAGATTGACTGGCTGGCGCTGCACGGTGTGAACCTGCCGCTGGCCATCGTCGGCGAGGAGTGCGTCTGGCGTAATATGCTCCTTAGGCTCGGCTACTCGGAAGAGGAGGTGGGCAAGTTCATAGCCGGCCCGGCCTTCTTGGCCTGGTGGGAGATGAACAACCTGGAGGGGTGGGGCGGCCCGCTGCCCTGCTCATGGTATCAGCGGCAGGAGAAACTGCAAAAGCAAATCCTCAAGCGCATGCGCCAGTTAGACATGCACCCCGTGCTGCCTGGCTATAGCGGCATGGTGCCCCACGATGCCAAAGAACGGTTAGGCCTGAACGTGGCCGACGCAGGTCTGTGGAACGGATTCCAGCGCCCTGCCAACCTGTTGCCCACCGACCCGCGCTTTGCCGAGATCGCCAAGCTCTACTACGACGAACTGACCTGCCTCTACGGCAAGGCCGACTATTACTCGATGGACCCCTTCCACGAGAGCAGCGATGACGCCTCTATCGACTACGCCCATGCCGGCGAGGCGATGATGCAGGCCATGAAGCGAGTGAATCCCACGGCCGTCTGGGTGATACAAGGGTGGACGGAGAACCCGCGCCCCGCGATGATCGACGGCATGAAGCAGGGCGACCTGCTGGTGCTCGACCTCTTCTCGGAGTGCCGCCCCATGTTCGGTGCCCCCAGCATCTGGAAGCGTGAGCAGGGCTACAAGCAGCATCACTGGCTCTTCTGCCTCCTGGAGAACTTCGGTGCCAACGTCGGTCTGCATGGACGTATGGACCAACTGCTCGACAACTTCTACTTAAATGAAGATTTAAGAGTGAAGAGTGAAGAATTTGCTACCGCTCTCCCAACTTCGGCGGCAGCAAATTCTTCACTCTTCACTCTTCACTCTTCACTTAAAAAAGGTATCGGCTTCACGATGGAGGGCTCGGAAAACAATCCCGTCATGTTCGAACTGATGAGCGAACTGCCCTGGCGACCAGAGAAGTTCACTAAGGAGGAGTGGATCAGAAACTATGTCAAGGCCCGCTATGGTGCCGATGACCCTGCCATACAGCAGGCCTGGCAGATACTCTCGCAGACCATATACAACTGTCCGGCCGGCAACAACCAGCAGGGCCCTCACGAGAGCATCTTCTGCGGGAGGCCGGGACTGAACAACTTCCAGGCATCCTCATGGTCGAAGATGAAGAACTACTACGACCCCGCATCGACGCTGGAGGCAGCACGCCTGATGAACAGTGTGGCGGGGAAGTATCGCGGCAACAACAACTTTGAGTACGACCTGGTGGACGTCACCCGACAGGCCCTCGCCGATCAGGCCCGTCTGCAGTATCAGCGCACCATCGCCGACTATAAGGCCTTCGCCCGTCGAGAGTTCGACGGCGATGCCAGGCGCTTCCTCGACATGCTCCTGATGCAGGACCGGCTGCTGGGCACGCGCCCTGAATTCCGGCTGGGCCGATGGACGCAGGCTGCTGCAGCCTGTGGATCCACGCCTGAGGAGCGTAAACTCTACGAGTGGAACGCCCGTGTGCAGATCACTACCTGGGGCAACCGCTATTGTGCCGACACTGGTGGGCTGCGCGACTATGCACATAAGGAATGGCAGGGGCTGTTAAAGGACTTTTATTATGTGCGCTGGAAGACCTATCTGGATGCCCTCGCAGCCCAGATGGAGGCTCAGACGAAGCCGGAGCGCGACCTGCTGGGTGGAGGCCCGAATGCCAACAAGACCGCCTCCGAACTCTTCCAGATGGCCCTGCCCCAGGAGGTGAAAGTCGACTGGTATGCCATTGAGGAGCCCTGGACGCTC
Organism: uncultured Prevotella sp.; assembly: GCA_947167845.1. GTDB lineage: Bacteria > Bacteroidota > Bacteroidia > Bacteroidales > Bacteroidaceae > Prevotella. The sequence continues at coordinate 4,072 of CAMVJQ010000025.1, read as the reverse complement.
CGGCAGAACGTCTATTCCGCCGAGCCTGAGGGCTCGCCCGTCGATGTGGCCAAACAAGCAATGAGTCTGCTCGAATAATACCAATGTAAATTTGTGGCTGATATGGAGAAAAGTAAGCGCCTGCAGAGTCTCGATATCCTGCGCGGCATCACTGTCGCCGGCATGATCCTCGTCAACAACGGCTTCGGCGAGTCGTTTGAGATGCTCCGCCACTCCAAGTGGAACGGCATGACACCCTGCGACCTTGTGTTCCCCTTCTTCCTCTTCATCATGGGCATCTCGTGCTACCTGTCGCTGGTGAAGTCGCAGTTCAGTCCCACACCTCAGGTGCTCCGCCGCATAGTCAAGCGTACGGTGCTGCTCTTCGCCATCGGCCTGTTCATCAACTGGTTTGAGCATGCGGTAAAGGGCGACCTTGTGTGCTTCGACCATCTGCGCATCATGGCCGTCATGCAGCGCATCGCCCTCTGCTACTGCTTCGTCTCGCTCTTTGCCCTCTATTGCAACCATCGCTACACCATCCCCGCCGTCATCGTGCTGCTGGCGGGGTACACGGCCATTCTAGTCTTCGGCAATGGCTATGCCTATGATGCCGATGCGAACATCCTGGCACAGGCCGACCTGAGTCTTCTGGGCTACGACCATGTATATCATAAGAGTCCCGTTGATCCGGAGGGTCTGCTGGGCACCGTCCCGTCGGTGGCTCATGTGCTGCTTGGCTTCTATTGCGGCATGCTCATCCGCCAGCGGGAGACGTTGGAGCAGAAGGTGACAGCCATCTTTGTCCTGGGCACGCTGCTCGTCGTCGGAGGCTATCTGCTCTCTTTCGGCCTGCCTCTCAACAAGCGCATCTGGAGCCCCAGTTATGTGCTGGTGACCTGCGGACTGGCTTCACTGCTACAAGCCTTGCTGATGCATGTCGTCGACACAGGCAGTCGTGACACGCAGCCCTCAGCCCTTAGCCCTCAGTCATTCTTCTACATTTTCGGTGTCAATGCCCTTGCGCTCTACGTGTCGAGCGAACTGTTGTCTATACTCCTGGGCGCCGTCGGCGTGTCGGAGTGGGTATATACTGCCATTCATTCCCTCATCCCTCCGCTGAAGTGGGCTTCGCTGGTCTATGCCCTCTACTTTGTGTTGCTAAATTTTGCCATCGGCTACTTGCTCTACCGCAAGCGGATCTTCATCAAACTGTGACGTAAATAGGGGAGGGGCTGTCCGAAAAGCCGGTTGTTGTGACCTCCCCTAACCCCTCCTGTAGGAGGGGGATTAGTTACACTCTTTGTATTCAATTCCCCTCCTACAGGAGGGGGTAGGGGAGGTCACAAATTGCAAATGACTTTTGGGATTGACCCCATAAATTGCAAATGACTTTTGGGATTGGTCCGTAAATAGTATGCTTAAGGCTTGCCGTTCAGGCAAGCCTTAAGCATTAAATAAAGGAGTGATTCGGTTGGGGCTCGAACCCAAGACCTACTGCTTAGAAGGCAGTTGCTCTATCCAGCTGAGCTACCGAACCAGCCTTGTCTTGACATCCTTGACAGGAAATCGGCTGCAAAGATAGACATTTTTTGCGATATATGCAAATTTTCAGGCTATAAATCTTATGTATGTCCTGTCGTCGAAGGAGTTGTTGCCTGGCACGAAGCCCTTGGTGGCCTTGAACTCGCTGATGTTCAGCGGGTCGTTCTGCTTTTGGAGGGCGAGGCGGTTCTCTGACTCTTCGAGCGTGGGACAGAGGAAGGGATAGCCGTCAGAAGCGAGGACAATCTCCCAGGGACGGAAGTCGAGGGTGATTATTGGAACCTTGGCTTCGGGGATTGGGAAACCGTCGATGACGGCATAGGTCTTGTTCTGATTCTGCATCGCTTTCAGCATCTCAGGGATGATGGCGGCACGGGCCTGATCGTCGGCAAGAATCTCATCGGGCGTCTTGCCTTCAGCGAGCAACTGGCGCACATGGGCGGCACGATGCTCGGCGAGGGTCTGCTCGTATGGCTTGGGATTCTCGCAGAGTTGGCCTCCGACGAGGCACTGGCAGTCGCCCACGAGCCAAATCTCGCGTCGGCGGCAGGAGTAGATGATGGCCGAGGCGCAGAGACGCTCTTCTGGATGGGTTGCCAGGTCTTCAGCAGCAGTCTTGCGCCCTGTGAGTTTCCAGAAGGGTAGGTAGACATCGCGGATGGCCTTGGTAGCACTGACGCAGAACTGGTGGCACGAAGTATCGGGCGGCATCTTGCGGATGACACGGCTGACGACGGTCATCGCATAGCGTCCGTTCGACATCCGGCGGCTCCACTGACGAGTGGCCTTGGAGGTGCTGCCGTCGATGACTGCGATGAAGTCATTTGTGATGACGATTCCGTCCTCGCTTTTCTTTGCGGGGCTCTTCGGCGTGAGGCTTTGCTCGATGATTGTCACGGGTGAAGTTGGGATTAAAGGATTTGGGCTCTGGGGAGCCTGCATAAAGTTTCTTGATGAGGTCGGGACGCCCGATGCGCTTCAGGCTTTGCTCGATGCCGTGCCGCTCTTCGGGCTTGTACCAGAAGAAATACTGCCGCTGGGCTAGTTTCTCCTTCTGCGACTTGGCACTGAAGACGGGCTCGAGGGTGTAGGGATCGTAGCCCGTGTACCAGGTCTCAGTGGCGTTGGTCATCGGAGTGGGCGTGAAGTCCTGCACCTGCTCCAGATGGAAGTCGAGCCCCTTGGTGATGACGGCTAGTTCGGCCATGTCCTCCTCGCGGCAGCCCGGATGGGAGGAGATGAAGTAGGGGATGATCTGCTGGTGCAGGTTCTCCTCATGGTTGATACGGTCGAAGATGCGCTTGAACTCGTAGAACTGCTGAAAGGATGGCTTGCGCATCAGCATCAGCACGCGGTCGCTGGTGTGCTCGGGTGCCACTTTCAGGCGTCCGCTGACGTGGCGGCAGATGAGTTCGCGGGTGTATTCCTGTGCGGCTCGATTGGCGGCTTCGTCCTTACTGCGATAGAGCAGCAGGTCGTAGCGCACGCCACTGCCTATGAAACTGCGCTTGATGCCAGGCAGTGCATCTACGGCATGATAGATGTCGAGCAGACGGGAGTGGTTGGTGTCGAGGTTTGGGCATATCTGCGGATGGATGCAACTGGGTCGGCGGCACTTCTCGCAGGCGTTCTTATTGCGTCCGGCCATACCGTACATATTCGCCGAGGGACCGCCGAGATCGGAGAGGTAGCCCTTGAAGTCGGGCATTTCCATCACCTGCTTCACTTCTCTTAATATGCTCTCTTTTGAACGGCAGGTGATGAACTTGCCCTGATGGGCGGAGATGGTGCAGAAGGCGCAGCCGCCGAAGCATCCGCGATGGATATTGACGCTGTGCTTGATCATGTCGTAGGCTGGGATGCGCTTACCCTTGTACTTCGGATGGGGCTGACGGGTATAGGGCAGGTCGAATGAGGCATCGAGTTCTTCTGTGGTCATCGGAGGATAGGGCGGATTGACGATGGCAAAGCGGCCGTCGACGCCCTGTATGAGCCGCTGGGCGTGCATCATGTTCGACTGCTCCTCGATATGGCGGAAGTTCTCGGCCTGGGCCCGCTTGTTGCGCAGACACTCCTCATGGCTGTGGAGCACGATATCGTCGGCAGAGGGCTTGATGTCGTCGGCAAGGTAGACTGACTGCGGCAGGTCGCGGATGTCGCTGATGCGTTCGCCCTCACTGAGTCGGCGTGCCAGTTCGATGGTGGGTTTCTCGCCCATGCCGTAGGTGATCATGTCGGCCCCTGAGTCGCAGAGGATGCACTTCTGCAGTTTGTCCTGCCAGTAGTCATAGTGGGTGAGTCGTCGGAGCGAGGCTTCGATGCCGCCCAGTACGACGGGCACGTCAGGGAAGAGTTGCTTGAGTATCCTGGTGTAGACGATGGTGGGGTATTCCGGTCGCATGTCGTGACGGCCATCGGGCGAATAGGCGTCTTCTGAGCGCAGGCGGCGGTTGGCAGTGTATTTGTTCACCATCGAGTCCATGCAGCCTGGTGCGATGCCGAAGAAGAGGCGTGGGCGCCCCAGTTTCTTGAAGTCGCGATAGTCGCC
>CAMVJQ010000024.1 GCA_947167845.1 uncultured Prevotella sp. | reverse complement strand
GCAGTTTAGCAAACTGCTGGTTTCAGCCACTCACCCATCCTTCCAAAAGGACCCTTGGAGTCGGAAACCTTGGGGTTATCTCCTTGATTGCGGGTGCAAAGGTACACACTTTTTCTGAATCCACCAAATCTTTTGCTGACTTTTTTCGAAAAAAGTTATTTTATGGCTACTATTCCGTCTAAATCCGGATTGAAGTAGAAGGTTCTTGACAGTTCCAGCGAGTCTTCGAGATAGCGCATGCGGATGTAGAGCAGAGTCTGGCTCTTGCGTTCGGCAGTCAGTTGAGTGCCTTTTTTGAATATGGAGTCCGTCTTCACATTCTCCCTTAGCGCCATGATGACGGAGTCGCTGATGACGCGGGTGGAGTCGAGGTCGGTGAAGGATTCGATATTGATCTCTTTGGTGGCATTGGCCTTGACGAACTCCTTCACCAGCGTTTTGGCCTCATACTGCTTCCCGCAGGATGCGAGAAGCAGCAGGGTCATAATTAATGTATAAGGTACGCGCGCGTTCCGTCTCATTTCTGTGGTATGTTTTTGAGTACATCGAGCAGATGATCCCACACCATCTGCACGGTGGGGATGTAAAGCCGCTCGTCGGGCGTATGAACAAAACGCAGGGTGGGGCCGAAACTGACCATGTCGAGGTTGGGGTAGCGCTCGGAGAAAAGGCCGCACTCGAGTCCGGCGTGGATACCGCGCACGACAGGTGCCTTGCCGAAGAGTTTCTTATATGATTCCACCACAATCTCAGTCAGTTTCGAGTTGGCTTTCATCTTCCAGGCGGGATAGCCGTCGCTGCTTGTGGCCTCTGCGCCGGCCAGTTCAAAGGCGGCCTGGATGGTGGCACACATATTGTCGAGGTTCGACATGACGTTGCTTCGCTGGGATGAGAGGATATCAATGGTTGTGTCTGAAGAATGGATGCTGGCGATGTTGCTCGAAGTCTCCACCATGCCGCCCAGCGCCTCATCCTGACAGATAGCGTAGATGCCATTGTCGACAGCCTGTACGGCCCAGATGAAGTTCTTGGCCACTTTGGGCTCAATCACCTTCTCGGCTTCTGCGCTCTCCATCGCAAACTGCATCTGTGTATCGGTCACGTGGAATTCGTCTTCCACTTCTGCGGCAAATACGTTCCAGTCGGCACGCACATTCTCCTTCAGATCGTTGGGTACGGCGATGATGAAATAGCCGTCGCGGGGAATGGCGTTGTGCAGTTTGCCGCTATGGAACTGTGCCAGGCTGACACCGTCGTAGCGCTTCATGGTCTGGAAGATAAAGCGGGCGAGGATCTTGATGGCATTGGCGCGCTTCTTGTTGATGTCGTCGCCAGAGTGTCCGCCGACGAGCCCCTTGAGTGAACCTTTCAGGAAGAAACTGCCCTGTGGAGCCTCTTCACGGGTGAAGGTGAACTTGGCAGATGTGTTGCGTCCGCCGGCACAAGATACGAATATCTCGCCCTCGTCCTCTGAGTCCAGGTTGATGAGGTAGTCGCCTGTCATAAAGCCGGCTTTCATGCCCTCAGCACCTGAGAGTCCTGTCTCTTCATCGCGCGTGAAGACGCATTCGATAGGGCCGTGCTCGATGTCGTGGCTTTCGAGGATGGCCAGTTCGATAGCGCAGCCGATACCGTCGTCAGCACCCAGGGTGGTGCCGTCGGCTGTCAGCCATTCACCGTCGATGTAAGTCCTGATAGCATCCTTCTCGAAATCGAAGTCCACGTCTACAAGTTTGTCGCACACCATGTCCATGTGGCTCTGCAGGATGACGGTCTTCCGGTTATCCATCCCCTTGGTGGCAGGCTTGCGGATGATCACATTGCCCGTTTCGTCAACTTTTGTGTCGAGTCCGTGACTCTCACCCCAGTTCTTGAGGTAGTCGATCATTTTCTCTTCGTGCTTCGAAGGACGGGGAATCTCGTTAATCTTTGCAAATTGCTGGAATACTACAGCAGGTTTTAAGTCGTTTTTATTCATTATTAATGCTATTTTTGATTGATTTCGTAATAAAATGCTTAACTTTGCACCCGATTTGGGCTGCTAATCAGCCGCAAAGGTATAAAAAATGATTGAGACTCTGCTCATATCGACGTTAATAATTGCTATCGCGATGGTATTTTTCCTCGTCAGAGTGCTGTTGGTGAAGCATGGTGAGTTCAAATCTCAGCATATACACGACTCTGAGGCGATGAAGGAGCGAGGCATACATTGCGTGATGGACCAGGACAAGGAACTGCGGCGCAGAAGCCGGTTTGCCGTTAATGAGAGAACATCAGAAAAAGAATATTGAGAAAACAAATTAATAATTAGTCAAGATGAAAAAGTACATTTTATCCGCACTGGCCATCGCCCTGACGATGACATCGTGCAACAATGCAAGTCCCAAGATGGACGAACAGCCCGCTGCAGCCAGTGCTTCGGGTGAGGGTATCAAAATCGCTTATGTAGAGGTTGACTCGCTGATGACACAGTACACCTTCGCCAAGGACTACACAGTGACCCTCGAGAAGAAGTCGAACAATGCCCGCAACACGCTGACGCAGAAGGGTAACGCCCTGCAGGCTGCCGTCAACAACTTCCAGCAGAAACTGAACAACAATGGCTTCCAGAGCCGCGAGCAGGCTGAAGGCGTACAGGCTGCCATCCAGCGCCAGCAGGCCGACCTCCAGCAGTTGCAGGCCCGGCTGGAGAACGAACTTGCTTCTGAGACTGCCAAGTTCAACGAGGCCCTTCGCGACTCACTCAACAACTTCCTCCAGGCATACAACAAGGACAAGAAGTATGACATGATACTTTCAAAGGCTGGTGATAACATCCTCTATGCCAACAAGCGCTTCGATATCACTCAGGATGTGATCAACGGACTGAACAAACGCTACAAGCCGTCAGCCAAGAAGGCCGATGACAAGAAGGCTGAGGAAAAGAAAGCAGACAAGAAATAAAGTACATCCCCCCTTACTAATGCAAGAGAGGCCCCGCGTGGGGCCTCTCTTCATTTGACGACCTTCTTGCCGTCGATGATGTAGATCCCTGACGGGAGCAGGTCGGGTGATGAGGTCTGCATGCGCATACCGTTAAGGCGATAGATGCCTTTCGAAGTGTCGGCGCTCTTGTCTACTCCGATTCTGTTGATCGCAGTCGGCTCACCGCCATTCAGTCCGCGTACGAATCCGGCATAGGCGTGCTTGCGGTTGTACTTGAGATCCCAGATGCCTACGGGCTCACCACCGCGCCATCCGCTGCTGGAAGGAGCGTCGGTGGTACACCACTGGCAGATGCCCCACTGTTGTGCGGGCGGTATGATGCGTAAGTACTCTTTGATGATCCACTCATAGAAGTCGGCCATCTTCTTGTGCTCGGCCTCTGTCAACTGATCGGTTTTTACGGAACTTCCCCATCTGTTAGTACCGCGGACATAACCCATATCCATCTCGCTGACGCGGCAGAGTTTCCCGCTTTTGGCCATAATCTCAAACATCTGTGTGATGTGCTTTTTGATATTGTTCAGGATCGAGTTGCTCTCAAAGCAACTGATGTGCATCTGTGTACCGATACCGTCGATTTTCGTAACGCCGTCAGATTCCCATTTCTTTATCCAGTTCACCAGACTCCTCACCTTCTTGTTGTCATCCCAGTCTGACTCCAGGTTGTAGTCGTTGATGAAGAGCACAATGTCCTCTGGACCATACTTGCGTGCCAGGCGGCAGGCCTGTCGCACGTATTCCAGGTCGCCCATGTAGTCCTGCCAGTAGAAGGCGTCACCGCCTACATCCCATGTGGCATTGGGATTTCCGTTAGGATTATATTGTTCAGAGTGCTGTAGGGTGTAGAATCCGGAACCGTCATTTCCATCACCACCGATGGCCTCATTGACGAGGTCCCAGGCCTTCACCCGTCCGCCACAGGCATCCATCATGCCCTTGATCCACTTGTCCATAGCGTAGACGAGTGTGTCATGCATCTCTTCTTTAGTCTGAGGAATGCTCTTTCCCTGGTACCCTTCAAACTTGATGTCCTTGATATAAATGTCGCCAACAAAGTCACCACACTGAAGCATAAAGAAATTATTCGATACGACGGCTTTGTATTCAGCCGTCACTTCTTTCCATTCGGTAGTGAAGGGGATATCTGGGTATTGACCATTGTTCCAGTCGCCTAATTTGCTATGGAGTTTGCCATTCTTCGAGCCTTTTACGGTCATGGTCATCTTGTACGTCTTCCCGACATCTGCAAGAATATTCTCCATAGCCAGGAACTGAACATCCCAAGAGTTGGTGTTTTTCTTGGTGCAATGAATGTTGAGACCATTAGCCGCGTCAAACTTAAGTGAGTAGCCGTAAGTCGACTCATCCGAATGCCAGCCAACGCTTTTTTGGGTGAGGAAATCTTTGCTGGCAATCACTGTGTATGCTTCACCGCCAGTGGGGTCAGGCTTGTCTGCAAGGAGTTTCAGCAACCATCCTTTAGGCTGTTGCGAGTGCCAGGCGAGGGTGTGCCCATACACGTTGATTCCTGCCTTCGTTGCAGCGTTCACATAATTCTTTACTGTCGTGAAGTTCATATTGCCATTCCCGTCCACGCAACTTGCCATCTTCATGGCATTGCCTGCTACGGTTTCGCTGAAGTTCTTGTTGATCAGATTCTTGACTAAGGGCTTGTTGAGATAATCACTGACGGTCGTGCCGGCACCGAGTTTGAAGTTCGGGTACTTTGAATAGTCGATATACTCTTTCAGAGCCTTATACTCATCCAGGTATCGGTAGTTGTCATCGTTGGGCTTTCCCAACTCGAATGTCTCTTGCGCCAAGGCCGTAGCGGACAGGCTGGCAGCAAGCATTAGCAGGTAAAATTTCTTCATATATTTAAAAGTTAGTTATAATTCTTATATTCAATAATGGTCTTTTTGACTGTCAGGAAATGATTTCCGCTGCAAAGGTACAAATAAATTTTGATTATCAATACATAATTCGGAATTAATGTATATCTTTGCAAGCGTAATCTGAAAAGAAATGATATGGAACAGATAGAACGAGTCAAACAGATGGAGCGCCACCTTGACCGCGCCTCCCAAGCCGTGATGCAACTCTCTGCAGCACTCGAACAATATGCCGAAGCACAGGAGTCGCTCAGGGCTTTAGGCGACTATTATGGGGGTGACGAATGGAAGCAGGACTTTTCTGCCGATGAAGCCGGCCTTCTGCCGAAAGACCTGAAGCGTGGCGTGCTTTCGGAAGATGCCGTCTGGAATGTCCTCATAGACAATAGGGAACTGAAGGCCAGGATGCAGGCGCTCATCTGACGAGCATCCAGCGTCTGCGCTCCTCGTCGTCCATCTTCTCGATGGCATAGCGGAGGGCTGTGCGAGGCATCTCATGGGCATGCTGACGGAGGAAGTCGCGCAGCAAGTCCATTGACACACGTTTGCCCATCTCACGCAGCATCCAGCCGACGGCCTTGTGCATCAGGTCGTGCGGATGGTACAAATGTACTTCGGCATAGCGTAGGCACCATGAGGCATCGCCCATTTGCGACGTCTTCCAGGTGCAGACGATACTCATGCGCTGTTTCCAGAGGGAGGGGCTGGCGGCCAGTTGGTCAAGCACCTTTCTTTTATAGGCCTTGTCGCCAAGAGCAGAGGGCAGCATCAGCCAATGCCCCAGAATCTTCGGCGCCGACATGTCCACCAAGTCCCAGTTGTTGGCTTGACTGGCATACTTCAGATAGAGCATCAGGATGTCGTCGCGCTGCTTGATGGCCTCTGAATCGTTGATGAGCCGCCTCGTCGCCAGACGTTCAAAGCGCCAGACGAGTATCAGCAGTCCGCAGAGTCTCACCTCATGCCATTGGCACGTCAGTAATTCTGGGATCTCGCCGAGGGGGGTATCCTTAGCGGCCATCTTGACCACTTCGCGCGTCTGAGGCACCTTGATGCCCAGGAACTTGTCGCCATAGCCGTATTCCCCTGGGGCCGTCTTGAAAAATCCCATCAGCACTTTCCGCTGCCCTTCATCCTGCAGCGACTCCATGTATCGGATGATCTCTTTTGCCGTCATAACAGATTAGCGTATTTATAAAATAAAAGAGGACTATGTGTTTAGCCCTCTTTTATACAGATAAGCGGAGAGTGAGGGATTCAAACCCCCGATACCCGAAAGGGGTATACCGGATTTCGAGTCCAGCGCGATCGATCACTCTGCCAACTCTCCAATCATGCGTAAGACCGCATTGCATTTCTGCTTTTGCGGATGCAAAGGTAGTGCTAAAATCTGAATCTACCAAATAATTTGGGAAGAATCTTTCGAACAAGACTGTTTTTCCTACTCGAATGACAGTTTTGCCAGCCGATTCCTCAGTTCTTCAGCCTCGCTTTTCCGGATGCTTAGGCGAATCTCGCAGGTGTTGTCGTAGGTCTGTGAGACGATACGTGGCTGCATATCCTTGATGATGCGCATCACGTCGTTCATCATCGGATAGGCGAAGGAGTAGGTGACCAGTTCCTCCACCTGTCGGGTCTCGATCTCTGAGTGGGCGATGGCATCGCTGGCTGCCTCCCGATAGGCAACGATGAGTCCGCTGGTGCCGAGGTTCACACCGCCGTAATAGCGTACGACTACGATGAGGATATCCGTCAGTTCCTGCGAGTTGATCTGTCCGAGGATGGGCTTGCCGGCTGTGCTGGATGGCTCACCATCGTCATTGGCACGGAACTCCGTTCGCTCAGGGCCGAGCATGTAGGCATAGCAGACGTGGCGGGCATCGTAGTATTTCTTTCGGTAGCCAGCCAGTATGTCCTTGATTTCCTCTACGGAAGTGACATGATGAGCGAAGGCGAGGAACTTGCTACGCTTCTCCGTGTAGTAGCCCTCGCCTCCGGTCTTGATAGTACGATATTCGTCGGTCATGTTAATTGTTATACTCCTGCCACGACTTGATTTTCACATCATCCAGTTTCATGGCGGTGAAGGCTTCGATGAATGCCTTGGCCAGACGGACGTTCGTCATCAGCGGGATGTTGTGATCGATGGCACCGCGGCGGATCTTGTAGCCGTTGGTCAACTCGCGGCTGGTGTGGTTCTTCGGCACGTTGATCACCAGGCCTACCTTGTGCTGCGAGATGAGATCCATCACGTTGTTGTCTGTCCCTTCCTCGTCGGGCCATGCTACGGCTGTGGCCTTCACACCGTTGTCGTTGAAGAACTTGGCGGTTCCGGCAGTGGCGTAGATGGTGTAGCCGTTCTTCGTCAGTTGCTGGGCGGGCTCCAGGAGAGAAACCTTGCCCTTGGCACCGCCAGAGGAGATGAGTACGGCATCCTTCGGAATCGAATAACCCGTTGCTATCAGGGCGTTTAGCATCGCCTCGTTCAAGTCATCGCCGAGGCATCCAACCTCACCCGTTGACGACATGTCAACACCCAGTACCGGGTCGGCATTCTGCAATCTTGCGAACGAGAACTGGCTGGCCTTCACACCGATGCGATCGATATCGAACTCGCTCTTTTCGGGCTTCTGATACGGAGCGTCGAGCATGATCTTCGTGGCCGTCTCGATGAAGTTGCGCTTCAGGATCTTCGACACGAAGGGGAACGAGCGCGAGGCACGGAGGTTGCACTCGATGACCTTCACCTCGCGGTTTTTGGCGAGGAACTGGATGTTGAACGGACCCGAGATGTTCAGTTCGGCGGCTATCTTGTGGGCAATCTTCTTGATCTGGCGGATGGTGGAGAAGTAGATGTGCTGAGCGGGGAACACCATCGTGGCATCGCCGGAGTGTACACCGGCATACTCCACGTGTTCGGAGATGGCATACTCGATTACCTCGCCCTTGTCGGCCACGGCATCGAACTCAATCTCCTTCGTCTCAGTCATGAACTTCGAGATCACCACCGGGAACTCTTTCGAGACCTCAGTAGCCATGTTGAGGAATCGGTGCAGTTCCTCATCGTCGTAGCAGACGTTCATCGCTGCGCCTGAGAGCACATACGAGGGACGCACGAGCACGGGATAGCCCACCTCGTCGACAAACTCCTTCACGTCGTCGAACGATGTCAGTGCGCGCCATGCGGGCTGGTCAATCTCCAGTTTGTCGAGCATGGCTGAGAACTTGTCACGGTTCTCGGCGCGGTCAATGTTGACAGGCGACGTTCCCAGCACGGGCACGCCCTGACGATAGAGTTTCATGGCGAGGTTGTTGGGTATCTGGCCACCCACAGAGACGATCACGCCGCGAGGCTGCTCCAGATCGATCACATCGAGCACGCGCTCCAGCGAGAGTTCATCGAAGTAGAGACGGTCGCACATATCGTAGTCGGTGGAGACGGTCTCGGGGTTGTAGTTGATCATGATCGACTTGTAGCCCAGTTTGCGGGCCGTGTTGATGGCATTCACGGAGCACCAGTCGAACTCTACTGAGGAACCGATGCGATAAGCGCCAGAACCTAAGACGATGACCGACTTCTCGTTCGTGTAATAGTTGATGTCGTGCTTGGGCTGATAGTTGGTAGGCAGTTTCAGCGCATACTCGATGAAGCCCTTGGCCTTCGAGAGTGCCTCGCTGAATTCGTCCTGGAATGCGGGCGTGTGCGTGTATGTGAAATAGAGGTAGTTTGTCAGTTCAGGATGCTCCGATGCTACCGTTGGGATGCGCTTCACCGAGGGCACGATGCCGCGCTCCTTGCGATACTTGCGCACCAGGAGGTTCTCCTTCTCCATGTTGCCCTGCTTGGGTTTCAGCACGAAGCGGGCTATCTGGAAGTCAGAGAATCCGCAGCGCTTCACCTCCAGCAGCAGTGCGTCGGGCAGATCCTCCAGTTTGTCGTACTTCAGCAGTTCGTGCTTCAGGTCAACGATGTGCTTCAGACGCTCGAGGAACCACACGTCGATCTTCGTCAGTTCCTCGATGCGCTCGATGGTGTAACCCTCTTCGAGAGCCTGAGCGATGGCGAAGATACGGAGGTCAGTCGGGTTGGCCAACTCCTCGTCAAGGTTGTCGAACTTCGTGTGATCGTTGCCCACGAAGCCGTGCATGCCCTGTCCGATCATGCGCAGACCCTTCTGGATCATCTCCTCGAAGGAGCGGCCGATCGACATAATCTCGCCTACGGACTTCATCGACGAACCAATGAGACGGCTGACACCGGCAAACTTGGTCAAGTCCCAGCGGGGGATCTTGCAGATCATATAGTCGAGGCTTGGAGCCACGTAGGCTGAACTGGTGGTGCCCATCTCGCCGATCTGGTCGAGCGTGTAGCCGAGGGCGATCTTGGCTGCTACGAAGGCGAGGGGATAGCCAGTGGCCTTCGAGGCGAGGGCAGAAGAACGGCTCAGTCGGGCGTTGATCTCGATGATGCGGTAGTCGTTGGTCTGGGCGTTGAAGGCGAACTGGATGTTGCACTCGCCTACGATGCCGAGGTGCTTGACGCACTTGATGGTGATCTCCTGCAGCATCTTTACCTGCTCCTCCTTCAGCGAGCAGGTGGGTGCCACCACGATTGACTCTCCGGTGTGGATGCCCAGCGGGTCGAAGTTCTCCATCGAGGCCACCGTGAAGCAGCGGTCATTGGCATCGCGGATGCACTCGAACTCGATCTCCTTCCAGCCCTTCAGCGATTCCTCAACGAGGATCTGCGGGGCGAAGGTGAAGGCCGACTCTGCGAGTTCACGGAAGGTTTTCTCATCGGGGCAGATGCCTGAGCCGAGACCACCGAGGGCGTAGGCTGAGCGGATCATGATGGGGAATCCGATCTCGTGGGCTGCCTTCAGCGCATCCTCCATCGACTCCACGGCGTGGGATACAGGCACCTTCAGGCTGACTTCGCCAAGTTTCTTGACGAACAGGTCGCGATCCTCCGTGTTCATGATGGCCTCCACGCTCGTACCTAATACCTCTACGCCATACTCCTTGAGCGTGCCGTTCTGATAGAGTTCCGTTCCGCAGTTCAGCGCCGTCTGTCCGCCGAAAGCCAGCAGAATGCCATCGGGGCGCTCCTTCTTGATGATCTCGGTCACGAAATGCGTGTTCACCGGCTGGAAGTACACTTTGTCGGCGATGCCCTCCGAGGTCTGGATGGTTGCGATGTTTGGGTTCACGAGCACGCTCTTGATACCTTCCTCGCGGAGGGCCTTCAAGGCCTGCGATCCAGAGTAGTCAAACTCACCGGCTTGTCCGATTTTCAAGGCACCCGATCCGAGTACCAACACCTTCTTCAGTTCTTTCTTCATTGTCTTTTTATGGGTTGATGTTTATCCTTGTTCCTATTTATCGCGTGCAAAGATACGAAGATTTTCGGAAACTTCCAAAACTCTTTCCGCCGATTTGCGCGATTTCCTGCATATCCTTGACCAAATGCCGTCAATAGCGTATCATTGCCCCCATCAACGACCCGTAATCTCCGTGCCCTCGAATCGTAATCTCCGTGCCCACGATGTTACGGCTCGTCTGAAATCGGCTAATCTGCCGCCAAAAATTTGGCGGTTCGGATAAAAAGTCGTACCTTTGCACAGTACACTTTCGAATTAGGGTTGATGAACACAGAATTATTGAGCGAACTGAATGAGAGCCAGCGACTTGCAGTGGAATACTGCGACGGGGCGAGCCTCGTGATAGCGGGAGCGGGATCGGGCAAGACGCGCGTGCTGACCTACAAGATAGCCTGGCTCCTGGAGCAGGGCATGAAGCCCTGGCAGATATTGGCGCTGACCTTCACCAACAAGGCGGCGCGGGAGATGAAGGAACGCATAGGCCGGCTGGTGGGGCAGGAGCGGGCACGCTACCTGCAGATGGGCACCTTCCACAGCGTCTTCGCACGCATACTCAGGGCAGAGGCCGACAAGATAGGCTACAACTCAAACTTCACCATCTACGACCAGACCGACGCCCGATCGCTGGTGAAGGCTATCATCAAGGAGATGGGGCTCGACGACAAGGCATACAAGCCCTCAACGGTGGCCGACCGCATCTCGATGGCCAAGAACCATCTGCTGCTCCCTCAGCAGTATGCACAAAGTGGATGGGCCTCTGACGACGCCACGCGAAAACTGCCGCAGGTCAGTAATATATATATAAGGTACGCGGAGAGGTGCCGTCAGGCCAATGCGATGGACTTCGATGACCTGCTGGTTCAGACGTGGGTGCTCTTCCAGCAGCACGAGGATGTCAGGCAGAAGTACGTAGAGAAGTTCCAGTTCGTGCTCGTGGATGAGTACCAGGACACGAACTTTGCCCAGCAAGCCATCGTGTATCAACTCTCTCGCGAGCACCAGCGGGTGTGCGTAGTGGGCGACGATGCCCAGAGCATCTACTCTTTCCGGGGAGCCAACATCGACAACATCCTCGACTTCCAAAAGCAATATCCGGGCTCGCGCCTCTTCAAACTCGAACAGAACTACCGCTCGACCCAACTCATCGTGCAGGCCGCCAACTCGCTCATCCGCCGCAACGAGCGCCAGATACCGAAGAACGTATTCTCAGAGAACGAGCACGGCGAGCGCCTGCAGTTGAAGCCCGCCTACTCTGACAAGGAGGAGGCCATCATCGTCACGCAGGACATCAAGCGGCTGCGGAAGCAGGATCACTGCAACTGGAGCGACTTTGCCATCCTCTACCGCACCAACTCGCAGAGCCGTTCGTTTGAGGAGCAGATGCGCAAGGACAATATTCCCTACCGCATCTATGGCGGACTCTCGTTCTATCAGCGCAAGGAGATCAAGGACGTGATAGCCTACTTCCGCCTCGTGGCCAACCCCGACGACGAGGAGGCCTTCAAGCGCATCGTCAACTATCCCGCCCGAGGCATCGGCGACACAACGGTGGGCAAGGTCATCCAGACGGCACAGACCTACGGGGTCAGTCTCTGGCAGGTGATCAAGGAGCCCGTGCTCTTCCCTACGGGTGTCTCGAAGGGCACGCAGACGAAACTCAACGCCTTCCGTGATCTCATCGAGGGTTGGATAGCGCGGCTCAACACGGAGGATGCCTACACGCTCGGACACGACATCATCATGAACTCAGGCATCAGCCGCGACATCTATGCAGGTCGCAATCCCGAGGACATCTCCCGCCAGGAGAACCTCGAGGAATTCCTCGGCGGCATGCAGGACTTCGTGGAGTCGCGCCGTGAGGAGGATATGGGCGACCAGGTGTATCTGCCCGACTTCCTGCAGGAGGTGGCGCTGCTGACCGACCTTGACAGCGATACTGGCGACGAGAACGATAAGGTGACGCTGATGACCATCCATTCGGCCAAGGGACTCGAATTCCCGACGGTGTTCGTAGTGGGGCTCGAGGAGAATATCTTCCCCTCGCCGATGTGTACCAACTCGATGCGCGAACTGGAAGAGGAGCGGCGGCTGCTCTACGTGGCCATCACACGAGCCGAGAAGCACTGCATACTGACCTGCGCGCAGAATCGCTGGCGCTACGGACGGATGGAGTATGACACACCCTCACGATTCATCCGCGACATTGACCCCGAACTGCTCGAGGTGCAGAGCGAGAAGGGTGGGGAGGACTTCAGCGGCCGCAAGCCTTATAATCGCTATGACGGAGGGGCTTACGGCACAGGGAACACGTATGGCAGAAGCCGGGGCTTTGAGAGCGAGGGGCCGGAATGGATGCAGAACCCGAGGCCCGTGGCCACGCAGTTCCGTGCCGATCCGAAGCCCCGCATGGTGGCGCCCCGTCAGGAAGAGAAGCCCGCCGACCCCTTCGGCGAGGGATTCAAGCGGCTCTATCAGCAGCAGACGGGCAAGCCGCTTGGCGGCAGTCCCTCACGGCAGTCAGCACCTGGGGGCAACTTCAAGTCGGTCGCCCGTGCCGTACCTCCGCGTCCGATGGCATCTGATCCGAGTGCGGGCGATCTGCACGAGGGTGCGCGCATCGAGCATCAGCGCTTCGGCATCGGGACGGTGATAAAGATAGAGGGTACGGGTGAGAACACGAAGGCCACGGTGGAGTTCACCAATACGGGCATGAAGCAGTTGCTGCTGAAGTATGCCAAGTACAAGATCATAGGCTGAGGCATGGCTCTGGCCGATACCCAGAAAGAATTAGAGCGACTCGTCGTCGGGTCGCTCTATTTTTCTGCTGTTGCCAGACTTGGGCTGGTGCTTCTTCTTGCGCAGCCAGGCAGCCTTGCGGGCCTCGTAGTCGGCATAGTGCTTCTCCAGATATCCGTCGGCCATCATTCATTGAATTTTGCAAAGACGACTCTGATCTTTATCGGATTCTCCTTCGTGCCCCTGACGAGTCGCGTGCTGGTCAGTCCCATCTCGTTGGCGATCAGTACGGGAGCCGTGCTTGTCGTGGATGACGATGCGCTTGTAGCCGTTGTAGTGGTGGCGGTGATGGGGTAGACGGGTATGAGCATTGCCTTGTTCCAGTTCGGATGATGGGCCACCCAGTCAGGGTCGTTCTTCAGACCTTCTTTCTTGTCGTTGTACATCTTGACGATCAGATTGCTGATGTCGCTGCTACCGGAGAATGAGTAGGCATTCTTGCTGAGCGATGTGTAGAAGGCGTAGCGGTTGTTGTAGTTGCGGCCATTCTCGAAGAATGCGTTGATGCTGTCCTTCTCGATGAGCAGCACGTGTGGAGTCGTGTCGAATGAGTAGTTGGTCACCTTCTGCTCATTATTCAGGCGGTTGAAACTGACGGTGGCCGAGAGCAGCGAGTCGTTGGCATGCTGATCCTTGATGTCGTCGACGGGTAGTGTCACCTCTGTGAAGATGCCGCAGGGTGATTTCAGGAAGGTGCAGTCACTCTCGTCAGTCAGACGTTTCAGAGCCTCTTTCTCGTTCTGCACGGTGACGGTCTGCAGGACTTCCTGTGTGGAACTGGCTCCGAGGTAACTCACATAGACGGCATCCGGGTCATCCGGGTCTTCCTCCTTGTCCTTGTATCTGTAATAGATGCGCAGATCCACCTGATTGAAATACGACATCAGGCCTACGCCGTCATAATTCTCAAAATAGAATCCCGGGCAGACATTGTGGATGAAGGCGTAGGAGTTCTTGAAGTACTCCGGGTGCTGATAGTAGTTACGCAGCACGTAGGTGCCGTAGTTGTTATATACGGTGCCGTCCTTGGCCTTATACGGTTCTTTGAGGCTGACGCGCAGGTAGTAGTAGCCCGACATGGCGTTTCTGAGGCTGTCGGACCAGTTCATGTTCGCCATCGAGTATGACTGGTAGTGCTTCAGCCCATCCTTCCTGATATAGCCGGCGGCTTCGGGGTCGAAATTGGAGTAGTGTACGCCGTCCTCCACGGGCTTGTCCAGTTCTGATACTTTCATTTTCATGGCTGCAAGCGAGTCGCCGAAAGTCTCCACGTGGTCGAAATATAGGATGATGGCTGCCGAGTCGGCGATGATCTCACCGTCTTCCAGACTGACGATGTTGGCCTTGTCGGGCAGATGGGTCTTCTCCATCATGTTGAACTGTGCCATGAATCCGCTTCTGACGTAGGTGTCGGTCTCCGGGTCGATGATCATGCCCAGATAGCACTCCTCGCTGTAGGAATAGACGGAGTCGGGCAGATATGAATTGGTCAGTACGTCAAAGTTTTCTGCTGAGACGATGAGTTGGTCGCTGGTATTGGTGATGCTTGCTCCCAGTTTGCCTGTCTCCTCATCGCATGAGTAAAGTGCCATTGCGGTTAATGCAATCGCTGTAAGATACTTGAGTTTCATTTCTTTGTTAATCCTGTCTGTTATTCTTCCTCAGCCTTGTCTGCCGTATCGGGGCATATCTTGTCGTAGAAGGCCTCGATGGCGTCGGTGAAGTTTTCCTTGGGGTATTTGAGTAAAGGAACATTCTTGTCTTTGGCATACTTCAGCAGGTCCTTGTTGACGACATTGCTAACCTGCACAATACCATCGCTGTAGTCGATAGCCAGTTTGCCGAGTTCATCAAAGTCGAAGGTGTCGTTGTAAGGCTCCAGCAGTTTGGAAGTCGCCTCACGGAATTCGAGGCAGCGCTTGAAGTTGGTGCCGAGGTCGCTCTTCAGGCTCTTGGTGAAAAGAGAAGTAATCACCTTGGTATTGGCAAATGAGGGCTCGTCGTGATAGGCAGTCTTGATGTAGAGGGGCACCACGGCGCTCATCCATCCCTGGCAGTGGATGACGTCAGGCACCCAGCGCAGTTTCTTGACAGTCTCCAGCACGCCACGTGCAAAGAAAATGGCTCTCTCACCATTGTCGGGATAGTCATCTCCCTTCTCGTCTTGTTCCATCTGGCGCTTGTTGAAATAGTCATCGTTGTCGATGAAATAAACCTGCACTTTGGCCGACGGAATAGTGGCCACCTTTATGATTAGAGGGTGGTCAGTATCATCGATGATAAGGTTCATTCCTGAAAGACGGATTACTTCGTGCAGTTGCCCTCGCCTCTCGTTGATGGTTCCCCACTTGGGCATAAATGTGCGGATTTCATATCCCTTTTCCTGAATTGCCTGTGGCAGGTCTCTACCCATCAGCGACATTTCGCTTTCCGGTACGTAAGGAGTAATCTCCTGATTGATAAACAATATCTTTTTCTTTCCCATCTTTATGATTTTGTTCGGCAAAGTTACGAAAAAATCTGTTGAAAAGCGAGATTGGTGTTGTGTTTTTAGCAAAAAGTGACACATTTTTCCCGTTTTTTTCAAACTTTTAATAAAAGGAATGGTGCAAAGCCACCTATTTTATACATATTTCCTGATGAGCGACAGGAATCGCTCGCCGTACTTCTGCTTCTTGTGCTCGCCTATGCCTGCGATATATCCGAACTGCTCCAGGGTGACTGGCTTGACGGTTGCCAGTGAGTGGAGCACCTTGTCGTTGAACACAATATAGGGTGGGAATCCTTCTTCCTGTGCACAGACCATTCTCAACTTCTTGAGCGCGTCAAACAGTTTGGGGTCTTCGATGCCGTCAGTGGGTGGCAGTCCGGGTATCGTGATAGTGGGTATCTCCAGGTGCAGGCGGGGCTTCTGCCTCTTCGGGGCTTCTTCCTTGGTGCTGCGGTCAATGACGCAGAGTTCGGCAGTCCTGCGTCCGTAGAGCACCTCGTTGCCGATATCGGTGATCTTCACTTTGTGGCCGTCGTCATAGGCTATCTCTATGAATCCCATCTGTAGCATCTGCAGCAGATAGTCCTGCCAGTCGCTGGTAGCCACGTCGCGCCCCACTCCGAACGTCTTCAGGCGGTCATAGCCGTTGCGCATCACCGACGGGGAGCGCATGCCCTTGAGGATCTCGATGATCGTTGAGATGCGCGTCTGCTCGTCAGTGCGCTTGGCGGCACTGAGTGCCATCTGGATGCATCGGGTGCCATCGAAGCGTTTGGGGGGATTGGCGCAGATGTCGCAGTTGTGGCAGTCGTGGCCTGTCTGTTCGCCGAAATAGTTGAGCAGGATGCGTCGGCGGCAGACACCCGACTCTGCATATTCCCGCATCCGGCGCAATTTGTCCATGTTGATGTCCTGCTGTCCGCTCTGCCTTGCAAACTCCGTCAGTTGGATGATGTCTGCCAGCGAGTAGAACAGCACGGTGTCGGCAGGCGCGCCGTCCCGTCCTGCCCTGCCTATTTCCTGATAGAAGTTCTCGATGCTCTTCGGCATATTGTAATGGATGACCCATCTGACATTGCTCTTATCGATGCCCATGCCGAAGGCGATAGTGGCGCATACCACCAGGAGTGTGTCCTGTTTGAAGGCCTCTTGTGTCCTGCTTCGTTCCTGCGGGGTCAGTCCAGCGTGGTAGGGCGCGGCCTGTATGCCTCTCCGCTGAAGGTCGGCGGCCACCTTCTCCGTTGACTTCCTGCTCAGACAGTAGATGATGCCAGCCTCCGTAGGACGGGCCTTGATGAAGTTGAGGATAAACTGCATCTTCTCAGTCCCTTTGTAACCTCTTTTCACAGAAAGACTCAGGTTGGGGCGGTCAAAACTGGAGATGAATTCTCGTGCGTCGTTCAGTCTCAGTTGCCGCAGGATGTCATGTCGCGTTATTTTGTCTGCCGTGGCCGTCAGTGCCATCATCGGGATGTCGGGAAATTTTTCACGAAGTGTTCCCAGTTGTGTGTATTCCGGACGGAAGTCGTGCCCCCACTGACTGATGCAGTGTGCCTCATCGATGGCGAACAGCGAGATTTGGATATATTTCAGCAGGTATTCGATCTCTGCCAGTGCCTTCTCTGGCGACATATACAGCAACTTCAGCGAGCCAGCCATGCATTTGCGCCTGATGATCGTATCGGATTCCAGGTTATTGCCGCTGTTAAGTGCTTCTGCTTCAATGCCGTTAGCCTTCAATGCCTCAACCTGGTCTTTCATCAGGCTGATGAGCGGTGAAATGACGATTGCCGTGCCCCGCATCATCAGGGCGGGTATCTGGTAGCAGATACTCTTGCCGCCGCCTGTAGGCATCAGTACCAGGGCATCGTGGCCCGTCAGCACGGTCTCGATGATTTCCTGCTGATTTTGTCTGAAAGATTTGTACCCAAAATAGTGTTGTAAAGTGTCCGAAATCGTCATTAATTTGTCTTTTTGGGGGCAAATATACGACTTTTTTCCAAATAAATCATAAAAAAGACATAAAGTTTCCAGTTTTTTTTGTATATTTGCCAACGAATATTAACATCTTAACCATTTACTAAGTATGGCTAAATACAACATTATCGAGAAAAAAGAAAAAGAGGCTGCATATCGTAGCCTTGTGAGTCCGCGCCTGATGGATGAAATGCAGGAGAAAATCATGAACATTATCGTGATGCAGAAGAAGTATCGCGATAAGGATTATTCAGCCAAGCGGCTGGCCGAAGACCTGGGTACGAATACACGTTATATCTCTGCTGTGGTGAATGTACGCTTTCACATGAACTATACGTCGTTTGTCAACAAATACCGCATCGATGAGGCGATGTCTATCCTTGTGGATAAGCGTTATCAGAATTTGCGTATGGTGGAGGTGAGCGACATGGTGGGCTTTGCCAATCGGCAGTCGTTCTATGCGTCATTCTACAAACTGATGGGCATCACGCCGCGTGAGTATCGTATGAACCATCTGGCTCAGCATCCTTCAATGAAGAATACTGCCAAGCGGCAGAAGAAAGAGTCTTGACATTAAAAGGGATTTTCGTGGACTTTCATTATCAGGATGAGCGGTTCGCCGACCTGCAACTGCTCAGGTATCGACTAAATGGTTTTGAGAAATTGTCGCTTCGGCAGAAGAGGTTTATATACTGTCTCGCCAAAGCGACGCTTTTTGGCAGGGATATCACGTTCGATCAGAACGGCAAGTACAATCTCTTGGTGCGCCGTCTGTTGGAACTAGTCTATACTGATGCACCAGTTTCCCGTGATACGGATGAGTTCAGGGCTTTCGAGGTCTATCTGAAGCGAGTCTGGTTTTCCAATGGCATCTATCATCATTATGGCTCCGAGAAGTTCAAGCCGGACTTCTCGCCGGAATTTCTGAGAGAGGCTTTACTGAAAGTGGATGCCCGCAGGCTGCCGTTGGGGGAGTCGGAGTGCTTTGAGGATCTGTGGCAGGTTGTCTCAAGAGTCGTTTTTGATGAGTCGTTCGAGCCGAAGCGCGTCAACAAGGCTGATGGGGAGGATCTGATACTGACATCGGCCTGCCATTTCTATGAGGGCGTGACGCAGCAGGAGGCGGAAGATTTCTATGCCCGGATGAAAGAGGCTAATGCTGACAGCATGGCTCCTCAGTCGTACGGTCTGAACTCTACGCTGGTGAAGCGGGAGGATGGCCGGATAGAAGAGCGTGTCTGGCGGGCTGACGGGCTTTATGGCGGAGCCATCCGTCATATCGTGTTCTGGCTCCGGAAGGCTGCCGAACTGGCCGGGAACGAGCATCAGAAGGCTGTGATACTGCTATTGATAAAGTATTATGAGTCAGGCGATTTGGACATCTTCAATGAATATTGTATTGAATGGCTTCGTGAGCACGATTCCCCCATCGATTTCATCAACGGCTTTATCGAGGTCTATGGTGACCCGCTGGGGCTGAAGGGCACATGGGAAGGACTGGTGGAATACATCGACGAAGAAGCCACCCATCGCACTCAGACCATCTCGCGCCATGCACAGTGGTTTGAGGATCACTCCCCGGTAGATTCCCGTTTCCGCAAGCCGGTCGTCAAGGGCGTGTCGGCTAATGTCATCTGCGCTGCAATGCTTGGTGGTGAGGAGTATCCCTCTACGGCCATCGGCATCAATCTGCCCAATGCCGACTGGATCCGGGCACAGTACGGCTCCAAGAGCATCACTATCAGTAATATTACGGATGCCTATAACAAGGCATCCCACGGCAATGGCTTCAGAGAGGAGTTCGTCATCGATGAGCCGACCCTCCGGCTGATAGACAAGTATGGCGATGTGTGCGATGACCTGCATACCGATCTCCATGAGTGCCTGGGGCATGGCAGCGGACAGTTGCTGCCTGGTGTCGACCCCGATGCCCTGAAGGCTTATGGCAATACCATAGAGGAGGCGCGCGCTGACCTTTTCGGGCTCTATTACATAGCAGACCCGAAACTGGTGGAACTGGGACTGACGCCTGACGGCGAGGCCTACAAGTCGCAGTATTACACCTATATGATGAACGGCCTGATGACGCAGTTGATACGCATCACGCCGGGTCATCAGATTGAGGAGGCTCACATGCGCAACCGGGCACTGATTGCGCACTGGTGCTACGAGCATGGCGATGCCCTCAGGCTGGTCAAGCGTGACGGCAAGACGTATGTCGAGATTACCGACTATGAGCAGTTGCGTATGTTGATAGCGCGATTGCTGGCCGAGGTGCAGCGCATCAAGAGCGAGGGCGATCTCGAGGCGGCCCGCCAGTTGGTGGAGCGCTATGCGGTCAAGGTCGACCCCTTATTGCATCAGGAGGTGCTCAGCCGCTATCAGAAGTTGAATCTGGCTCCTTACAAGGGCTTTATCAATCCGATGCTCCTGCCGGTCTATGGCAGCGATGGTGAGGTGGCCGACATTCAGGTATATTATGGTGAGAGTTATGCCCATCAGATGCTCCGTTACAGTCAGGAGTATGGCACGCTCATATAAACAGGTTCGGGACTATGGATATTCAGCAGAAGGTTAAGGAGATCAAACAGTCGTTCCGCTTGATGATGGACGGTGCCGTAGCCAAGTCGATGCGTGACAAGGGTGTTGACTATCGTCTCAACTGGGGGGCTACGCTTCCCCGGCTCCGGCAGATGGCCGATGAGACCGGCCCCGACTACGACCTCGCCATCGCCCTCTGGAAAGAGGATGTGCGGGAGTGCAAGATCCTGGCCACTATGCTGATGCCGCCCGACAAAGTGGCACCGGAGGTCATCGATATCTGGATGGAGCAGATTCACACGCAGGAGATAGCCGAGCAGGCCGCCTTCAATCTCTTCCAGTATCTGCCCTATGCCCCGTTGAAGGCCTTTACGTGGATAGCCACCGACAGCGAACTCTGTCAACTCTGCGGGTTCCACATCCTTTCGCGCTTGTTTATGAATCATCAGGAGCCCAACGAGCGCGGTCTCAACGAATTCATCGACCAGGCGCTGGCTGCCATTCAGGGAGCCAGTATGCCTGTCCGAAAGGCCGCGATGGCGGCCATGCGGCGGCTGGCTGAACTGGGGCTGGTCTATGAACGGATTGTGAAAAGTGCACTAAAACAGGCTAATTTAGATTTTTTATAAATTATATCGCTCTTTTTCCCCCGAAAGTTTGTACCTTTGTGCGGTTTTTCAGCCAATCTGGAATTAGACTGTTAAAATATGATACAAGTAGACGTTTGGAAGAATGTGCTGCATATCCTCGATAGTTATCTTGAGATGAACAATCATCGCAAGACACCTGAGAGATATACCATCCTGAAGGCCATCTACAATATCGAGGGGCATTTCTCCCTGGAGGAGTTGAGTGAGAAACTGGTACACGACTACAATTTCCCAGTCAGTCGTGCCACGCTTTACAACACGCTCAATCTCTTCCTCGAACTTCGGCTGGTGATCCGTCACCGTTTTCAGGGGGCTACTAAGTATGAGGCCTGCTACGACAATTCCAGCCACTCTCATCAGATATGCACCGTCTGCGGAAAGGTGACGGAGGTGGAATCGGAGGAGATCGTCAAGGCCATCGAGAACACACATCTGAAGCGTTTCCGAAAGGACGGATTCTCGCTCTACATCTACGGCATCTGCAGCAATTGCCAGGCCAAGATCACGAAGCAGAAGAAACTGGAGGCAAAAAAGAAAAATTTAAAATCAGATAAGAAATGAAAACAGGTAAAGTTGACGTCCTGCTCGGATTGCAGTGGGGCGATGAAGGTAAAGGCAAGGTGGTTGATGTACTCACCCCGAAGTACGACGTGATAGCCAGATTCCAGGGAGGGCCGAATGCGGGGCATACGCTGGAGTTTGAAGGACAGAAGTATGTGCTCCGCTCCATCCCCTCAGGCATCTTCCAGGGGGGCAAGGTGAATATCATCGGCAATGGTGTCGTACTGGCGCCCGATCTCTTTATGGACGAGGCCAAGGCGCTCGAGGCCAGTGGCCACGACTTGCATTCACGGCTCCACATCTCGAAGAAGGCGCATCTCATCATGCCTACTCATCGCGTGCTTGATGCTGCCTATGAGGCTCAGAAGGGCAAGGACAAGGTGGGGACAACCGGCAAGGGCATCGGCCCGACCTACACCGACAAGGTCAGCCGCAACGGACTCCGCGTGGGTGACATCCTTGAGAACTTCCATGAGAAGTATGCCAAGGCCAAAGCCCGTCACGAGGCGATTCTCAAGTCGCTCAACTTCGATTATGACATCACCGAGGTTGAGAAGAAGTGGCTGGAGGGCATAGAGTATCTCCGGCAGTTCCAGATCGTGGATTCGGAGCATGAGATCAACAATATCCTGAAGAGCGGTAAGAGCATTCTCTGCGAGGGGGCTCAGGGCACGATGCTCGATGTTGACTTCGGCAGTTATCCCTTCGTCACCTCCTCCAACACCATCTGCGCCGGGGCCTGCACTGGTCTTGGCATCGGCCCTAATAAGATCGGTGAGGTCTACGGCATCATGAAGGCCTATTGCACGCGTGTCGGCGCAGGGCCATTCCCCACCGAACTGTTCGACGAGACGGGCAAGAAGATTCGTGACCTCGGCCATGAGTATGGCGCTGTCACGGGCCGTGAGCGCCGGTGTGGATGGATCGACCTGGTGGCCCTCAAGTATTCCATCATGGTCAATGGCGTCACCCAGCTCATCATGATGAAGAGCGACGTGCTCGACGGATTCGACACCATCAAGGCCTGTGTGGCCTACAAGCAGAACGGGCAGCAGATCGACTACTTCCCCTATAACATCGAGGAGGGCATAGAGCCTGTCTATCAGGAACTGCCGGGCTGGAAGACCGACATGACCAAGTTTACCAGTGAGGACCAGTTCCCGCAGGCCTTCAAGGATTACATTGACTTCCTTGAGAAGCAACTCGACACGCCGATCGCCATCATCAGCATCGGCCCGGACCGTGAACAAACCATCATCAGAAAGTAATGGCACAGAAACCAAGTATACCCAAGGGAACGCGCGACTTCGGACCGTCGGAGATGGCCAAGCGCAACTATATATTCGACACCATCAAGCAAGTCTACCAACTCTATGGCTTCCAGCAGATTGAGACGCCTGCCATGGAGACACTCGGCACGCTGATGGGAAAATATGGCGAAGAGGGCGACAAACTGCTCTTCAAGGTACTCAACTCCGGCGACTTCCTCACAAAGGTCAGCGATGAGGAACTCCGGGAGCGCAACAGCCTCCATCTGGCCGCACGGCTCTGTGAGAAGGGGCTCCGCTATGACCTCACCGTGCCCTTCGCACGCTATGTGGTGATGCACCGCGACGAACTACAGTTGCCCTTCAAGCGGTATCAGATGCAGCCCGTCTGGAGGGCCGACCGTCCGCAGAAGGGACGCTATCGCGAGTTCTGGCAGTTCGACGGCGACATCGTGGGCTCCGACTCCCTGCTCAACGAAGTGGAACTGATGCAGATTGTCGACACCGTCTTTTCACGTTTCGGTGTTCGCGTACAGATTAAGATTAATAACCGTAAGATCCTGACAGGCATCGCTGAGGTTATCGGGGCAGCCGACAAGATCGTGGACATCACCGTCGCCATCGACAAACTCGACAAGATCGGTCTCGACAACGTCAATCAGGAACTGCGCGACGATGGCCTCACCGAAGAGCAGATCAGCCGACTGCAGCCCATCATCTCCCTACAGGGCACCAATGATGAGAAACTGGACATCATCGCCGGCGTGCTCAAGGACAGCGAGACAGGCCTGAAAGGCGTCGAGGAAATCCGCTACATCCTCTCCGCCCTCAGTCCCGCAGTCCTCCACAACGAAATCCAACTCGACCTCACCCTGGCACGCGGCCTCAATTATTACACTGGTGCCATCTTCGAAGTGAAGGCGCTTGATGTGCAGATCGGCTCCATCACCGGCGGCGGACGCTATGACAACCTGACCGGCATCTTCGGCATGCCGGGCATCTCCGGGGTGGGCATCTCTTTCGGCGTCGACCGCATCTTCGATGTGCTCAATGCGCTCGACTGCTATCCCAAGGACGCCGTCAATGGCACGCAACTGCTCTTCATCAACTTCGGCGAGAAAGAAACGGCCTACTGCCTCCCTGCCGCTGCCAGGACACGTCAGGCCGGCATCCGCTCAGAGATATATCCTGATGCCGCGAAGATGAAGAAGCAGATGTCGTATGCCAATGCCAAGCAGATTCCCTTTGTCGCCCTCGCTGGGGAGAATGAGATCAGCCAGGGCAGACTGACGCTGAAGAATATGGAGACAGGAGAGCAGACCCTCGTCACCGTCGAGGAACTCATCGAAGCGATTAAGTGACATCCTTTAAAAACAACTACGCGCTTATGAAACTGACTAATACAATTCTGGTTTTCGCATCAGCCCTGATGCTGACTGCGGCCGTGCCCGACAAGACCACGACCATCTTCATCATCGGCGACTCTACTGCCGCCAACAAAGACCTCTCAAAGGGCAAGTTGGAACGAGGGTGGGGGATGGCACTGCAATGTTTCTTCGACGACAATATCCTCGTCGACAATCATGCCGTCAATGGCCGCTCCTCTCTGAGTTTCATCAATGAGGGGCGATGGGACAAGGTGCTCAAGAAAATGAAGCCCGGCGACTATGTCATCATCCAGTTCGGCCATAATGACGAGAAGCCCAAGGCCGACCGTCATACTGACCCAGGCTCCACCTTCGACTACAATCTGGCCAAGTACGTGCGCGAGACGCGTGAGCATGGAGGTATACCCGTGCTGATGAACTGCGTGGTGCGCCGCAACTTCTTCGTCAATGCACCGGAGAACGACGACGACGAGAAACTGCGCACCCAGACTTTCAAGGACGGTGTGAAGATGATAGAGGGCGACTCGCTCATCGACACCCACGGCCTCTATCGCGTGGCACCGCGCGACGTGGCACGGCGGATGAACGTACACTTCGTGGATGCCAACCAGATCACGCACGACCTGGAGCAGGGACTGGGCACCGAGGCCTCCAAGCGGCTCCACATGTGGTATCTGCCGGATACGGAGCCGACGGAGCCGAAGGGCAAGCAGGACAATACACATTATAATATATATGGCGCCCACGTCGTGGCGCGTCTGCTGGCTGATGCCCTCTGTCAGGAGATTCCCCTGCTGAAGGCCTATCGCACTGAGGCCGACATCACCGTCGACCGACTGGGGCGCGGCGAGTATATGAATCTGGCCGATGCCGTGGCCGCCGCACAGGCTTCCAGCAAGGCAGAGATCACGATCCAGATTCTCGGAGGCGAGTGGGAGAGGCCCCAGTTGCCCAAGAAGTCGAGGATCAGGTTCGTCCTCCGTCAGGGAGCATCCTGGTCAAAGTGAGCACTAAGGAGCAGGTGTTGGGAGGTGCGCCCCTCGCACCCCTCGCCCCCTTGCACCCACGCACCCCCACTCTTTAGACACCGTATAAATTGAAGAGAAATGTCACGAAAAACTTGCGGAATCCGCTTTTTCTCCTTATCTTTGCAAGCGAAGAATCATTTACTTACTAAACAAATACGATTATGAAGAAAAAGTTTATCTGCGCCGTTTGTGGATATATCTACGAAGGCGACGCCGCTCCCGAGAAGTGCCCCATCTGTAAGGCTCCCGCCTCTAAGTTCTCCGAGATGAAAGAGGATGCAGGCGACGTGACCTATGCCACCGTCCACCGCCTGGGCGACGGCAAGATCGAGGGCGTGCCCGAGGAGATGATTGAGGAACTGCGTAACAACTATCGCGGCGAGTGCGGCGAGGTGGGCATGTATATTGCCATGGCACGCCAGGCCGACCGCGAGGGCTATCCCGAGATAGCCGAGGCCTTCAACCGCTACGCACTGGAGGAGGCCAAGCACGCCGCACAGTTCGCCGAACTGCTGGGCGAGGTGGTGTTCGACACCAAGACCAACCTTGAGAAGCGTGCCGCTGCCGAGGAGGGCGCCTGCAAGGACAAGTTCGAACTGGCCAAGCAGGCCAAGGCTATGGGCTTCGACGCCATCCACGACATGGTGCACGAGGCTGCCAAGGACGAGGCACGTCACGGTGCCGGCTTCGCCGGGCTGCTGAAGCGCTACTTTGGAAAGTAGTCTGTACAATAAATCGCAAGGAAATCCGTTTTATACTCAGTATGAAGCGGATTTTCTTTTTTATCGCCATCATGGCGGCACTGCTCAGTTGCGAGCGCGACGACAAGTTCTCCACTGCCGGCGGACTGCGCCTGACGCTCCCTGCCGACACGCTGAAGATGGACACGGTGTTCGCAAGGACGCCATCAGCCACCTATACCTTCTGGGTGTTCAACCACAATGACGACGGCATCAGGCTCAGCAGCGTCCGACTGGCCAGGCGCAACCAGTCGGGCTATCGGGTGAATGTCGACGGGTCGTATCTCGACAACTCCAACGGATCGCAGGTCAACGACCTGGAGGTGCGCCGCAAGGACTCGCTGCTGGTGTTCGTGGAACTCACGGCTCCAGACACCCATCAACTGGAGCCGCAACTCGTAGAGGACCATCTGGTGTTCACACTCGAGAACGGAGCCGAACAGCGCATCCTGCTCAGAGCATGGGCCTGGGATGCCGAGCGCATCGGAAGTATGACACTCACGCGCGATACCGTCATCGAGTCGCAGCGGCCGATCATCGTCATGGACAGTCTCAACGTGGCTCAAGGCGTCACACTGACGCTACGTAATACCACCCTCTACTTCCACGACCAGGCGGGAATGACCGTGGCAGGCACGCTCAAGACGGAAAACTGCACGCTGCGCGGCGACAGGCTCGACCACATGTTCGACTATCTGCCCTACGACCGCGTGAGCGGACAGTGGGGAGGCGTGAGATTCCTGCAGAGTTCGGTGGATAATGAACTGACGCAGACCGAGATACGGAATGCAACCGAGGCCGTCGTCTGCGATTCTGCCGCTATCGACATTGAGCGTCCTCGCCTCGTGATGCGCCACTGCGTCGTACACAACGCGAAGGGTAGGGGGATTGAGACGGTCAACACCTATCTGATATTAGACCACTGCCAACTGTCGAATACCCTGGGCCACTGTCTGGCCATTCATGGCGGAGTCGCCCAGATCGACTATTGCACGCTGGCCCAGTTCTACCCCTTCTCAGCCGACCGTGGGGTTGCCCTTTACTTCAGCAACAGTTGGCTGGGCTATGGCCTCCCCCTGATGCTGACTTGCGAGAACACTATCATCACGGGCTATGCCGACGATGTAGTGATCGGCGAGGCTGTCGAGGATGAGACCGTGCCCTTCAGTTACGTCTTCTCGCGCTCTCTGATGCGCACGCCGAAGGTGGAGGATGAGTCGCTGGCAGAATCGTTCACCGACATCATCTGGGAGACTCCTAAGGACAGTATTCAGGGCAAGCAGCACTTCAGGACCGTCGATGAAGACAATCTCGTCTACGACTTCCGTCTCGACTCCCTCTCGACGGCTCAGGGGATGGGCTGCTATTAGCCACGCCCAGGCCTGCGACCACCGAGCCGGCCGCGTCCCAGCAGGCTTGCATCACACTCTGGCTTACGCCACTGCGGAGAGCGGCCTCACGCGCGTGTACGTCAGAATGGCAATGGCCCGTCGTTGCCGGGTGGCGGCATCTGGATGTTGGCGAAGGGGTCGTAGTCAGTGGGGGGCTGATGGTTCTGCTTCCCGTCAATCTTCGACCCCACGATTTCGCCCTCCATCGTCTGGGATGTGGAGATGGGAGCCAGTCGCGAGTCTTCCGGATTGGAGAATCGGGTGTACTGTCCCTCGAAGGTCAGCAGTACGTCGCCCGTCGCACCCTTACGATGCTTGGCGATGATGATCTGCGCCATGCCGTGAAGGTCGCGACCGCTGTCATCCGAGTAGATGTGATAGTACTCTGGACGATGGACGAAGAGCACCATATCCGCATCCTGCTCAATGGCACCCGACTCACGCAGGTCGGACAGTTGCGGACGCTTGCCCTCCAGACCCTCACGGCTCTCCACGCCACGGTTCAACTGGCTCAGGGCCAGGATGGGGATATTCAGGTCTTTGGCAAGTCCCTTCAGCGAGCGCGAGATGGTGGACACCTCTTCCTGGCGACTGCTGAAGCGCATGCCATTGGCATTCATCAGTTGCAGATAGTCGATCATGATGATCTTCACCCCATGCTCGCGCACCAGCCGGCGCGCCTTCGTGTTAAGTTCGAACACGGATAGGCCCGGCGTATCATCCACATACAGAGGGGCATCCAGCAGATTGTTCACGCGCTTGTCCAGCCGCTCCCATTCGTCGGGAGTCAATTGGCCGTTCAGTATCTTCGATCCTTCTATCTCGCAGGCATTTGATATCAGGCGGTTCACCAACTGCACATTCGACATCTCGAGCGAGAAGAAGGCCATCGGCACTCTGAGGTCGGCTGCGATATTCTTGGCCATCGAGAGGGCAAATGAGGTCTTGCCCATCGCAGGGCGTCCGGCGATAATCACCAGGTCGGAGGCCTGCCAGCCGGATGTGATGTCGTCCAGTTTGTGATAGCCTGTGGAGACGCCCGTCAGTCCGTCCTTGTTGGCGGCAGCCGCCTGTATGGTCTTGATGGCCTGCGAGATGACGGGATTGATCTGCGTATAGTCTTTCTTCATGTTGCGCTGGCTCAGTTCGAAGAGTGAGCCTTCGGCTTCCTGCATCAGGTCGTCAATGTCGGTCGTCTCGTCGAGGGCCTTTGTCTCGATGACGCTGGCGAATGAGATCAACTGCCGGGCCAGGAATTTCTGTGCGATGATATTGGCGTGATACTCGATATTGGCTGATGATGCCACGCGCGAACTGAGTTCTGCGACGTAGCCGGGGCCGCCCACCTCTTCGAGCGTGCCGTTCTTTGCCAGACGTTCAGTCACGGTGAGCACGTCGACGGGCTTCTCTTCGACGGCCAGATCGCGAATTGCGGCATACACCATCTTGTTGCGCGGCTCATAGAAACTCTCGGGATAGAGTGTCTCGCAGACGATGGCGTATGCATCCTTGTCGATCATCAGGGCACCCAGCACGGCTTTCTCCACTTCCAGTGCCTGAGGCTGAAGGTGTCCGTAAGTATTGTCTACAGGCTGTTTTCTCGACCTGCGGCGGTTGTTGCTGTCTTGTTCTGCCATAATTCGTTTTAAGTTCGGGGTGCAAAGTTACACATATTTTTTCATTATCCTTTATCGTTTTCCATTTATTTTTTATATCTTTGCAGCATGATAACATTTCCCGTAGCAAAGATCAACCTCGGGCTCAACGTAGTTGAAAAGAGACCCGACGGTTACCACAACCTTGAGACCGTGTTCTACCCCGTCAGCATTCAGGATGCTCTCGAGATTTTCGAGATGGATGCAGACTTCCCCTCGGCCGCCGACTGCGACCTGAAAGTGACAAACATGCAGATAGAAGGCGACGAACAGCGCAACCTCGTGGTGAGGGCCTATCAATTGCTGAAGCACGACTTCCCTTCGCTGCCCCGCATCCATGCCCATCTGTATAAAGGCATTCCCACGCAGGCGGGCATGGGTGGCGGCAGCAGCGACTGCGGCTTTATGATCACTTTACTCAATGAGGCGTATCGACTGGGACTCTCGGAACAGCAGATGATCGGGTATGCCGCACGTCTTGGTGCCGACTGTCCGTTCTTCATCAGCAGCCGCCCTGCCTATGCTGAAGGCATCGGCGAGCGTCTGCAGCCTATCCCCCTCGACCTTTCAGGCTGGCATATTGCCATCGTACGCCCGGCCATCCCCGTCGCCACCAAGGAGGCTTTTTCGCTCATCACCCCCTGTCGCCCTGCGCAGAATTGCCGTGACATCGTGATGCAGCCCGTCGAGACGTGGCGCGACGCGCTGGTGAATGATTTCGAGCGAAGCGTCTTTGCCCTCCATCCGGAAATCGGAGCCATCAAGGACCGTCTCTACGAGATGGGGGCCACCTATGCCGCTATGTCGGGAAGCGGCAGTTCCGTCTTCGGGTTGTTCCGACAGCCTGTCGGTCTCGATGCCTTCGAGGCTGAAGGCACCTTCAAGGCGTGTATCCCCCTCTGACATACAGAATGGGCTCGCGATTTCACATCGGGAGCCCAGACAACACAAACACAAAGTGCGGTTTTAGGAACCGCTTTTCGACTAAAAATTCATTGTATACCGTCCTCACGGAGTTTCTTCTGCCATTTCCAGGCGCTCTTCAGCACCTCTTCCGTAGGTGTCTCTGCCTTCCAGCCGAGCACCTTGTTGGCCTTGTCCACATTACCCCACACCTGCTCGATGTCGCCTTCGCGACGGGGTGCATAGGTCCAGTTCACTTTCACACCAGTAGCCTTCTCGAAGCCCTCTACCACTTCCAGTGTCGAGAGTCCCTTGCCCGTACCGATGTTGAACACCTCTACGGCGTCGGTCTCAGGCTTGTCGAGTACGCGCTCCATAGCCTTCACATGAGCCTTTGCCAGATCCACCACATAGATGTAGTCGCGGATGCAGGTCTTGTCGGGCGTATTGTAGTCGTGGCCGAATATCTTCAGTTGCTCCCGGATTCCCATAGCCGTCTGCGTCACAAACGGAATCAGGTTCATGGGCACGCCGTTGGGCAGTTCGCCGATGAGTGCAGTGGGATGTGCCCCGATGGGGTTGAAGTATCTCAGGATGATGCTCTTGATGGGGGCCCCGGAGTGGATGTAGTCCTGGATGATCTCTTCGTTGATCTGCTTGGTATTGCCGTAGGGCGAGAGTGCCTTCTGGATGGGCGCATTCTCCGTCACGGGCAGGTTCTCCTCCGAAGGCTGGCCGTAGACGGTGCAACTCGACGAGAAGATGATGCCCTTCACGTCATACTTGGGCATCAGTTCCAACAGATTGATCAGCGATGTCAGATTGTTGCGGTAGTAGAGCAGCGGCTTCTGCACGCTCTCGCCCACAGCCTTCGAGGCAGCGAAATGGATGATGCCTTCTATCTTTGGATACTTCTTGAAGACACCCTCCAGTGCCTCCAGGTCGCAGCAGTCCACCTTCTCGAAGGCAGGGCGCGTGCCCGTGATTTTCTCGATGCCGTCGATGACGTTGGCGTTAGAGTTTGAAAGGTTGTCAACTATTACCACCTCATAGCCTGCCTGCTGCAGTTCCACTGTCGTATGGCTTCCGATAAAGCCCGTACCACCAGTTACCAGAATTGTCTGTTTCATTATCTTAGTTCTTTAGTCATTTATCTTTCGGATGGCAAAATTAATAAAAAATCCGTAAACAATCAAACTTTTCCCCGAAATTCTACAAAATAGTTGCAACTTTGCCGCCATTGGGCGGAGAATACCCTCAAAATGGCTCAGTACAATTTGTTTGGCACGATATTTGCATAGGCTTTGTCAGAATATTCATAACATCAGATTAACAAAAATTATAAAGACTATGCAAAAAGGTAACATTGGCGTAACGACTGAGAACATCTTCCCGGTCATCAAGAAATTCCTCTATAGTGATCACGAGATCTTCCTTCGCGAGATGGTGTCGAATGCTGTCGATGCCACGCAGAAACTGAAGACCCTTCAGGAGCGCGGCGACTTCAAGGGTGAGATGGGCGACCTGACCGTACGCGTCAGTTTCGATGCCGACAAGGGCACCATCACCATCAGCGATCACGGTATCGGCATGACTGAGGAGGAGATCGACAAGTACATCAACCAGATTGCCTTCTCAGGTGTCACCGACTTCCTCGAGAAGTATAAGGACAATGCCAACAATATCATCGGCCACTTCGGTCTCGGCTTCTATTCATCCTTCATGGTGTCGAAGAAGGTGGAGATCATCACCAAGTCGTGGAAGGAAGGTTCGAAGGCCGTCAAATGGAGTTGCGACGGTTCACCGGCATACGAGATTGACGATGCAGAACGTGAAGAGCGCGGTTCAGACATCATCCTCTATATCGACGACGACTGCAAGGAGTTTCTCGACAAGTACAAACTCGAGGGCCTGCTGCAGAAGTACTGCAAGTTTATGGCAGTGCCCGTGGCCTTCGGCAAGAAAACTGAGTGGAAGGACGGCAAGCAGGTAGACACCGACGAGGACAATATTATAAATAATGTGGAGCCGCTATGGACGAAGGCCCCGTCGACGCTCAAGGACGAGGACTACAAGTCGTTCTATCGCACGCTCTACCCCATGAGCGACGAGCCCCTGTTCTGGATTCACCTCAATGTCGACTACCCCTTCAACCTGACGGGTATCCTCTACTTCCCGAAGATCAAGTCGAACATCGAACTCCAGCGCAACAAGATACAACTCTACTGCAACCAGGTGTTTGTCACCGACCAGGTGGAGGGCATCGTGCCTGAATTCCTCACACTGCTCCACGGTGTCATCGACTCGCCCGACATCCCCCTGAACGTCAGCCGCTCCTATCTGCAGAGCGACCGCGAGGTGAAAAAGATCTCCACCTACATCACTAAGAAGGTGGCTGACCGTCTGAATGCCATCTTCAAGGAGAACCGCAAGGAGTACGAGGAGAAGTGGGACGACCTGAAACTCTTCATCAACTACGGCATACTCTCCGAAGACGGATTCTACGACCGTGCCAAGGATTTCGCACTGATGAAGGACACAGAGGGCAAGTACTTCACCTTCGACGAGTATAAGACACTCATCGAGGCCAATCAGAAGGACAAGAACGACCAACTCGTCTATCTCTATGCCACCGATCGCGAAGAGCAGTACTCCTATATCAAAGCCGCCCAGGACAAGGGTTACTCAGTGCTGCTGCTCGACGGACAACTCGACGTGCCCACGATCCAGACGCTGGAGCAGAAGTTCGAGAAGAGCCACTTCACCCGTGTCGATGCCGACATCATCGATCGTCTGATTGTCA
Organism: uncultured Prevotella sp.; assembly: GCA_947167845.1. Taxonomy (GTDB): domain Bacteria; phylum Bacteroidota; class Bacteroidia; order Bacteroidales; family Bacteroidaceae; genus Prevotella. The sequence continues at coordinate 3,353 of CAMVJQ010000024.1, read as the reverse complement.
AGGACGACGGTCCGAAGAGCAATCTCTCCGAAGAGCAGTCTGACAATTTGTCAGCCGTCTTCCGCACACAGATGCCTAAGATTGACAAGGCAGAGTTCATGGTTCAGGTGGATGCCCTCGGTGCCGAGGCGCGCCCTGTCATCATCACGCAGAACGAGTATATGCGGCGTATGAAGGACATGAGCAAGTTCCAGGCCGGTATGGGCTTCTACGGTCAGATGCCTGACTCCTACAACATCGTGCTCAACAGCGACCACCCGCTGGTGAAGAAGGTGCTTGCCGACAGCGAGGCTGCCACCTCGGAGGCTCTGAAACCCATCGTGTCGGAACTGAAGGGACAGGAAGCCCGTCTGGCCGCCATCCGTCAGGCTCAGGACAAGAAGAAGTACGACGAACTGACACAGGAGGACAAGGACCAGAAGGCCGAAGCCGAGAAGGCCGTACAGGAGCAGAAGGACAAGAAGCAGGCTGTCATCGCCGACTATGCGAAGGGCAATGACATCGTCCACCAACTCATCGACTTGGCTCTGCTGCAGAACGGTATGCTCAAAGGCGAGGCTCTCGACAAGTTCCTCAAGCGTTCTGTTGACCTGATCAAGTAAGTCGCTATTAGTCTGGTTGATATATCAAACCAAAACAAGCAAATATGAAACAGATGAAACTTTGGCTCTCCGGAGCCCTCGTCCTGCTCTTCGGCGTCGTATTGCTGACTGCATGTACCGAACAGTCCGACAATCCCGTCCAGCCTCAGGAGCAGACGGTGTCGAAAGCCCGCATCACGGAGACCATCCGCTATGAGAAGGAGAAGACGACAGCCTTCAACTTCGAGTACCCCTCCACCGACCCTTACGGCCAGCCCTGTATGCTCTCAGGCACCATCACCCTCGGCGACGAGGTGACTCCTGAGAACCCCGCACGCGGCATGGTGCTCTACAACCACTTCACTGTCTACCGCGCCGACCAGTGCCCCTCCAAGGGCTACCTTGCTGTGCAGAAGATGATTTCTGGAAGCGGGCTCATCACCGTCTCTGCCGACTACTACGGCTTCGGCATCACCGAAGACAAGCATCAGGCCTATTGCATCTCCGCCGCCAACGCGCAGGCCAGTGTCGACGCACTGATTGCAGCCCGCGAACTGCTCAAGGATAAGGGCTACTCCTGGGACGACATCCTCTTCAATGCCGGCTACTCAGAGGGCGGACAGACTGCGATAGGCGTCCTCAAACTCGTCACAGAGAAGTATCCCGACATCCGTTTCACATACACCTTTGCCGGAGGCGGCTCCTACGACATTCCCGAGACCTACCGCCAGTTTATCCTCTCCAAAGAGACGGCGATGCCCTCGACGGTCATCAGCGTGTTGCTCTCCTACAACGAGTTTTTCGGCCTGAATCTTCCTTACTCAGCCATCTTCAGTGAACAGATGCTCAGCCATGTCGACGACTGGGTGCTCGGCAAGAAGTTCACCCGCGAAGAAATCGATGCAAAGGTCGGTTCAGGCGCTCTCTCCGCCTTCGCCACTGACGATCTGCTCAATCTGGAGAGCGACCTGTCGAAGCGCTATATGGAAGTGCTGGAGAAGGACAACCTGACCAAAGGCTGGACGGTGCGCAAGGGCGAGAAGATCATCGTGACCCACAACACCATCGACGGAGCCGTGCCCGTGGCCAATGCCGAAAACCTCTATGAGTTCTTCAAGAGCCAAGGGCTCAGCGTGTCGCGAACCAAGGCCGACAATGCCGACATCTACGTCCGCATCGAGAACATGGGTTCTATTCCCCCGAAACTGCCCGCCCATGAGACGGGAGCCCTTTTCTTCATATCCGAGGCCGTACTGAAGGTATGCGAAGTGCTTGACATAAAGCAGTGGTTCACCCTCACGCCCGACATGCTGCAGGGTGTATAACTGACACAGTTCCACTCCAGCAGGTGGCGCAGATGAGTGCTTGAAAATTATGATTTTCCTCCTTCTCGACTAATATGAGGCAGTACATGGTATGCCGGCAGCGATGACGCGATCGCGGATGGCATCGAGTTGCTCGCGGGTGGCCTTCAGGAGGCCACCCGCTGGTGTCTCACGGTCGATGGTGTAGATCATCACTTGCTGTGGCCTGATGTCGCAGACGGCTTCGAGCCAGGGGGCGACGTAGGTTTCGCCGGTGTTGTCGAGGGAAGTCGTGACCCCCTCCGACTCCCCCTGTAGGGGGAGAGATAAGTTACCGCGCATGAACATGGTCTGGATGATGAGATGGCCGCGGAAGGACTTCATCTGGCTGATGATCTGGCTGACATCATAGCGCCCGCTGGGTCGGTCTACCTTATTAATATATATAGGGTCGACGGTGTCGAGTTTGAGGATGTTGTTGTCTACCCGCATCAGGGCCTCGCAGACCTGGGGACGGTGGAGCATCGTGGCATTGCTCAAGACGGATACCTTGGCCTTGGGACAGTAGTGGTCGCGAAGGCGGATAGTGTCATCGATGATTTCGGCGAAATGGGGATGACAAGTGGGCTCACCGTTACCCGCAAATGTCAGAACGTCAGGCTGTTGACCGTCTTCGTTCATCCTTTTCAACTTTATTTCCAACTGTCGTGCCACCTCCTCGCGGGTGGGAAGGGGGAGCGCAGGGCGGCGGTCGGCATTGAAGCCGCACTCGCAGTAGATACAATCGAAGGTACACACCTTGCCGTCAGCAGGCAGCAGGTTGATGCCCAGGGAGACGCCCAGACGGCGACTGTGGACGGGGCCGAATATCGGCGATGGATAGATAATGGTACTCATAACAGGGTGCAAATATACAAAATAATCGGGAATCAAGCGTTAAGAATTAAGAAAAGTAACGGAATAATTTTGTTTATTGACTGAATTGTTGTATCTTTGCACCTCAAATTACGTACGTATTTTAAATAAATGAAGAAACACAAGACAAAGTCTGGCAGCCGCAGAGGTCTGCAGATGGTCACTTTATGCATCAGTACCACGATGGTATTGGTACTGCTTGGGCTTATTGTGTTCTCAGTGCTGACATCGCGCAACCTGTCGTCGTGGGTGAAGGAAAATCTGACGGTGACGGTGATGCTTGGTGATGACGTGAGCGTGAATGACGCCAAGCGGCTCTGCCGGGAACTGTATCACAGGCCATACGCAAAGAATATTGACTATGTGAGCAAGGAGCAGGCACTGTCAGAGGAGACGGAGGCCATGGGCAGCGACCCCTCAGAGTTTCTGGGGGCTAACCCATTCGTGGCCACACTGGAACTGCAGATGAACTCAGAGTATGCCAACCGTGACTCGCTGAGATGGATAGCCAAGGAGATCAGGAAGAACCCGAAGGTGGTGGACGTGGCCTATC
>CAMVJQ010000023.1 GCA_947167845.1 uncultured Prevotella sp. | reverse complement strand
GGGGCGGGGAGTTGTAATGGAGGAAACCTCCCCTTATAGGGGCGGGGAGTTGTAAAGAGCCTGTTTTCGGGAAATAAGCGCCTGTTTTCAGCAAATAAGCGCCTGATATTTTTCAAAAAGCGCCTGATATTTTTCAAAAAGAGCCTGTTATTTTCAGAAAAGAGTCTCCTGTTGGCTGACAGCAGTCTTCTGACCAATCGCCTGTGTGTCCGCAAACAGCGGAGGGCGCCAAAGGAGGGCGGGAAAAGGATAATTGTTAAAATTACACTCAAAAGCAAAAAAAATTGGGAAAAGTTATATAACTTATTATTATTTTTATTATCTTTGCAACCGAATCCCGTTAATTGGGGGCTGGCTTATTGCTGATTACTAACATTATTTATTTTTATATATTACTTTTTTTTAAAACTTAAAGCTTATGAAGATTGCAAAACTACTCGTTTTGGGCGTGATGCTGTTAATCGGCAGTAGCGCTAAGGCTGTTGACGGCAATGTCTGGAAGACTCCGGCATTCCCGGCTAATGCTCTTCCTGAGGTGACCGAGTTCACCACTTATCAGGAAGGTCAGACAGTGTATCTGTACAATGTTGCAACCCATTTGTTCTACACGAATGGTAACAACTGGGCTACTCGTGCAAGCCTTCTCTTTGCAACAGGTGGCGACGGAAACGGTGCCACAGCAGGTGAGGCCGTGAGAGGTATCAAGGTGGAGTTCACCCGTACTGACGCTGCTATTGAGAAAGGCGAGGGCGTGGTAGAGTTGAAGGACGACGTCAAGGGCGCCGGCACGATGATCAGTGCATTCGCTGATGCGTGGGACGGCATCTGGACTGACAACAACACGAACGCCAACCGTTTCTGGAAGGTGACTGCCAACGGTGACAGTTACCGCATCTCGAATGTGACCACCGAGCCGGACAAGTTCCTGGGATGGAACGGTAAGGACACTCGTCTGTATCTGCTTGCTGCTGATGCAGAAGGTGCCGGTATCGACTGGAAGATCGTGAGCCCCGAGGCTTATGACAAGTACATCGCTACAATCACCGACGAGCACCTGACAACCGTCAAGAACTGGCTCGCCTCTTGGAATGTCTACTATCAGGCACTCGCCCTGAAGGCTAAGATTGAGGAGGCTGAGGCTATCGGTGCTGATGTGTCGGCCCAGATCTCTGTCTACAACAATACTGAGAGCACGATGGAAGACCTGACCAAGGCTATCGCCGACGTCGAGGCTGCTATCCTGGAGAAGGAGAAGGAGCAGGCAATGGGAAATCTTGACAAGGCTAGCGTTGCCAATCCTGTCGACGTGACGAGTCTGTTCCTCACCAATCCTGGTTACGATTCCAATAAGAACGACGGCTGGCAGGGCAGCACTCCTGGATTCCAGAGTTACACCAATGCTGAGTTCTACCAGTCAGTGTTCGACACCTATCAGAAGGTGACAGGCGTTCCCGAGGGTGTCTTTAAGTTGAGCGTGCAGGCATTCTATCGTCCCGGCGGAGCCCAGGACGGCTATAACCGCTTTATCAATAATGATGCTCAGATCAAGGATGTCAAGATGTATGCCACTCAGGGCGACCTGACCTACAGCCAGGCCATCACGACTCCGTATCCGGAGGCTGGCGCTACAGCCATCGGTACAGGCGGTGAGTCTTCTGTCACTGCTCAGGACGGCAGCACCATCTATATTCCTAACGACATGAATTCGGCTGAGGCTTATTTCCAGGCTGGCCGCTACAACAACGAGATGCTCTTCATCGGCGGTATTGCCGACACACTGCAGATCGGTATGAAGAACTCCAAGAGCATCGGCTCTAACTGGGTGATCTACGACAACTGGAAGTTGACTTACTTGGGAACAGGCGAGGATGCCTATTCAGAACTGATCAAGACCATCGAGGGCACGCTGCCCGACTACAGCACGCTGGCTGAGGATGTAGTTGTCACACAGTCAGTGATTGACGCTTACATCGCTTCTAAGGCCGGTCTTGAGTCCGCTTCTGGCAAGGAAGCCATCATCGCTGCCATCACTGCTGCCCAGGAAGGCGCTTTGGCAGTTGAGGAGAACATCGCTCTCTGGAAGGCCTATGAGGCTATCGTGGCCGAGGCTGTCAAAATCGCAACCCTTGCAGGTAGCGAACTTGATCCCGAATACGCTGAGCCCGTCGCCGACTATGACATGGACAAGGACGACATCATCAAGGCTCGTGAACTCGACAACGAGGCTCTGCAGAAGTTGATCGACGAGATTCAGGCTGCCATCGACGAGGCTATGCGTCACCCGATGGATGATGCTGACGTGACCAAATATCTGGTGAATCCTGGTTTCGAGACTGGTGACGATACCGGTTGGACTGGCCGCAGTTCTATCACTGACATCGCTCACAGTTGTGCTGAGGCATATGAGAAGGGCGACTTCGACTTCTATCAGGTTGTAAAGAATGCACCTGTAGGTGTATATGAGATTTCTCTGCAGGGCTTCGTCCGTCAGGGTGCCAACGATGTTGCTTGGCCTGCATACCGTGACGACAGCGATATTGAGAAGACCATGCGTCTGAAGAACGAGACCAACTGGGCCGGTGTCTACATGAACAAGAAATGGACGGCTCTGAACAACTGCTACGATGTGCGCGAGATGGGTCTTGCTGACTTCGCATCCAACCCCGACAACCTCTACGGTCCCGCTCCTTATGGACTGAACGACGCTGCCGGCGAGCCTGTCAAGAACAGTGCTGGTGCTGATGTCTATGTGCCTAACGGCATGTCAACCTCTCAGGATGCCTTCGATCTGGGTTACTATAAGAAGTCTGCCTTCGGTCTGGTGGCCAAGGAGGGTGATGAGATGCGTGTAGGTATCAAGGGTAACCTTGGTGGTAGTGGTAGTTGGACTTGGGCTATCTGGGACAACTTCCGTCTGACATACCGTGGCTTCAAGGCCGACGTGGTGCGTGAGGTGCTCGAAGAGGAGATTGAGAATGCTGAACTCTTCAAGACTGAGGTGATTGGTACGAATGTCCGCACGATTATTGATGAGAAGATTGCCGCCGCTAATGCCGTGAAGGGTAGTGAGGACGGTAAGGAGATGTTCGATGCTCTGACCGGTATCTTCGAATTGAGCGACACCGTTCGCAGTTCACGCACTATCTTCAATGAACTGAAGTCTGCTTATGAGGGACTGTATGTTGCCATTGGTGAGGCTGTTGCCGGTGATGCCGCTGTTGCAGAGGCTACCGCTCTGTTCAACGAGGTTGGTGGCAACTATGAGACCAACTATACTGACGCTGACGCTCTGGCAAAGACTGCAGAGATTCAGGCTATGATCAAGAAGTTGGCTGTTCCTGAGAACATGAGCAGTGCCAGCGACGATACGCCTGTTGACTGCACGCAGATGATCCAGAACAACAATTATGACGCTGGTAACAACGACGGTTGGACGCTGGATGCTAATCCTGGCTTCAGCAGCGGTTTGATTGAGGTCTACAATGCTAACTTCAACGAGTATCAGGATGTCGAACTGCCCGCAGCAGGTACCTATACGGTGGGTGTTCAGGGCTTCTATCGCTTCGGCTTCCCCGACAAGGAGTATGAGACCTATACTGCTAATCCTGAGGAGAACAACAACCTGAAACTCTATGTGAAGATCGGTGACGAGGAGACAATCGTCGACATGCCTCGTCTGGCCAGCGACGGCTCTGAGGAGTACACCAGTAAGACGGTGAAGGATGGTCAGTTTGTGGCCGGTGACGACCTGCCTGCTGGCAGCGAGTGGCAGTGGACTTGGATGACTGAGCCTGTGGCTACAGCCGACAGCACAAGTGCTACTGGTGTCCGTATAATCAACGGTATGATTCCTGTTGCTACTGCATTTGCCAACGGCAAGTTCGGTGCTTCCCTCACCTTCAAACTCAATGAGCCGGGCAAAGTCCGCATCGGTCTGAAGAAGGAAGTTCAGGAAGAGGGCAACTGGTGTATCTGGGATAACTGGAAACTGACCTACTTCGGAACCAACAGTTCTAAGGAGGTTACCGCCATCGAGCAGATTGCCGGTGCCGGTGAGGCTGCCAAGACAGAGTTCTTCAGTCTGAACGGTACTCGCATCCAGAAGCCGATGAAGGGTGTGGCCATCATGAAGCAGACCCTGAGCGACGGCTCTGTGAAGGTACGTAAGGTCATTATTAAATAAATAATGTACACGCGCGAACAGATATGATATTAATCATCTGAAATACTTTTCGAAGGAACTGGAGACTGGCCAAAGAGCCTGGTCTCTGGTTCCTTTGTTTTCTTACTAACAAATATAACTAACTTCTGATGAAACTGAAATCCATCATTGCTGCAAGTCTGCTGGGAGTCGCTCTGAGTGGCGAGGCCCAGATTGTCATGAATATCGATGCCACCCAGCGTGGCCCGTTGACCAGTCCCTACCAGTGGGGGCTCTTCTTCGAGGAGATCAACCATGCTGGCGACGGCGGCCTCTACGCCGAACTGGTGCGCAACCGCTCCTTCGAAGAGGGCACCGACGGTTGGATAAGAGTGAGTTCCTCCATCAAGACGACAACGACCGACCTGCTGAATGACGCCCAGGCACAAGCCTTGGACATCTATACCAACAACACCTCGATGAGCAAGATGCGCGGTGTACGCAACGAAGGCTTCTGGGGGATGAAGTTCGAGAAGGGCAAGACCTATCGCCTCTCACTCTGGGCGAAAGGCAACAATGAGAACTATACGGGACAAGTCTATGCCGTGCTGCTGAAGAACGACGGCGAGACAGCCGTCAGCGACACTATCGCACTGACGGGAACGGTCTATACCGACAAGTGGAACAAGTTGACGGCCGACATTCAGGCTACTGACACAGATCTCAGCGGACAACTACTGTTGCTTACGAGCAACAATGGTCATCTGTATCTGGATGTGGTGTCATTGTTCCCCGACACCTGGAAAGACCGTAAGAACGGACTGCGTCCTGACCTGGCCCAACTGCTGGCCGACACCAAGCCGACATTCCTCCGATTCCCGGGTGGCTGCTTCGTGGAAGGAGAGAGATCCTTCGACGACACCTTCCAGTGGAAGAAAACCATCGGCCCCATCGAGGAGCGCCCTGGTCACATGAGCCACAACTGGCACTACCGCTCCAGCGACGGCCTCGGCTTCGATGAATACCTGCAGTTGGCAGAGGACATGGGGGCCGCCCCGCTGTTCGTGGTCAACGTGGGCCTGGGTCACGGTTACTATATCCCGATGGAGGACCTCGACACGCTAGTGCAGAACACGCTCGACGCCATCGAGTATGCCAACGGCGACGGCTCCACTACGTTCGGTGCGATGCGTATCAAGAACGGGCACGTGGCACCCTACAACCTGAAATTCATTGAAATCGGCAACGAGAACTATAACTTCAACATGTCGGGCAACTCCGACCAGAGTTATCAGTATCCCGAGCGTTACTATAAGTTCTATAAGGCCATCAAGGAGAAGTATCCCGAGATCATCACCATCGGCAACGTGGAGGCCTGGGGCACAGACAACCCGACTTGGCGCAACGAATATCCCGTGGAGTTGCTCGACGAGCACTACTACCGCTCGCACTCCTGGATGAAACAGAACTACAACAAGTATGACAACTATCCCCGCAACGTGGGCATCTATAACGGTGAATATGCCGCCAATGCAGGTGGCACCTACGGCACCTATGGCAATATGAACTCAGCACTCGGCGAGGCCGTGTACATGCTGGGACAGGAGCGCAACTCCGACGTGTGCCGCATGGGCTCCTTTGCCCCCATCTTCGTGCATGAGAGCGACCCGGTATGGCCGTATGACATGATCCACTTCAACTCGGGCTCCAACTTCGTGACGCCCAGTTACTACGTGCAGAAGTTGATGGGCCATAACCTCGGCCACCAGAACCTGCTCTGGACGGAGACCGGCAACACGCTCACAGAGAGCGGCGACCATCAGGTGGGCCTGGCCACGTGGAACACGCAGGCTACGTTTGACGACCTGAAGGTGACCGTCAACGGCGGAGAGTCGAAGATTGTGGTCAGCGACGACTTCTCAAAGAATGAAGGCTGGACCAACAACGGCGGCTCCTGGAGCGTCACCGGCGGAGAGAAGAAGCAGACAGGCAGTGGCACCAACAACGAACACGGATGCCGCAGCATCAACCTGACCAAGTTTACAGGCAGTGACTACACCATGGAAGTGAAGGCCCGCAAGGACGGCGGCGCAGAGGGCTTCCTCATCATCTTCGACTATCAGGACGAGGACAACTACAGTTGGTGGAATATCGGCGGCTGGGGCAATTCGCAGAACGCCATCGAGATCAGCCGCAACGGCGGCAAGTCGCAGTACTCATACGTGAACTATGCTGTGCAGAATGGTCGCTGGTACGACCTGAAGGTAGAGGTGAAGGGAAATGTCGTCCGCTGCTATGCCGACAATCAGTTGATCCACGAACTGACGCTCGACACCGAGCGCGCCATCTACCAGAGCGTGCAGTTGAGTGAGGACGAGAAGGAGATGATCCTGAAGGTGGTGAACCCCAACGGCACGCCCCAGACGCTGCAGTTGAACGTGAAGAATATGACGCTGGGCAGTGCCACCGTGGAGCGCCTCGTCTCAGCCAACGGCACGGATGAGAACACGATGCAGAACCCCGTCAACGTGAAGCCGTCGGCCATAGAGGCCGTCAGCGACGCCTCGAAACTGGAAATCCCCGCCTATTCGCTAAACATCTACCATATTAATATAAGTAATGTGGGTGCCGAGGTTCCCAAGAAGGGCTATGCCGACTATCCCGAATACGTGGAGGAAGACAAGGACATGGCCGCCTACCTCTATGCCCACATGCATGAGACCAGTGAGTACACCTGCTACGCCCTGAGTCAGAACGGCAACGAGTGGAACGACCTGCTGCAGAGCGGCGAGGTGTTCGACACTCAGGCCAACACCGTCACCGGCGGTATGCGCGACGCCTTCATCTGCCGCATGAACAGCGGCAAGGGCTTCATCCTCGCCGGTACCGACATGACCAGCCGCCTCGGCTGGACCAGCAACCACATCATGGACCTGATGATCTCGCCTGACCTGGTACACTGGACCAAGAACGTGAAGATCGACCTGGAGTCGGAGGAGAACCTGAAGGCCCTGAGCAAGGTCTATCCGGACATGGATGCCGAAAAGATGACGGCCGCCTGGGCACCCCAGGTGATCTATGACAAGGCCAGCGGCAACTATGTGGTCTACTACAGCGTGGGCTTCCCCGACCGTCACCGCACCTTCTATCAGTTGATCGACGAAGACCTGAACATCCTGACGGAGCCCCGTCTCTATTTCGACCCCGGCTATGACATTATCGACAACGATATCGTATGGAATGCCGTCGACGGGCAGTACGTGATGTTCTTCAAGTGCGAGTCGACCAACGGCTTCGACCGTGCCACGGCCAAGACCTTGGTTCCTGACGCAAATGCTACAGGCACGACCGTATGGACAGTGACCCCGGGCGTACACGTCGGCGAGAACAACCAGGCCATCGAGGGACTCAGCCAGTGGCGCCCCATTGGCGACCTGCGCTGGCGCATGGCCTACATCAACTATAGTAATGGCTACGTCTACCGGATGCGCTATATGGACGAGCACTGCTACAATGTAGATCCCGCCGGCTTTACAATCAGTGGCAATCTGAAGGCTCAGCATGGCTGCGTACTCAAACTGAAGCAGACGGAGTTCGACTATCTGAAGACGTGGGAACAGGTGCTCACACTGCTGCCTCAGGTGAAGGCCTACAATGCCGTGAAGGCGACGGAGCAGCACGCGGCTGCCATCAAGGCCGCCGAGGACGCACTGGGCACTACGACGACATTCGCCGAGAACGCTGCGGCCATGGCCAAGGCCCTCGAACTGCTGAAGGCCTGTGAGACCGACCTCCGGCAGATAGCCATCGACGAGGCCGTGAAGAACGGCAAGGGCGACCTGACCTCACTCATCGAGAACGCCGACTTCAGTAAGGGCAGTGCAGGATGGACGACGTGGCCCACATTCACCCAGGCAAATGGCCAGGTGGCAGAATTCTGGAACACCAGTTTCTATATGGGACAGTTTCTGGAAGGCCTGCCGAACGGAAAGTATGAACTGACGGTGCAGAGTTTCTACCGCTATGGCAACAACGGCCCTGCCTCAACGGCCCACCGCAACGGCACGGAGAAACTGAATGCCATCCTGTATGCTAATGAGGACGAGGTGCCCGTCATGAGTCTTTATGACGACGCTGTCACCCGCTATTCCCTCAATCCCTACAATTATCCTAATGATGTGGGTGCAGCCAATACGGCATTCAATACATACGGTCTTTATACCAACACGTTGCAGACCGTTGTGACAGATGGTACACTACAGATTGGTATCTACAACTATGACAATGTAGACAGCGACTGGTGCATCTTCGACAATTTCAAACTGATGTATCTCGGGCCTTCGACGGGGATTGTGACCCCCTCTAACTCCCCCTGTAGGGGGAGGATTAGGAACTGGTATGACTTGCAAGGACGGCAGGTCGCAGTGCCTAACACGCGCGGTGTGTATATCCAGGACGGGAAAAAGATTCTGAAATGAGAGATAATAAAAATAATAATTAAAACCTAAATGTATGAAACAGAAACTTATCGTAAGACGAGGACGCAAGATGGCGATTGCCACCTGTGGTCTGCTGATGGGGGCCTGGGCGCTGCAGTCGTGTAAAGACGACGGCGTGCTGCTGACCGGACAGCCTGACTGGCTGGGCAACTCCATCTATGAGCGGCTGCAGGAAGAGGGCAAGTACACCACGCTGTTGCGCCTGGTTGACGACCTGGGGCAGACGGAAGTGCTGAGCCACACAGGTTCGAAGACCCTGTTTGCCGCCAATGATTCTGCCTTCCAGCAATGGTACGGCAAGAACGCCTGGGGCATTAACCGCTATGAACAGTTGTCGACAGCACAGAAAAAACTGCTGCTCAACAACTCGATGATTAACAATGCCTACCTCATCGAACTGCTCTCGAACGTGAGCGGCACACCGCCGCTTGAAGGCATGTGTATGCGTCGTGAGACGGCAGTGAGCATCTATGACTCAGTGGAAATCATGTCGCCTGCCAAGATGCCGAATACAGCGGCTTGGGCCAGGTTCAAGGACAATGGCAGAAGCATTCCCGTATTGAAGGATGCCACGACACCGCCGATGATCCACTTCCTGCCCAGTTTTATGCAGTACTATAACATCACCAGTGAGGACCTGAGTATCCTGACCAACCATCAGGCCACCTCTGCCAACGAGTCGTGGGTCAACTCCAGGAAGGTGGTGGAGAAGGATATCACCTGTAAGAACGGCTATATCCAGAAGGTGGACGGCGTGATAGAGTCTACGCCCAATATGGCCGAGGTGCTGCGCCAGCATCCACAGATGTCGAAGTGGTCGGAGTTGGTCGACCGTTTCTCTGCACCTTATTTCAATGCTGCGGCCACGAGAGAGTACAACCGTCTTTACAACAATGAGGACTCTGTCTATGCCATGCGCTACTATAGCCGCCGCTCTGCGGGAGGCACGTCGCTGGTGGAGAATCCCAGCGGTGAGGCCGTGTCGGCCATGCTGGCTTTCGACCCGGGATGGAACCAGTATATGTATGCCAACACGATGGGCTACGACCTGCATTATGATGCCGGTGCCATGATTGTGCCTACCAATGAGGCCCTGGAGTCTTGGTGGAACAAGGAAGGTAAGGACCTGCAGCAGGAGTATGGCTCATGGGAGAACGTGCCCGACGCCACTCTGGCCAAGTTGATCAATGTGAATATGCTGCCCAACTTCACGGAGGCAGTGCCCTCCAAGTTCGGCCACGTGCTGAATGATGCCAAGGAGGTATTGGGTATTACCAAGGAGAGTGTCGACTCTTGCTTCATGGCTTGCAACGGTGTGGTCTACATGGTCAACAAGGTGTTCTCGCCGGCAGAGTATGCCTCTGTGGCCTATCCCGCCCTGGCACATGCCTCGACGATGAACGTCATCTACTGGGTCATCGACCAGTTGAACTTCCTGCCTTACCTGCTCTCCATGGACTCGCGATACAGTCTGCTTCTGCCGACTAACGAGGCCCTGAAGTGGTATCTCGACCCGTACAGTTATGGCTCGATGATGTCTGGCATGGAGTCACCGACCATTCTGGAGTACTATTATGATGGCACCAAGTCGCTCAGTGAGCGCGTACAGGCCTACCGCTATACCAGTTCGGTTGATGCCGACGGCAATATCACCAAGGAGAGCCGTCTGCCATCTGCCGTCGACGTGTCGGTCATCACTGACCGTCTGAAGCGTCTGATGGACGACCTGATTATCGTCGGCGACGTGGAGGATGGCCACGAATACTATAAGACCAAGGGCGGTTCGCTCATCCGTGTCGACCGTACTGCCGACGGACGCATCTCTTTCTGCGGCGGCTGGCAGATGGAGCATAACTACAAGCCGCTCATCGTTGAGAACAACGAGATCTACGAGAAGGAGAACGGTAAGTCCTACCAGATTAATGACGGTGTGCCTATGGGTACGCAGAAGTCTGTTTATCTGGCACTCCAGGGCAATGAGGAGTTCTCAGAGTTCCTCAACCTGATCGACAACGACGGTGCTGCCTTGCTGAACACCACGCTGAATCAGACCTACAGAGCAGGTCTGGCTGCACAGGGAAGCAAGAACCTGACGCTGCTCGACAACTATAACTACACCATCTACGTGCCGACGAACGCCTCTATCCGCAAGTTGGTGGACGACGGTCTGCTACCTACTTGGGAGGACTATGAGAACGCCGACGACATCTGTAAGGAAATGGGGCTGCCGACGGACGAGGCCTCTGTTGAAGCCGTCCGCACGAAGATCAAGAATATCATCGTCGACTTCGTGCGCTATCATGTGCAGGACCACTCGGTGGCCGTCAACATGGCACCAGAGGACGGCAGTTATGTCAGTGCCTATGAGTCGATGAAGCGTAATCCTGAGACAGGACGCTTCTATCCGCTCGTCAGCGATAACAGCGGCCATCAATTGTCTGTCACTGACAATATGGGCAACGTGCGCCACGTGAACATCAAGGAGGGCCTGTACAATCAGATCTGCCGTGAGTACTGGTTCAACGTCAGTGGTACAGGAGGTCTTAACACAAAGATCTTCATGTGCTCCGATGCTGTGGTCCACCAGATTGACGGTCCGCTGTTCTATGAGAATATGACCCCTTGGAGAGAGGTAATTAAGAATTAAGAACTAAGAATTAAGAGATATGCAAAGGATTCTGAAATCCATCATATTGATGCTGGCGCTGCTGACCCCGATGGGCATCAATGCGCAACAGGCAATCACGTCGGTTCACGGAACAGTGAGCGACGATATGGGTCCGCTGATGGGAGCAACCGTCTGCGAGATCGACGGCAACGGGCGTATCATCGAATCGGCCATCACTGACCTGAATGGTAACTTCACGATGAAGGTGAAGAACACGAAGGACCGTATCCGCTTCAGTTACGTGGGTATGGACACGCAGGTGATGGCCATCAACCGCACGACCTATAATATCAAGATGAAATCGGGCACCATGATCAAGGAGGTGACCGTCAAGTCAAAGCGTCGTGTGACGGGTAATGGCCTGCCCATCCCGCAGCGAGAGGTTTCAAGTGCTACCCAGACTTTCTCGATGAAATCGGTGGAAGGTATGGCCTTCACCACAGTAGATGAGGCACTGCAGGGACGTATCGCAGGTCTTGACATCATCGGAAACTCCGGTGACCTGGGCTCTGGTTCTACCATGCGTCTGCGTGGTGCCAGTTCTCTCTCGACCCTGACGGATTCTAACCCGCTGATCGTGGTCGACGGCAATATCCGCGAGGTGAGCCTCGACAACTTCGACATGGCCTCGGCCAACAACGAGAAGTTCGCCGAACTGCTGAACATCAACCCGGAGGACATCGCCGACATCCGCGTGCTGAAGGATGCCGCTGCTACGGCCATCTATGGTTCACAGGGCGGTAGCGGTGTGATCGAACTGACCACCAAGCGTGGTACACGTGGTGCGCCGAAACTGACCTATTCACTGAAACTCACAGGCACCTACCAGCCTAAGGGCTATGACATGTTGAATGGTGACGACTATACGATGCTGCTGAAAGAGGCTTACTTCAATCCGTCACAGGATGACGGTGCCTCTGCCACCATCAATGAAATCAACTATGATCCCACCTTCTCGGAGTATGAGCAGTATAACAACAATACCGACTGGCGCGACGCTGTCACCCAGTGGGGTCTGCGCCAGAACCACTACATCACCATCAGCGGTGGTGGTGAGAAGGCACTGTTCCGTATCGGTGGCGGTTTCGACCATGAGACGGGTACCATCATCAAGCAGAAACTCAACCGTTTCTCTACCCGTGTGGCCCTCGACTACAATGTCTCTGAACGAATCCGCGTCAGCACCAACTTCGCACTGACCTATACGAAGAATGACAAGAACTGGGTGTACAACAAAGACAACTGGGTTGCCTTCAAGGGCGACGGACAGGGACTGCTGGCCATTGCACAGATGAAGATGCCGAATATGGGTATCTATGAGCAGGACCCCCTGACGGGTGCTGACACCAATGCTTACTATATGATGCTGCAGAGCGGTTCGAGCATCTTCAACGGCGACCAGAAGATCTATCCGAACCCCGTGGCCAGTGCTAATCTGGCGAAGAACCAGCAGCGCACATACGACATGTCGCCTGAACTGATTATCCAGTACCAGTTGCTGGGTCTCGATGAGGATCACTGGCAGTTGAACTGGCGTGGTTCGGTGTATATGAACATCTTCAACCAGTACGACAACCGCTTCTATCCGCAGGAGTTGCGTACGGTGGGCTGGAACAGCGGCGTGAACACCTCCTATGACGGCTCTTCGAAGAGTGTGTCGTTCAACACCAAGCAGACGCTGACCCTGATTCCTGCTTTCAAGAACAAGGACCATTCTGCCATGCTGCTGGGCCGCTTTGAACTGACTTCCGGTTCGTCGACAGGCCAGTCGGAAGACAAGAGTGGCGCTCCATCAGGTACCAGCGGCACGCTGGCCGGCGGCCAGATTGACAAACTCGATTCCTGGTACAACCAGTGGCGCTCGATGTATTACACGCTGTCAGCCCACTATGCCTATAAGGGCCGCTACATCGCCGACTTCACAATCCGTGCCGACGGTACGACGAAGTTCGGTCCCGGCCATCGCTGGGGCTACTTCCCCTCCGCATCACTGAAGTGGATTATCAGCGATGAGCCTTGGATGCAGAAGTTGCAGCCGGTGCTTTCCATGCTGGCCATCCGTCCCAGTTGGGGTAAGGTGGGTAACCAGCCCAACAAGGAGTATCTCTATACGTCCAAGTATGGCACGACATCGAAGTATCTGGACATGTCGGCCATGTATCCCATCAATATTCGCCTGACCGACATGAAGTGGCAGATCGTATCCAGTTATAACATCGGTTTCGACCTTGGCTTCCTCGACGACCGCATCAACCTGGTATTCGAGGCCTATCGCTCGACGACCACCGACATGCTGCTGGAGAACTACCGGATCCCCTCCAACTCAGGTTACATGACGGTACCTTATCGTAACAGCGGTAAGATGCGCAACACCGGTTGGGAGTTCCACATCACGACCAACCGCTTGGTGAAGGCCGGCAAGTTCCAGTTTGACTTCAATGCCAACTTCGGTAACAACCGCAACGAGATCCTGGAGATGGATGAGTACATCCTGAACAACCTGAACTCCACCTTTGCCTACGGCAATGCAGAGTGGCTGCGCCGCGTGCAGTTGAACAACCCGCTGGGAGCCATCTACGGTTTCAAGTACAAGGGAGTCTACCAGTATAATTACTCCACCTTTAATAAGATGAGTGAAAGTGAGCGGGCAGAGTTCCTGGCTTCCGGCAAGACGGCTCCGGTGGCCATGAATGCCGACGGGACCGTGATAACGGATGCTCAAGGCAATCCCGTACGCATGATGTACAATTACACCAATGACGGTACTGGTAAGAACTATCGCTTCAATGGTGGTGATGCCATGTATGAGGATGTGAATAACGACGGACAGATCAATGCCCTCGATATCGTCTACCTCGGTTCCTCACTGCCAAAACTGACTGGTGGTTTCGGATTCACCTTCAGTTATGGTGACTGGCGTCTGACCACACAGTTCACCTACCGTTATGGTAACAAGATTCTGAATATGGCCCGCCTGAATGCTGAGTCGATGGTGAACAATAACAACCAGAGCCAGGCCGTGAACTACCGTTGGCGCAAGGAGGGTGACATCACCACGATTCCGCGTGCTATGTACGGTTCAACTTCAAGTTACAACTCTCTCGTCAGCGACCGCTTTGTGGAGGATGGTTCTTATCTGCGTATGGGTTATGCACAACTTTCATACGCTATCAGAAAGAAATATCTGAAGTGGATTGGCCTGAACAAGATTTCTCTCTATGCCAGCGTGAACAACCCATTTGTTATCACGAAGTACACGGGTGTTGACCCGGATATCTCGCAGGGTGGCTATGACCCGGCCATCGACTGGGCCCAGACGCCGCGTTCCCGTTCTTACACCTTGGGTATTACCGTGGACTTCTAAATTGAGAATTGAGAATTAAGAATTGAGAATTATGATTACCAAGATAAACAGAATAAAGAAAGCAGGGCTTATGGGACTGATAGGTCTCATGGGATCAGTTGTCTCCGGTTGTTCTAGTTTCCTCGATATTGAGCCGTTGAATGAGATCGTGCTGGAGAAATTCTGGAATGAGAAAGCCGATGTCGACGGTGTCATTGCCGGCTGCTACTCAGGCATGCAGGACGATCCCATCGTGCGCCGGATGATCATCTGGGGCGAGGCCCGCAGTGAGAATCTGGCAGCAGGTCTTAACAGTACCAACGACGAGAACCTGATGAACGTACTCAACGAGAATATCATGGCTACCAATGCCTATACGACTTGGGATGGCTTCTATAACATCATCAACCGTTGCAACACGGTGATCAAGTATGCGCCTCAGGTGGCAGCCACAGACCCCGGTTATACGGAGAGTGAGTTGCAGGCCAATATCGCAGAGATGGTGGCGCTCCGTTCGCTGTGCTATTTCTATCTCATCCGCACCTTCCGCGACGTGCCTTACTCTACGGTGGCCTTTACGGACGACGACCAGGAGATGGAGTTGCCCGCCACACCGTTTGATGCGGTGCTCGACTCGCTGATTACAAGTCTGGAGAGCGTGAAGAGCCAGGCCGTGCGCCGCTATCCTACGACGACACCGCTCTATCAGACGGGACGCATCACGCAGGATGCCATCAATGCGATGCTCTGCGAGATGTATCTCTGGAAGAAAGACTATCAGAAGTGTATCGACTATGCCGACCTGATCATCGCCTCCAAGAAGCAAATCGCCGAAGAGAAGCAGTCGCTGCGCACTGGCGGTGGCAACTGGGGCGGCAGCCAGTCTACCAACGAGGCCCGTTTCAACGGCTTCCCCCTGATTAGCGATATGCTGATGAGCAATTACTACGGAAATGCCTATGAGACGCTGTTCGGCTCAGATGTCAACTCGGAGAACGAGCGTGCCAGCCAGGAGATCATCTTCCAACTTATCTTTGACGACGATCCTCGCGGCAACAGCATGTTAGCCAATACGGCAGTAGGTGTGCTCTATGGCAATGCGAATGTCATCAGAGGCTATCTGGCACCCTCGGACTTCCTGATTGATGACATCGACAAGTCGAGCGGACGCAATGTCTTCAGCGACCGCAACAAGAAAATGGACGCCCGACTCTATGAGAACGTCGACGCTTTCAACAAGGCCGTCAACAAGTTTACGAGACAGAGCATCACTATCAATGCCTCCACCACGTCGCCCACTGCTTTATACGGCGTGAAATACACCGACGGTTACAATGGCTCCAACTGGGTCATCTACCGCCTGACGGACATCATGCTGCTGAAGGCAGAAGCCCTGACGCAGATGCTGCAGGAAGGTAGTGATCCGGCCACCATCAGTCATAATGAGCCTATCCTGGCGCAGGCTTTCAACCTGGTGAATGCCGTGAACAAGCGCTCTGTCTGCCAGTCGACATTGACCGACACGCTTGTGGCCACTGACTATGTGACGAAGTCGCAGATGGAGGAACTGGTGCTGCAGGAGCGTCAGCGCGAACTGATGTTCGAAGGCAAGCGCTGGTATGACCTGGTGCGCCGCGCACAGCGCGACGGCAACACCACAGTCCTGTCGAACGCTGCTCTGCGCAAGGTGACGACGGGCGGTTCGCTGATTGCCAACAAACTGACAAAGATGGATGCCATCTACTGGCCGTACAACAATGACGAGATCAAGGTGAACAAGAAACTCGTCCAGAACCCGGCCTTCAGTAGTGGTGAGGATAGTAATTATCAGAAGAATTAGAGAAAGTTATGAAGAAAGTAAAGTATAACATATTTGGACTTCTGGCCCTGCTGGGCTTGATGGTTCCGACGCTTACTGCCTGTTCCGACGAGCCCGACAGTGACAACTTCTACACCTTCACCGGTGAGATGGCCAGTGACTTCCTGAAGAACCGGACGGAATACAGTGAGTTTACCGAGATTGTAAACCGTGCCGGACTGATGGACCTCCTGTCGGCCTACGGTCACTATACCTGCTTTGTCCCTTCGAACGATGCTGTCAACACGTACCTGCAAGGCCGTGGGCTGACCAGCGTGTCACAGTTGAGCGATGCTGACTGTGATACCATCGCCCGCACGCACCTGGTGAACAATATGTACACCACGATGGAGATGACACAGGACCGTCTGGCGACGTCGAACATGCTGGGCCGTTATCTTGCAACCTCTCAGGGTTTCGATGAAGACGACAATGCCGTGGTGTACCTCGAAGGCACGGCACATATCTACTATGCACTGAAAGATGACTCTGTGGAGAACGGTATCATGCAGCCTATCGATATGGTGATTGAGAAGTCGAACAGTTACATTGCCGACATCATCCGTGATCAGGCAGAAACAGCCAATCAGACATTCACAACCTTCTATAAGGCTATGGAAGCCACTGACGTGATCAGTCAGATTGCGAAGGTGGAAGACGATACGTATGATGCCAAGTCGTATGCCAAGTACTATTACACATCCGACTTCTGGAAGGAAGTGGCTTGGGTGCCTGACACGAAGAAATACGGCTATACGGTGTTTGTGGAACCCGACGAGGTCTTGCAGTCGAAATACGGTATTGCCAAAGGTGATATCCGTGCGCTCTATGACCTGGCATGCCAGATATACGACAAGGTATATCCTAATGACGTGAGTGCACCGGGCCACAGTTTTGAGAACCTGACGGACAGTGTGAACCCACTAAAGCGTTTCATCCAGTATCATATCCTGACTCGCTATGTGGCCGGTACATCCGACCTGACGCCTATGGATGTGAACATCGGTGTGGTGCAGGGCGCCTTCGGTTTCGAAGAGACGTTGATTAACCCGATTGAGTGGTTCCATACCTTGCTGCCTCATACTATGATTAAGATAGAAAAGGCGACGGTGACGGCCTATATGGGCAATGCTACCAAGGGTGAGCGCTATATCAACCGTCGCTATGACTCACAGTACCAGATAGAGGGACAGCATATCGACCCGACTGTTGAGGCCGATGTGACGCACGATGCCCTGAATGGTCACTTCTTCTATGTGGATGACATTGTGGCCTTCAGCGATGAGGTGCAGAACAAGGTGCAGAATATGCGTATCCGTCTCGACTTCTCAAGTGTGTTCCCAGAGGTGATGACCAACGGTCTGCGCTTCGAGGGTGACCCGACACAGGATGACAACTCCGGCGTGCCCGATGACTCATCGACTCCGAAGAACGGACGAAACTATTACTTCCCCCTCGGCTATCTCGACGGTGTGAAATTCTCCAACTGCTATGTCGTGCTGCGCCGTCCGCACATCAACTTCTGGTCATGGCAGGGTGATGAGTGGAACCTCTTCGGCGACTACGACTTCGAGTTCCGTCTGCCTCCTGTGCCATATAGCGGTGACTGGCAGGTTCGTCTCGGCTTCTGTGCCCTGACGACCCGTGGCGTGGCACAGGTCTATTTCGACGGTGTGCCGCAGGGTATCCCCCTCGACATGACGCAGTTCCTGAATGACGAGGCATTCCTCGGCGACCGTTTCGTATGGGATGAGGGACCGGCTGACTACGACAAGACGTCAGATGAGGAGAAGGCTTCTGAACAGAAGGTGCTGAAGAACCTGGGGGCCTACCGTGCACCGCGTTCTCTGTTCCACTTCAGTACGTCAGAGAAACTCTTCTTCGTGGGTAACTACCGTACCCACCGCCGTGTGCTCTGTCAGACCTATATGGATGCCACCAAGGATCACTACATCCGATTCCGTGTGGCCAGTGACGGTAAGCAGGGTAACAACAACGAGTTTATGCTCGACTACCTCGAACTGGTTCCCAAGAGCGTCTACGGTGTAGACGGTGACGGAGAGATGGAGGACGATCTGTAGGATTTGAGAATTGAGAATTGAAAATTGAAAATTATGATTACCAAGAATATATATAACAAGGTGTTAGGGCTGGCCGTAGCCGCCCTAACCCTGGTAGCATGCACGGATACGTGGGATGACCATTACAACGGTGCTTCTACTGGCGTTATGGAGGGCTCTCTTTGGGATGCTATCCAGAAAGACGCGAATCTGAGTAACTTTGCCAGTGTGGTGCAGGCCTGCGGGTATGACAAGTCGCTGGCCAGCAGTCAGGTGTTCACCGTCTTTGCGCCGACCAACGACGCTCTCTCAAAGGATGAGGCCGACGCGCTGATTGCTTCCTATAATCAGCAGAAGGGAAAGGTGAATGACGAAGAGAACACGACCATCAAGGAGTTTCTGCAGAACCATATCGCACTGTATAACTTCTCCACTTCTTCCAAGAGCAATGACTCCATTGTGCTGATGAACGGAAAGTACGCTATTCTGAAGTCTGGGCAGATAGACAATACCCCGCTGACATCAACCAACAAACTTTATGGCAACGGCGTGCTCTTCACCGTGGGGAGCAAGGTGAACTACTTCGCCAACGTGTTTGAGTATCTGCGTAAGGACAATGCCCTGGACAGCGTGGCGAACTTCTTCTACAACAGCATGTTCTACCGCAGGGAGTTCCAGCCGGAGAAAAGTGTCGAGGGTGGTATAGTGGATGGTAAGACCGTCTATCTGGATTCCGTCTTCGTGCAGCAGAACGACCTCTTTGACTCTGAATTCCTTCGTGCCCGCCTGAATTCAGAGGACAGTGTCTACTGGATGGTGGTTCCCACCAACGAGGTCTGGGCTGACCTGGTGGACGAGTATAAGGAGTACTTCAATTATGACAATAACGTGGAGGACCGCGACTCCTTGCATTACACCAACACGCGAATGGCCATCGTCAAGGGTACGGCCTTCAGCCGCACCCTCAATACCGACAAGATGTTGCAGGATTCTGCCATGTCGACCAATGCCGTGACGAATTTCACCTCCCGTCGCTACACATGGGGAGCAGACAGCCTGCATTATTACCAGTATTTCTACCCGCTGCAGGCTGGCGGCATCTTTACCGGCACAACAGAGGTTGAGTGCAGTAATGGTAAGGTCATGAAGTCAAGCGACTGGCCTTTCGACAAGCGTGAGACCTTCTTCCAGACGCGTATCATTGAGGCAGAGAGCCAAGGTGCTATCCAGACCGTCAGCAAGGTTGAGAGGGTGCAGGGCTCCGACACCCTCCAGGTGGAGACGATCACGCCACAGAGCCGCTATGTCACTTCTGACAATGCATTCTATAACACGGTGTCAAACAATGGTTTTGTGGAGTTTGAGCCTGCCATCACGACGGTGAATCACAGTGTGACGTTTAACATCACAGACGTACTCTCTAATATCGGCTACGACATCTATCTGGTGACTGCTCCGGCATTGGCCAACGACAGTAATGCCACGGCGATACAGCGCCTGCCGACCGTCGTACGCTGTACGCTGGGCTTCCACAACCAGCAGGGAGTGGCGCAGACCGACCAGGTGGTCTCTTCCTATACGACTAATCCGGATGTGGTGGACTACATCAAGATTGCTGAGGACTATAAGTTCCCCGTATGTAGTTACGGCCTGGAAGAAGAGAATGCACAGGTGACGTTGAAGGTGGAGACACGCGTGTCGAGTACCCAGCAACGTAACAATACGCACACTCGAACGATGCGTATCGACTGTATTATCCTGAAGCCGCATGAAGAATAAATGTAATGTTGAACTACGAATGATGAAGGATATGAAAAGATATATATTATTTGGACTTACACTGCTGATGGCATTCCCCGTCAGTGTAGTTGCCCAGGACGATGATACGGAGGAAGAGGCTGAGACCACTGTCCGTGCCATCGTGAAGAAGCAGAAAGACTATCCGACCAGAACAGTCCGCGGTGTCGTGACCGATGCTGCCACGAAGAAGCCTATAGCGGGTGCTATCGTGCGGGCGGACGGTATCGATGGATACAGTGCTCTGACTGATGATGACGGTAGTTATGAACTGAAAGTTCCTGTGTTTACCACTTCGATCTTCGTCCGTACACCGGATTACAATCCTGTGCGTCAGGGTCTGATGCCCGGTGAGCAGCAGAAGACTTCCTGCCTCTACCCGGCCATCTTCAATGCGGAGTATCAGGCAGAGACGAGCGTGCGTAACGATTATCAGGCCACTGACTTCAAATACACGAATTCCGTCAATATCAAAGACGAGATCCAGAAGCAGTTGGGAGGGCAGGTTTACACCATCAGCCGCAACGGCACACCGGGCGTGGGAAGCGTGATGTTCATTCAGGGTCTTAACTCTCTGAATGTGAATGCCCAGCCGCTCATCGTGGTTGACGGCGTCATCTATGACCAGCAGTATAACCGTGTGATGCTGCACGACGGATTCTACAACGACGTACTTTCGAATATTAATCCCAATGATATTGAGAAGGTGACGGTGATGCGCAACGGAACGGCACTGTATGGTGCCAAGGGTGCCAATGGTGTCATCCTGGTGCAGACACGCCGCAACAAATCGATGGCTACCCGTATCACGGCAAACATCTCTGCCGGTGTGGTGCTGAAGCCGAAGTTCCTCTCTGTCATGGGGGCAGAGCAGTACAGAAGTTATGCTTCTGAGTTGTTGAAGACGACAAACACCACCAACCGCGAGTTTAAGTTCCTCAATGAGGATCCCAATTACTATTATTACACGCAGTACCACCAGAATACCGACTGGAAGGACCTGGTATATCGCACGGCGATGACCCAGAACTATGGTATCAACGTGGAAGGTGGTGATGAAGTGGCCAATTACAACCTCTCTGTAGGCTATACGAACCAGAAGAGCACCCTGAAATATAATGGTATGGGGCGCCTGAACATCCGTTTCAATACGGATATCAATCTCTCGCGTCGTGTTGACGTCCGCTTCGATGCCTCGTTTGCCAACACCACGCGTAATATCCGTAATGATGGCGCTCCTGAGAGTTACGATGAGGGGACACCGACTTCTCCTGCCTTCCTGGCATACGTGAAGAGTCCGTTCCTGAGCCCATACAGTTACGGCCGTGGTAAACTCAGCGACTCTCACTATGATATCAATGAGGAGTCATACCTCTCTGAGGCTTTGGCCAGTTACAATGGATATAACTGGAAACTCGGCAATCCCGCAGCCATTAATGAGTATGCGGATGCTGAGAACAAGAACCGCTTTGAGAACTCGATGCTTAACCTCTCGGTGACGCCGAAGATCAAGATCCATGCTAACTTGACCCTCTCAGAGCACTTCAGTTATAATCTGGTGAACACCAACGAGATGTACTACATCCCGATCAATGGAACACCGAGTTACTATGTCAGCAGCATTGGCGATACCCGTAATAACGAGGTCCGTTCGCTGGCATCGAAGCAGAACTCCGTGATGAGTGATACGCGCCTCGACTGGCAGAACCGCTACGGTGCTCATGACATCCATGTCTTCGGCGGTGTCCGCATCAACTGGGAAAGTTACACCATGAACTCTCAGTTGGGTTATGACACGGGTAATGATAAGACACCGTTCATGAGTTCAAGCCTGAAGAATACGGGCGACGGTGGAACGGATGATAACTGGAACGCCATGTCTATGTATGCACAGGCAGAGTATAATTTCCTGGGCCGTTACTTCCTGCAGGCAAACCTGACGGCCGACGGTTCTTCACGCTTTGGACAGGATGGTGGTAATATCCGCATGCTTAATGCCGCCTGGGGACTCTTCCCAAGTGTTCAGGCCTCGTGGGTGATGACCAATGAGCCTTGGCTGGCCAAGGTGAAGGGCATCGACTATCTGCGCCTGACGGCTGGCTTTGATGTCAGTGGAAATGATGATATCGACTATTATGCCGCCCGCAGTTATTTCCGTGCACAGCAGTATCTGCATGCTATTGCAGGCCTGTCGTTCAACGGTATCGGCAATACGAAGATCCAGTGGGAGACGACCCGTCGCTTCAATGTCGGACTGGAGACCAGTCTGCTCAACAACCGCATTGCTCTGTCTGCCAACTTCTTCAAGAGCAGCACCAGTAACCTGCTCACGATGCAGTCACTCGGATTCCTGTCAGGTCTTGACAAGAACTGGTCGAACAGCGGTAAGTTGGAGAACACAGGTTTCGACGTCTCCGCCACGTTCAAGGTGCTGAATCTGAAGGACTGGCAGTGGCAGTTGGGGGGTAGTGTAGGTCACTACAAGAATAAAATCAAGGAACTGGCCGATGGCGCACAGTATGTTGACAATAGTGTCTACGGTGCCACTATCCGCACCCAGATCGGGCAGGCCGCCAACGTATTCTATGGCTACCAGTCGCTTGGCGTGTTCTCTACCACTGAAGAGGCAGAGAGTGCTTCGTTGTATGTCCTGGCCGATAATGGTGTTGACCGCAAGTACTTCGGCGCTGGTGACATCCACTTCGCCGACCTTGATGGCGACCATCAGATCACGGAGGCCGACCGTACCGTCATCGGTGACCCGAACCCCGACCTGTATGGTAACATCTTTACCTCCGTCGGCTGGAAGCGGTTTAAACTTGACGTGCGTTTCAACTATTCTCTCGGCAACGATGTGTATAACTATATGCGTGCCCAGTTGGAAGGCGGTTCCCGCTTCATGAACCAGACGACGGCCCTTACCCGTCGTTGGCAGGTAGAAGGCCAGACGACCGACATTCCTCAGATCACGTTCCAGGATCCTATGGGCAACTCGCGCTTCAGCAATCGTTGGATTGAGGATGGCAGTTACTTGCGCTTGAAGTCAGTCACTCTGAGTTATGACCTCCCCCTGAGGTCGGAGTTCATCCAGGGTCTGCAGTTCTGGGTACAGGCTAACAATGTGTTTACGCTCACCAAGTATCTGGGCGCTGATCCTGAGTTCACCATGACGGGCAACGTCATCGGTCAGGGTATAGACCTGGGGCAGTTGGCTCAGAGTCGTTCAGTGGTGGCTGGAGTGAAGATCAACTTGTAATTGAAAATTGAGAATTGAAAATTGAGAATTATGATTACCAAGATAAAAAATAGTGCATCGTGCATTGTGTATTGTGCATTGTGCATTGTGAATTGTGCATTGCTTGCCGGTTGTGCGGATTTCTTCGAGCGGGATTCTGACAACATCATCTATGCTGATAAGGAGCATCTTAACAATGCCACCGACTCCATCTATTCGATGACAGGCATCCTCAGTAAGTTGCAGTCACTGGCCGACCGTACGATCCTGCTCGGTGAGGTGAGAGGCGACCTGGTCGATGTCACCAGTGTTGCCAGCAGCGACCTGCGTGATGTGGCTCTTTTCAATGTCGGTGACAACAACCAGTATAATGTGCCGCGCGACTATTATGCCGTCATCAACAACTGCAACTATTTCATAGCGCATGCCGACACGGCCTTGAAGAACAACCGCAATGAGTACATCTTCATGAAGGAGTATGCCGCAACAAAGGCTATCCGTGCATGGACTTATCTGCAGTTGGTGCTCAACTATGGAAGCGTGCCATTCGTGACCGACCCGATCCTGACCAAGCAGGAGGCAGAGGCCACCTATCCCATGTACGACCTGCAGGCCGTCTGCCAGTATTTCATCAATGACTTGCTGCCGCTGGCTGAGAAATACGGCCGTGAGTATCCTTACTATGGCACTATCCGTAATACAGACTCGCGCTTCTTCTGGTTCCCCATCAATATCGTGCTGGGCGATCTCTATCTGTGGCAGGCCAGTGCCAGTGGTTCGACCGAACTCTACAGGCAGGCAGCCCTGCGCTACTATAAGTACATCTCTGAGCGCAATGGCATGAATTCCACGTATCCTACAGGTATCAACCTCTATACGTGGTCTCCTGGCAGCACCACGTGGAACAGTATCAGATTCTGGGGCTCCCTTTCTGCACAGGAGGCTTATATGGACAATTCGGAACTGATCACGATGATTCCCTGTGACTCTATTCGTGCCGAGGGTAACTACAGCGAGTTGCGCAATCTGTTCAATTCGCGCGAGGAGAATGACTATAAGTATAGTTTGACTCCCTCAACGCGTATGATTGAGATTTCGGAGAGTCAGCAGCATTGTTGCGTGGGAACAAACGCGACCTCGGTCACCTATGCTCCCAAGGGCATGTCGTACCATCGTTCGGGTGACTTGCGCCTGTTCTATTACTGGTCGGAAGGCTATACACGCGACAAGAATACCGGTGAGCAGATCGAGACACAGACTATCAGTAAGTATTCAACGCGTAATGTACATGTCTACCGCAAGATGATGGTCTACCTGCGCATGGCTGAGGCCCTGAATATGGCTGGCTATCCCCGTATGGCGTTCCAGATCCTGTCACAAGGCCTGAACAATCAGGTGCTCAGTGAAGAGGTCTATCCCTACTACTCTCAAAGTGATTCAACGTGGATTAGCCAGTTCGACTTCCCGGCTTCCCGTTACGGCATCTTCACCGCTGAGGCTCTTGCCAACAACCGCACCACCTCGACGATGAATACAATAGGTGTTCATACCCGTGGTTCGGGCTTCACGCCGCTCAACGAGTATTATCAGTTGCCGGTGGATACGCTGAAGACGGAGGCAGAGCAGACTGCTACATTCCAGGCGTATGTCAGCAATCTGCTGCTGACAGAGGAGGCACTGGAGTTTGCCTTCGAGGGAACCCGCTATTATGACATCATGCGTTTTGCCATGCGTAGCAGCAATCCCGGACAGTTCATGGTCGACAAGATCAGTGCCCGAAAAGGTGCGGAGAACAAGATGTCGGATGCTGGTATCCAGGCATTGAGCGATCCCCGCAAGTGGTATCTGCAGTGGAACGGAAAGATAGGCATTGAGTAAGCATCAATATCGTAATGAGGCTGCCGCTGGCAAGATGTCAGCGACAGCCTCTTCCCGTAAATGGCTGGTTGCCGTTCCTTTTGTGGGACTGGTTCTGATAGCCGTTGCACTGTCGGCATTTGACGCCGACGTCCTTTATCGTGTGCAGGAACGAAGTCTCTTTCTCAACACCCCGCTTTTCTTTCAGCAGTGTATGGTGTCATCAGGCGGCCTGCTCTCCTGGGCAGGTGTCTATCTGACGCAGTACTTCATGTATCCTGTGCTTGGTGTTGTCCTGCTATGCCTCTGCTGGGCAGTGCTGGTAGTTGTGACATTGGTGGCTTTCCGTATTCCTGCCCGATGGGCTGCTGTGGCGCTGGTGCCGGTTGTTCTCCTGCTGATAAGTGATGTCAGTCTGGGCTATTGGATTTACTATCTTAAGTTGCGTGGCTATTACTTTGTCGCCACTTTGGGGGTAATAGTTGTTGTCTCGTTGGTTGGCTGTTACAGATGGCTTTCTGCAAGGTATGTGCACTTGTCTTTGGCTTTCCTAATACTGACAGCCGTCTGTGGCTATCCACTGTTTGGGTTCTATGGTTTGCTGGCTCTCTTGCTGATGGCAGTTTCTTCCTGGCGTACCGCTAAGAGCCGGCGTGCAGCGATTGTCACTACGCTCATAGCCATTCCTGCCATCGCCGCTATACCCCTTTTTTGCTATTATTTAGTCTATCATGAGACAAATATGGTGAATATCTATTGGACAGCCCTGCCTGTGTTTCAGATGAATGACAAAGGTTATCCAGTCTTTTACATTCCATACGTCTTGCTGGTGCTGGTATTGGTGACGATGGCGCTTGTGAGATGGCCTGAGAAGGCTGGATATAAGCCTGTTCTCTTAACAGTGGTTCTAGTGCTCGCTACATGTATATTCTGGTATAAGGACGGCAACTTCCGCCGGGAGTTGCGGATGAGCCGTGCCCTTGACCGACAAGACTGGGAACAAGTCATCAAATTGTCAGCCGATGTCAATCACCCTACCCGTGACATCTGTATGATGCGCAATCTTGCCCTGTTCCGTCTCGGGCGGCAGGGCAGCGAGATGTATCACTATCCCAACGGTAATAGTCCGTCGTCCTCACCGTTTCCAACTCGTCTGCTGCATATTGACGGCAAGAAACTCTATCTGAACTATGGCCTGCTGAACTTCTGCTACCGTTGGTGCATCGAGGATGGGGTAGAGTATGGCTGGAGTGTAGAGGGGGTGAAGATGATGGTGAAGTGTGCGCTCCTGAACGGCGAGCAGGAAGCAGTCAGAAAGTATATCAGCATCCTGAGGAAGACCACCTTCCAGCGGAAATGGTGTGAGAAGTACGAGGCTTTCCTGCGTAATCCCCGTCTGATGACCAACGACCCAGAACTGCGTCCCATTCTCTATATGCTGAAGAATGATGATGACTATCTCACCTCAGATAATGCAGACTGCGAGCAGTTTATGATAAATCATTTCGCAAGTGCAGAAAGCCAGAATCCCATTTATCAGGAACAGTCGTTGCTGGCTGCCTTGCAGTTGCGCAATATGCAGGTGTTCTGGCTGCAGTTCTATCAGTACACGGAGTTGCATCCCGAGCAGCGGGCTCCACTGCACTATCAGGAAGCAGCCTGTCTTTTCGGTCGGCTCTCAGATGAAGTGGATACCAGTCGTATGCCGTTTGACCCTCAGGTGGTCAAGCGATGCGATGAATTCCTGGCTGCAATGGAGCAGCATCACGGTCAGGTGAATGAATCGGTCGCTTCAGCCCTTTACGACCGTTTCCATGACACCTATTTCTATCATTACTTCTTTAATTGACAATTGAGAATTGAAAATTGAGAATTATGATTACCAAGATAAAGAATTGTGCATTGTGCATTAAGAATTGTGCATTATGCATTGTGCATTGTGCGTTGCTTATCGCTTGTGGGGGCGCTTCCATACCGAAGGATTTCGTAAAGACCCAGGTGCCGCCGAATATCTATCCCGACTATACCAATGTGACGGTACCTGCTAATATAGCCCCGCTCTGCTTTGAACTGCTGGTGGGTGTCGAAGATGCTCTTACCCGTTTTTCCGCTAATGGGGGGGAGATCGTTTGTGAAGGTATCAAGGCTTGTCCGCCGATTGAAGAGTGGCGCAAACTGACGGCAGCAGCAAAGGGGAAATCTATCGATGTGGAGATTTTTGTACGTAAAGGCGGAAGGTGGCTCAGACTTCGTCCGTTCCAGATTTATGTGTCAAAGGACAGTATCGATCCATGGCTCAGTTACCGCCTCATCTCGCCTTCTTACGTCGCTTACGAGGAGTTGACCATCAACCAACGTTGTCTGGAGAATTTCGATGAACGTGTGATTGTCGACAATATGCTTTGCAGTACGGAGTCGGGAGGCCAGTGTGTCAACTGCCATAACTATCAGAATTATAATCCCCGGCGGATGCAGTTTCATGCTCGTCAGACGCATGGCGGGACGCTCATAGCCTACGACGATTCAGTCTATAAGGTCAACCTGAAGCGGGCAGATGCGCCTACCTCCGGCGCCTATCCTGCCTGGCATCCTTCTCAGCCACTGATAGCCTATTCTGCCAATAAGACGATGCAGGCTTTCCATACGAGTGGTACCGACAAGATTGAGGTGCTTGACTCAGAGAGCGACTTGATGATATATGACCTGAAGCGGGATGAGATGAAGGTCATCGATCCTCAGACCGACGAACTGGAGATATTCCCCAGTTGGTCGCCCGACGGGCGCTGGCTCTATTTCTGTAGTGCCCATTTCGCCTATCAACCTTACAGGAAGGATTCCTTGTCGCAGAAGGTGTATGTCGACACCCGTACCCCGGAGCAGGAGATCGTGATGCGTTCCAGGGAACTGAAGTATAATATCTATAGGATGTCCTACGACCCGGCGACCCGTCAGTTCGGTGAGCGTGAACTGGTGTTCGATGCGGCCAAGTATGACCGTAGTGCCACCTTGCCCCGGATTTCGCCCGACGGACGCCGTCTGCTCTTCACCGTCGCCCGTTATGGCTGTTTCCATATCTGGCATCACGACGCCGACCTGTGGATGATGGATCTGAAGACGGGGGACGTCGGACCTTTGACTGAATGCAATTCAGACCAGACGGAGAGTTATCATGTATGGTCGAGCAGTGGCCGGTGGATCGTCTTCTCCTCACGACGGACTGACGGCACCTTCACGCGTCCTTTCATCGCTCATATTGACAGTCAAGGCAAGGGATCCAAGCCATTTGAATTGCCCTGTAGCAATCCCGACTATCATCGGCAGTTGATGAAGAGTTACAATGTACCGGAACTGATGAAGGGCCCTGTCACCCTTAGTCCACAGGAGATAGCCAGTGCTCTTAAGAGAGAGGCACGGTCGGCCAAGTTTATTTCACGATAAACTTGCGACCGTCCTTGATATAGATACCTTTTTGGAGTGGAGTGCTGACTCGGCGTCCAAGCATGTCATATACAGCGCCGTCTTTGCCCGGTGTGGCTGTCTTTACATCGTTAATAGCCGTCTTATATCCGGCGGTCTCCGACTTATAGCCCCAGATGGTAGTCCCGTTCTTGGCCATGGCCGTGAAGGCGGCGGCCTTTTCGTTCTTAGGTTCCAATGTCTGTTCCACCATCACGCCTTTGAATTCAGTGCTGTTGATTTTGATATTGATGTATGAGGTGCCCTCAGTGACGCTCCATGTGCCCGTTCGGCTTCCGCTGATGGTGCCGTCGGCCTTCAGTTCTATTTCTGAGGGCTTGTTGTAGGCACGGTCTGCGTGATTCAGTCCATAGGAGTGTACTAACAGTTGATATGTGCCGGGTATCTGATCTGTGGCTATCTGCTGCGTGGTGGCGATGTCCTCGCTCTTCACCTGCTCCCCCGTGTATTCAAAGGGGGCGGCCACGAGCCAGCCGTCAGCATTCTGGAACACTTGATGGACGCGCACCTGATGGGCCTCAAGGTTGCCAGGATAGTTCTGGAAACGGGTGTGATAGACAAGGTAGGTGCGGCCGTCTTCCGCTGCGATGATGGAGTTGTGGCCTTGCGACCGCTCTCCGTATGCCCCTGTCGCCTGATAGCCCCAGTCGCTGTAGGCTCCGAAGATGTTGACGCCACGGGTGTTGCCGCCGGGCCCGTAGTTCAGCCTCCAGTCCGAGAAAATGGCACTTGTACCATTGGCGTCTACATAGGGCCCGTTGGGATTCGACGAGCGGAAGACGCGCATCTGGTAGCCACCTGTCGAGTCAAAGAATCCATAACTGACAAACAGGAAGTAGTAGTCACCAATATGTTCGATATAGGGACCTTCGCCAGAGACATAGCATCCTCCGGCAATCTTCTTCCCGAAATAGGGGTCGCTGGTGACAGCATTTGTGGAGCCGCCGATTGAGGGGTAGGTGACATCGTAGTCGCGGAGGCCAGTCTCCTCATTGAGTTCGATTATCCAGATGCCGCCGCTCCAAGAGCCGTATGCCATCCAGAGTTTGTCCTCTTCGTCGTAGAACACGCAGGGGTCGATGCAGTGTGGCCAGCGATCGGGCCATTTGCTGCCCACTTTGTAGCGTGCCGGGAGTGAGGTCTGCTGGCCGATGGCAAGTTGCAGGTCTGTCAGTTTATAATCGGTTTTCGCTTCCGATGTCAGATTAAAGCCGGAGAAGATGACGGGACCCTGATACTTGTAGGGGCCGGCAATCCTGTCGGCAGTCAGCAGGATGATGCTGGAGTTCCATTTGAAGCCGTTGATGCTGAGATACATGCACCATTTTTTCATCGCCTTGTTGTAGATGACGTCGGGCGCCCACATGTTGCCGTCGATGGTCCAGTTTTCATTTTTATCGTTCTTGGTGATGGCGGCCGACCAGGCATGGGCATCGAAGTTGCCAAATGTCACCTCCTCGCCCTTGATTTTGATGGTAGTCGTCAGATTGGTTTTGAACGCAGCGGCATTCGATGCATTGTTGTTCGTCTGTGTTCCCCATTTGGGCGTGATGCTGATCCATCTCATCAAGTCGGTGGATGCGGCTGCTGCCTTGTGAGAGCCGAAAATATAGTAACTCTGGAGGGATGGCTCCCACACAATGCTGGGGTCATGCACTGTGATGCGCTGAAGATTGTAGGCGGATGCGGTGAAAGGGAATAGCAGGGAGAGCAAGCGGATGCAATATTTGTCCATAACGGCTTATTATTTTAGTATATTAATGTAAATCCGCTGCAAAGATAAAAAAAAAGCCACAGATAACACAGATTCTCACTGAAATTTTTATTAATCCATGTTAATCTGTGTCATCTGTGGCAGAAAATATGAATCATGTATTGTGAATTATGAGTTATTTTCGTACCTTTGCAGCAAACTAACTGCAATGAAGATGAAGAAGATTACTTTACTGTTTTTGGGGCTTGCTGTCTG
Source organism: uncultured Prevotella sp. (assembly GCA_947167845.1). Lineage (GTDB taxonomy): Bacteria > Bacteroidota > Bacteroidia > Bacteroidales > Bacteroidaceae > Prevotella. The sequence goes on along the minus strand of CAMVJQ010000023.1, from coordinate 4,976 downwards.
CCAAATGACGATGGCTCAGGGACAGCGCCGCCCCCGGTTCTCCCGTGAGGCTTTCACGACAGAAACCCCGATGGTGCACGATCCGGTGATGGCTTATGAGGACAGTACGTATTATATCTTTGCCACTGGCATGGGTATACAGCAGATGACGTCGAAAGACCGCAAGACGTGGACTGTCAAGCCGCAGCCGGTGATGACGGTCATCCCCCAGTGGACGCGTGACTCCGTACCGGGATTCCGCCATCACGTCTGGGCACCTGATATCATCCGATGGCACGGCCGCTGGTGGCTCGCCTATAGTTGCTCCACCTTCGGTAAGAACGGCTCGGCCATCGGACTGCTGTCAGCGCGCTCGCTGGCATCCTCCATGTGGGACGACGAGGGCTGTATCGTCACTTCTAAGGATAAGCGCGACAACTGGAATGCCATCGATCCCAACTTCATAATCGACGAGCGGGATCAGCCCTGGCTCGTCTGGGGGTCCTTCTGGGACGGCATCCAACTGGCGCGTCTCGACTCGACAATGCATATTGCAACCGGCGAAAAGCCCCGTACCATCGCCCGGCGCTATGATCCCAACTATAAGCCCAAGGAGGCGAATCCCACCTCGAAATACGCTGGTACCAACGCCATCGAGGCTCCGTTTATCTTCAAGCACGGCGGCTACTATTACCTGTTTGTGTCGTGGGACTATTGCTGTCGGGGTGCCAAGAGCAACTACCGCGTGGCCGTGGGGCGCAGCAAGTCCGTTGCCGGCCCCTATCTCGACCGCGAAGGCAAGGACATGCTCTATGGTGGCGGTACGCTCTTCCTGGAAGGCGACAAGCAGCAGTTTGAGGCGGCGGGCCACTGTGCTGCCTACACCTTCGAGGGCGAGGACATCTTCATCTGCCACGGCTACAGCACCAAGCATAATGGCGCGGCCATCCTGATTCAGCGGCCTATCGCCTGGACTGCCGACGGCTGGCCACAGTTGAAATAGGGAAAAGGTCTACCCATTCCGGATATTTTTTTGTACCCATTCCAGATATTTTTTGTACCCATTCCAAAAAGTTTTAGAACCCATTCCAGAAAGTTTCACCTACGGATCCGGCACGAGTCCGTCCCTATGTTATGGATTCAGTTGGACGGACAGCGGCTGCCTGAGTCTGGCGAGGTATTCGTCTGCCAGGAGTCGCCAGTGGGCAAGGGTGGTGACATCGTAGTTGCTCCAGGCGGAGCCGAAGTAGTAGGTATAGGGCGCCCCCTTGTATTGCTGGATGAGGCCGACACCGTGGCTGGGCTTGCCGTCGAGACGCACAGTCTGGCTGGCGCCTTCAGGGAAAAGGGTGCCGACGAATATCTGCGACTGATGGACTTTCGGGTTGTCCGTCGGGTCGGCATACAGCACGTAGTCCTTGTCTAATACCAGATCTTTGTCACCGTGCAGCACGACGCCTGCTGCCAGCGTTGTCGGCTTGCTGATGCCTTCGTACCATACCGTCATCTTGTTGTAGTGGGAGCCCTTGTCGAGCGTGATGAGCCGATGCTCTGTCGTACCGTCGGCGGTTGTGCCATAAGTCAGTTCAGCGGTGAAGCGTAGCGGGCCGTTGTCGAGTATCTTGCACTCCTTGAAGCAATAGGGGAAGCACAGTTGCCCGTCCTTCATCAGGGCCGGGGTGCCGCAGCCGAGGCTGGCACCGACGGAATAGACATCCATGCCGTAGCCGTGGTCGAGATGGAAGGAGGCGTCGCGAAACACGGCGTCGCCCTCTTCCTTCTTACCGGCCTTCCTGAGAGAGTCGCCCTTGGCCCAGCCTGCCATGTGCAGGCGGTAGCGCTGCTCGGCCACCAGTTCCGGCGTGTTCTTCACCCATACATCCGTGCCGTACGATTTCTCGCCTGTCCGCTGGAGGGCCGGGCCGTACATACGGTAGATGCCGCGGTCGTTCTCCCATGTCAGGTCGTCGAGCCGTTCGGGGTAGATGCGGCCGTAGACCTGCGACTTGAATGCCGACGGCTTCCCTTTCTTGATGGTAAATTCGGCCTTGCTGTCAGGCTGAAGCGCAACGAAGAGCAGCAGCCGTCCGTCGTGACTCTTCTGGCAGGGCATCTCCTGGCCCAGCGCATTGGTGACGACTATAGGTTCGCTGCTGTCCGTATTGAGCAGTTGGCTGATGGCCTGCAGGTCGGCTTCTATCACCTCCTGCCGCTGCATGTCGGTAGGGTTCGTCACAGTGAGTGAGACCTTCTGGGCTGCGGCCTCCAGATGGAGCAGCAGTCCGGCGAGTGCCATGAGTGTCAGATGGATATTCCTTTTCATCTTTAATAGGTTTATCATTATGTATTCCGTTCTGTCCGTTCTGTCGTTGATATAATTATCAATTTTCTGCACAAAGATACGAAAAGTCGAGAGAAGAACAAAACAAATTCATTTCTTTTTTTTCCGAGACGGAGAATTTCCCGTGCGGATGAAAACTCCATATTGTGCTGAAAAGCGATGGGAGTAATGCCATTTCTACCGTTTTGAATGGCCTGGATGCTTGACACTTTCGTTCATCAGGAGCGTAAAATGCCTGAGCAGGTATGTCTCTGGGCTGATTTTGCCAACTAATTAGCGGAGTTACTCCGTCTCGGGAAAAAAAGAAATGAATTTGTTTTGTTCTTCTCTCGACTTTTCGTAACTTTGTGCCCAAATTTGAATGATATAATTAAAACTACAGACAGGATGAGACCACTATTGCTTACTCTTATGCTGACGGCCTCGCTGACGGCGATGGCGCAGACGAAGTCGTGGACTGCCGACAATGGTAACGGCACATTCACCAACCCTCTGTTCTATGACGAGTTTTCCGACCCCGACATTCTCCGCGTGGGCGATGACTACTATCTGGCAGGAACGACGATGCACGCCGTGCCCGGCCTGGTCATCCTGCACTCCAAGGACCTTGTAAACTGGGAGAACGTCTCGTACTGCTTCGACCGCTTCGACTTCGGCGACGATGCCTTTGCATTGAAGAACCACAGGGAGATCTATGGCCAGGGCATCTGGGCACCGTGCATACGCTATGCCAGCGGGCAGTTCTATGTGTTCTCGAATGTCAATGGCAAGGGGCTGCAGTGCTATACGGCGAAGGACATCCGCGGCCCCTGGGAGCACCATAATATGAAAGGTAACATCTACGACCTGGGCGTGCTCTTCGATGACGACGGCAAGGTGTATGCCATTCACGGCTACGGCCAGGTGAAGTGTACGGAACTGGAGCCCGACATGAGTGGGCCGAAGGAGGGCACGGAGCGTGTCATCATCCCTGAGGGCAACGGCGTGGGCGAGGGCCATCACATGTACAAGATCGACGGTATGTACTACCTGATCAGCACTGACTACCGTCCCAACGGCCGTACGCTCTGTTCCCGCTCGAAGAGCATCTGGGGGCCTTACGAGACGCGTGTCATCACGGCCGACGAGACCTACGGCTATCATGCTGCCTCGCTGACGCAGGTGCCTCGCGGCGAGAAATACCGGATAGGGCAGGACGGCACAAAGTTCGGCCTCGGCCCTGTCGACAAGGATGCCACGGCCTGCACGAATGCCCATCAGGGTGGCATCGTGCAGTTCAAGGACGGCTCGTGGTGGGCACTGTTTATGCAGGACTTCCACTCCATCGGCCGCACCGTCTGCCTGATGCCGATGACCTGGAAGGACGGCTGGCCGATGGTGGGCCTGGAGGGCAATCTCGGCCGTGCGCCCCGTACCTGGTTCAAGCCGGGACTGCAGGGGAGCGAAGGCTCCTTACGGGTGAGCGAAGGCGCGGGGGAGCGGGGGAGCGAGATTACTCCGCACGCTCCTTACGACCGCAGCGACGACTTTGACTATTCTCGCACCACCGCACTTTCGCGCCCCGGTGTGGTCGGAAAGAGCCTCAAGCCCATCTGGCAGTGGAACCATAATCCGGAGGAAAAGATGTGGAGCCTGAAGGGCGGACGCCTGCGCATCCAGTCGCAGCCGGCCGAGCAGTTGATGTGGGCCCGCAACACGCTGACACAGCGCGTCATCGGCCCGAAGAGCATCGCCACGGTGGAACTGAGCGTGAAGGGCCTGAAGGACGGCGATGTGGCCGGCCTCGGGAATATCAATGTGCCCTGCTCGTGGATTGGCATCGTGAAGAAGGGGAAGGAGATGACCCTGCGCTGCTTTGAGCAGTTGACCAACGACACCATCGACATCCCTCTTTCCTCTCTCCTCTCTCCTCTCCCCTCTAAGATATGGCTGCGCAGCATCGGCGACTATGACAACGACCAGGCACAGTATGCCTACAGCACTGACGGCAAAACGTTTCAGACGCTGGGCCGCATGATGCCGCTCTCTTATCAACTCATCTCGTTCCAGGGTTCGCGCCATGCCCTGTTTGCCTTTAATGTGGGCGGCAGAAACGGGGGCTATGCCGAGTTCGACAACTTCACCGTCGAGGAGCCTTGCGCCGACCGCAGCCAGAACATCCCCTACGGCAAGACCTTCCGCATCATCAACAAGGCCACGGGCCGTCCAGCCGTATGCGATCCGCACGGCATCCTCTACGACACACGTGCTGAGGAAAAGAGTCAGCGCACGCAGTTCCAGATTGTAGACCGTGGCCATGGCAAGGTGTCGCTGAAGTGTGTTGACGGTCGCTATATAAAGACGTATGGTGAAGGGCTGGCCGGCGACGTGCGTTTCACCACCGACGAAAAGGAGGCAGAGGTGTTCCTCTGGCAGGACTATCTCAACCATGACTTTATGCTCTTCTCTCTGCGTAATCACCGTTATATCGGCAAGAGTCCCACCACGGGCAGTCCCTATTCGATGGACTTTGTCGGGGCCGACCCCGCCCGTCGCAACGGCGCCGTTCTCCGCTGGGAGGAGTAATCGGTCGAACCTTATTGATTCACCCCACCCCTAACCCCTCCCCTTATAGGGGCGGGGAGTCGTTAGGGCAAGTGACCTCCCCTTATAGGGG
>CAMVJQ010000022.1 GCA_947167845.1 uncultured Prevotella sp. | reverse complement strand
CTGCTTTCTCTTTGTCAGCCTCTGCTTTCTCTTTGTCAGCCTCTGCTTTCTCTTTGTCAGCCTCTGCTTTCTCTTTATCAGCCTCTGCTTTCTCTTTGTCAGCCTCTGCTTGTTCTAATTCAGCCTTGACAATCTCTATTTTGGCCTTGGCTTGTTCATACTCCGCCTTGGCCTTTTCCGCATCCCGCTTGAGGGCATTCTCAATAGTCCTCTGGACACTGACGTTGTCCCAGAACTTGTCGTAGGCCCGCATCTCCGCATCTGTGAATGCCGCAATCTCAACGATTTCCAGGGCCTCCTTCACCTCCTCGCTCTCAAGCAGTTCCGCCGGCACCTCGCGCGTATGCTCGTCGATCTCCGTCAGGAAGCGGAGCCACAGCACCTGCATCTTCCTCTCAGAGAATGTCTGGGGCTTGAATTTGGGCAGTTCCACGAAAATCAGGTGCAGGCCGTCGATCACCTTGTTCGTGTACTTGTCGTGCACGAAATGGTAGTAGTGGTAATAGTCGTCCACGTCCTTCTGGAACACCTCGTTGACGAAGTTCAGGGCATATACGGGCTGGAGGCTCTCGTAGTCGCCGCCCTTCGTGGACTGTGCCACATAGGCCTTGGACGCATTGAGGAGCACGCGCTTCTTGAAAGCCTCCGTCCACGACATCTGCATCTCGACGATGAACTCCCGCTTCTTGTTGTCCTTGCAGCACACGTCGACGATGCTGTACTTCTCGGCTGTCGTGCGCTCAGGTATCTTGTCTGCAGGCCAGTATTCGATGCTCTCCACGTATTCGTCGCCCTCCAGGGGGAGAAGGGCGTTGAGCAGGCTTATGACGAGATTCGGGTGCTCGCCGAATATCTTCTTGAATGTCAGGTCGGCCTTCGGATCCAGATACTTTCCTCTCATTGTCGCATTTCCTTTCTGTTGCTTCAAATTCTCTTTTCCCATAATGATTAAATTTAAAGGGTTTAACTTCAGTTTGTCGGTGCAAAGATACTAACTATTCCCGAGACTGCCAAATATTTGAGGACTTTTTGAAAGGAACTGACTGTCCTAAACAATATCTCTGAGGCTTTCACGTTTATATAAGGTATGCAGTGGACTGACAGAATCAGACAGGTGAAGATCATCCTTGTGGTGGCGGCCATCGTGATTGCGATGGCGTCGCTGATTGTGTCGCACTATCTGGTGGCGGACCTGCAGCAGGAGGAGCGCAACAAGATGGTGACTTGGGCGGAGGCGCTTCGAACGCTGAACAGCGCTGATGAGAATACGGACCTCTCGCTGGTGCTGAATGTGATACAGAGCAACAACACCATCCCCGTGATCGTGATGGATGCGGACGGAGAAGTGACAGACTACCGTAATATAGATATGAACGCGCGTACGGCGGAGGATTCTGCCGACTATGTGGCACGCTATGCCAAGTCGATGCTTAATGACGGCAACTATATCAAGATCCAGTTGGACGGCATGCGGGGAGACACGCTTCAGGCAGATGCGGATAAGGACTATCAACTGGTGTGCTATGATGAGTCGACACTGCTGAAAAGGCTGTCACAGTATCCTTACTGGCAGTTGGGCATCGTGATGATATTCGTCGTCGTGGCTATCTTTGCACTGCTGGCTTCAAAGAAGGCGGAACAGAATAAGGTGTGGGTGGGACTCTCGAAAGAGACAGCCCACCAGTTGGGCACGCCTATCTCCAGTCTGATGGCTTGGGTAGAAATCCTGAAGGAGAACTACCCGGAGGACGACCTGATACCAGAGATGAACAAGGACGTGAAGCGGCTGGAACGGATAGCCGAGCGCTTCTCGAAGATCGGGTCGCTGCCGGAACCCGTAGAGGCATCCATGAATGAGGTGCTCGACCGCGTGGTGGACTACATGGACAGACGGACGTCGAAGAAAGTGGAGATAACCAGGCATCTGCCCGACCATGAAGTCATCGTGAAGATGAACGCCTCGCTCTTTGAGTGGGTGATAGAGAACCTCTGCAAGAATGCCGTCGACGCGATGGAGGGGAAGGGGAGGATAGACATCACGCTGACCGATGAGAACGGACTGATGGCCATCGAGGTAGCCGACAATGGCAAGGGCATTCGCAAGAAGGACATCAAGAATGTGTTTACGCCAGGATTCACGACGAAGAAGCGCGGCTGGGGTCTGGGCCTCTCACTGGCGAAGCGTATTGTGGAGGAATACCACAAGGGACGCATCTTCGTGAAGCAGTCGGAGGTTGGGAAAGGCACTGTTTTCCGCATAGAATTGCACACTTAGCCCCTGATGTGTGTAATCCGGGAGGCATTTTTTCGGTAAAAACATAAAAAAATGAAATATCTGTGTCTTATCTGAAAAAATATTCGTAACTTTGCACCCCAAATAATGAGTAAATGTGTAGTTTAGAGCATTTTAAGATTGATTTGAAGAGCCTGACAGAGGCTGAGAGAGCCTTGGATTTCGACTTGGATGACCGTTTCTTTGAGGCTCTGGACGGCTCGGAATTGAGGCATGGGGCATTGCATGTGTCGCTGTCTATACGCAAGGCAACCGGCTTTTACGAACTCCAGTTTCATACCGAGGGCACAGTGACCGTGGCCTGTGACCGCTGTCTCGACGACATGGATCAGCCGGTATCGGCTGACAATCGCCTGATAGTGAAACTTGGTGCGGTCTACTCCGAGGAAGATGATGTCATTACGCTACCTGAGGACGAAGGAATACTCGATACGTCGTGGCTCATCTATGAGTTTGTGGTGCTGGCTATACCCATCAAGCATGTGCATGCACCTGGCAAGTGCAACCTTGCGATGAGCAAAGTTCTGGAAGAACTCTCAACTGACCGAAGCAGCGATGAGGCGTCCGACCAGCCCGTAGACCCCCGATGGAGCGCATTATTGAAGTTAAAAGAGTAATAAGTTTAAATATTAAAAGAATTATAGAATTATGGCACATCCTAAAAGAAGACAATCAAGCACCCGTCAGGCCAAGCGTCGTACGCACGACAAGGCTGTAGCACCAACACTGGCAGTATGCCCCAACTGCGGAGCCTACTATGTGTATCACACGGTATGCCCGACTTGCGGCTACTATCGTGGTAAGGTCGCTATCAAGAAGGAGGAGGAAGTCGCTGAGTAATGAGCAATAAGATTAGCGCGATAATCACAGGCGTAGGTGGCTATGTGCCCGACTATGTCCTCACCAATGAGGAGTTGTCGAGAATGGTAGACACCAATGATGAGTGGATTATGACGCGTGTGGGCATCAAGGAGCGCCGTATCCTGACAGAGGAGGGACTCGGCACTTCTTATATGGCGCGTAAGGCCGCCAAGCAGGTGATGCAGAAAACAGGCGTTGATCCGGATTCTATTGATGCTCTAATTGTCGCCACTTCTACTGCTGATTATAAATTTCCGTCCACAGCCAGCATCGTGCTGGGAAAACTCAGGCTGAAGAATGCCTTCGCATTCGATTTCTGGGGCGCATGCTGTGGATTCCTCTACTCATTGGACGTGGCCACATCGATGATCCAGAGCGGCCGGTATAAGAAAATCATCGTCATCGGGGCGGACAAGATGTCGTCAGTGACTGACTACAAGGACCGTCAGACCTGCCCTCTCTTCGGCGACGGGGCTGCTGCGGTACTCTTGGAGGCTACCGAAGAGGAGAATCTCGGTGTGATGGACTCTTATTTCCGTGCTGACGGCAAGGGGCTTCCCTTCCTGCACATCAAGGCCGGCGGCTCGGTATGTCCTCCCTCGCATTTTACTGTTGATCACAGGCTGCATTATCTGTATCAGGAGGGGCGCACAGTGTTCCGTTATGCTGTGACGAGTATGAGTGACGATTGTGCACTGATAGCAGAACGTAACGGCCTGACAAAGGATAACATCCAATGGATAGTCCCTCATCAGGCAAATATGCGTATCATTGAAGCCGTGGCTAAGCGTCTGGAGGTACCGATGGATAAGGTCATGGTGAATATCGAGCATTATGGCAACACCAGTGCGGCAACGATACCATTGGCTTTGTGGGACAATGAGTCCAGGCTGAAGAAAGGAGATAATATGATTCTCACGGCCTTCGGCGCAGGATTCGTCCATGGCGCATCCTACTATAAGTGGGCATACGATGGTGATAAGTAACTTTAAGAAAACAATACGAAAAAACGCATCCTTCCTCGAGAGAATGCGTTTTTTTGTCTAAGAAGCGGTTATGCATAAGGCAGGATTTGTAAATATCGTGGGAAATCCCAATGTGGGTAAGTCGACACTGATGAATCAACTCGTCGGTGAGCGCATTTCCATTGCGACCTTCAAGGCACAGACTACTCGCCATCGCATTATGGGCATTGTCAACACGCCTGAGATGCAGATTGTGTTCTCTGATACCCCCGGTGTGTTAAAGCCCAATTACAAGTTGCAGGAGTCCATGCTGGCCTTCTCGGAGTCGGCCTTGCAGGACGCGGACGTGTTGCTGTATGTGACTGATGTCGTCGAAAATCCTGAGAAGAACAGGGATTTCCTGGACAAGGTCTCAAGGATGACGGTGCCTGTCCTGCTCCTGATAAACAAAATAGACCAGAGCGACCAGAAGTCTCTGGGCGATATCGTGGAGAAATGGCATGGGCTGTTGCCTAATGCGGAGATCCTGCCTATCTCGGCAAAGAATAAGTTTGGTACGGATATCTTGCTGAAACGTATCCAGGAACTGTTGCCAGAGAGCCCAGCCTTCTTTGATAAGGACCAGTTGACTGATAAGCCGGCCCGTTTCTTCGTCTCTGAAATCATCCGCGAGAAGATCCTGCTCTATTATGACAAGGAGATTCCTTATTCTGTGGAGGTCGGTGTCGAGCGTTTCAAGGAAGACGACAAGCATATTCATATCAATGCGGTCATTTACGTGGAGCGTGACTCTCAGAAGGGCATCATCATCGGCCATCAGGGCGTAGCCTTGAAGAAAGTGAGCACTGAGTCGCGTAAGTCGCTCGAGAAGTTCTTTGGTAAATCAATATATCTTGAGGTCTTCGTAAAGGTCGACAAAGACTGGCGGTCGTCGGAGAGAGAATTGAATCATTTTGGATATAACCCTGAGTAATAGAGTATATGGCAAATCTAGTAGCGATTGTGGGAAGGCCCAATGTGGGCAAGTCGACACTCTTTAATCGTCTGACGAAGACGCGTCAGGCAATAGTCAGCGACGAGGCTGGAACGACCCGTGACCGGCAGTATGGCAAGTGTGAGTGGAACGGTAAGGAGTTCTCTGTCGTTGATACAGGTGGCTGGGTGGTTAATAGCGATGACATCTTTGAAGAGGAGATCCGTAAGCAGGTGCTCATTGCCACGGAGGAGGCTGACCTGGTGCTTTTCCTCGTTGACATCAAGAGCGGTATGACTGATCTTGACGAGGATGTGGCAAAGATCCTGAGACGCTCAAAGTTGCCTGTGCTGCTTGTTGCCAACAAGGCTGATGATAACAAGCAACTGTATGACCAGTATGAGTTCTATAAGTTAGGACTGGGCGATCCGTATTGCATCAGTGCTGCCACAGGAAGCGGTACCGGTGATCTGCTCGATGAAGTGCTGGCAAAATTGCCGGAAAAGAGTGCTGATGAACTGGAAGAGGGCATACCCCGATTTGCTGTCGTCGGGCGCCCAAATGCCGGCAAGTCGAGCCTGATCAATGCCTTCATCGGTGAAGAGCGGAATATCGTGACTGAGATTGCCGGTACGACCCGTGACAGCATCTATACCCGCTACGATAAGTTCGGCTTCGATTTCTATCTGGTCGATACGGCCGGCATCCGTCGTAAGAATAAGGTGACGGAAGACTTGGAGTTCTACAGTGTGATGCGCTCTATCCGTGCCATCGAGAATTCTGATGTCTGTATCCTGATGATTGACGCCACCCGTGGTATCGAAGCCCAGGATATGAATATCTTCCAACTGATCCAGAAGAACAACAAGAGTCTGGTGGTGGTGGTCAACAAGTGGGATCTGGTGGAGGAGAAGTCGCAGATTGTCATAGATACTTTCGAGAAAGCCATCCGGAACCGTATGGCGCCGTTTGTCGACTTTCCCATCATCTTCGCCTCGGCACTGACCAAGCAGCGTATCTTCAAAGTCCTGGAGACGGCCAAGCAGGTCTATCTCAATCGGAAGGCACGTATTGGCACGACTAAGTTGAATGAGGTGATGCTGCCGTTGATAGAGGCGTTCCCGCCTCCTTCCATCAAGGGGAAGTACATCAAGATCAAGTACGTCTCACAGGTGCCGGATACGCAGATTCCCACGTTCGTGTTCTATGCCAACCTGCCGCAGTACGTCAAGGAGCCATATAAGCGCTTCCTGGAGAATAAGATCCGTGAGAACTGGACGTTGACAGGCTCGCCCATCAATGTCTTTATACGGCAGAAATGATGAGGGGATTTCTCAGACTGATAGTCGTTGTCTTGGTATCCGCCTTTTCGTGGACAGCATGCTCAGGTCCTTCGGCAGAGGAACTTGCCTCTCTGGCAGCCAAGGGCTACTATGAGCACCTGCTGAAAGGGGAGTATGACAAATTCCTGGAGGGGGTGAATGGCTCCGACACCATCCCGGACGACTATCGGGAGCAGTTGCTGGTGGGGTATAAGCAGTTCATGCACCAGCAGGAGCAGGCGCATCGCGGCATCCGTGACGTGCGGATTGTGAATGCCCAGACAGATACAATACAAAAATATACTAGCGTCTTCCTTGTGCTTTGTTTCGGTGATTCCACTAATGAGGAGATTGTCGTGCCGATGGTGGAGCGCGAAGGGAGATGGAGGATGAAATAATGTGTAAATAGGATATGAAGAAGTATTTGATTTCATTGGTACTGCTGTTTTCTGCTTTTCCTTTGATGGCTCAGGAAAACAAGTTCCAACTCAAGAGTTTCGTGAAGGAAAACAATATATTCAATCACTTGGATGCCGCGCTGACGCTGGGAACTACGGGCATCGGAATCGATGTGTCCTCCCCGGTGACGAATTGGGCTCAATTAAGGGTCGGCTTTTCCTTTATGCCACGCTTTCATTATGACATGAATTTCGAAATACAGGTTGGTGATACCAAGGAGAGTAAGTATGACGCGAATGGTAAACGTGTTGTTACCAAGTTCGACAGACTTGCCGAAATGCTGGAGGGACTGACAGGATACAAGGTGGACGACGAAGTGGGCGTGGAGGGAAGGCCGACATACCACAATTTGAAGGTCCTCGTCGATGTCTTTCCCTTTCAGAACAATAAGCATTGGCATGTGACGGCTGGCTTCTACTGGGGACCCTCAAAAGTGGCTGATGCAAAGAATAAGATGGAGGAGATGTCTTCTCTTCTTGCTGTAGGTATCTATAACAGATTGTATGAGAACACGCTCAGGTCGTATGAAAGTGTCCTTCGCTATGAGAATGGTGAGATCGAGGTCTGGGATATAGAGCCTATAGTGTCCATGGGACCCATATCCATCGACAGCCCGACGGCTATAAAGTCAGTCTACAACAGTGTCGTCTCTAACGGACGTATGGGCATGATACTTGGTCAGCGTAAGTCTGACGGCTCTAATTATTTGATGGAGCCTGATGAGAATGGCATGGTGAGAGTAGAGGCACGGGCGAATTCGATCAAACCCTATTTAGGCGTTGGCTATGGCGGGCGGCTCTTGAAGAAAAGTGATAAACTTCATATCGCGGTGGATCTGGGTGCCATGTATTGGGGAAAGCCCAGTCTGATTACGCACGATGGAACAGACTTGGTTAAGGACATCTACAAGAATACGATTAAAGGAAAAACAGGGGATTACGTGAAGATCTGTAGGAATTTTCAAATACTCCCTGTCTTGGATGTCAGGTTAGTGTATTCTATTTTCTAAGAAAGAATAAATCCCAGCCTTTTGGCTGGGATTTATCATTTACTTCACTATGACTTTCTTTCCGTTGATGATATAGATTCCGCTTGGCAGCCCTTCTGTTGAGTTGTCTGCCTTCATCCTTACACCTGTCAGGGTATATACACCATTGGCTGAAGGTGCCTGATCGTAGGTGGCGCTGTTGATGGCAGTCAGATTGTCAAACGATGCCTTGTCGACGAGTTTGATACCGCCCTTTGTGGCGCTTGCTTCTGTCGCCTTAATGGGGAAGTATGCTTTGTTGGCCAGGAGATATTTGCCTTTGTTTGTCACTTCCAACTGGTTGTCCTTAGCCACGACCAGTGCCAGTTTCCCGTCCACGCTTCCGAGTACGCGCATGGTGGATTCATTGTAGTCTGTTACGTTCTTCTCCTCCACCATATTTTCTACGGTGCTTTCTCCTCTGCTCCTGTCATCAAATGAAAATTTGACATAGCAGAAGTAGATGCCTTTCAGTTCATTGCCACTGATGGCTGCAGGTGCCTCGGCACTGCTGAGAGGCTTTATTTTGTTGTCTTCTACCTTATTGGAAGAACATTCGAGGATGACAGGTGTTGCAGCCGGCACTTTCCCGCTGATCTCCTTCAGAACGGCAGCGGGCTCAGCGATATTGCTGTACTGATGCTCGTCGATGTAGTAGGCTTTCATTCCCTCTGGCAGTTGGTATGCAAAACTTGTGTAGAGTGTCGTGTAATATTTGTCGCCTATGGTTATGTCAGGCTTCACTCCCAGATATTCCTGGTCGTTATCTATTTTCTTGATTTCCCAGGAAGCATATGTCCCGGCATTACCACTTACCTTTTTGACGCCGACGCCCACGGTCGCATTCTTCTCTTCCCCAATCTCGAAGTTATCCATCAAGTATATCATCTGGCCTTGATACTCACTGCACAGAGCAGATCCCGTTGATACAAGGTGATAGCCCTTCAGAAGGTTCCTTGTCTGCATCCCTTGGCCTTCTAATGACAAATCCCCGGATTCGCCGGAAATGTAAATAATAGAGCCCGGATCTGTAACAGGATCTTTTACCGTCCTAAGCGCATTGACAGCCATGAATTGGTATAGTTCGGAAACACCGATGCTTTTGAATGCCTTATATACCCTATCGTTGACAATAGTGATATATCTGTTGGCTGCTCCTTTGTTCTTGACTCTATAGAATCCTGGCTCCTCGTATTGAGCGAACGTGGGAATCGTTAGTAATGCACAAATCGTAATTAGTAATATTTTCTTCATTGTTTTTATTTTTAAAAGCCCAACCTTTCGCCTTAACATAATCGTTAAAACGCAAGGTTGGGCATTCGTTTATTGACTTCTTAAATTACTCTGCGATACAGATTGTGACACGGTTCATGTCGTTCTCAGCAAACGGCTGAACACGGGCACCCTTGCTGTCGTAAGAGATGCGGCTTGCAGCAATGCTGTAGTCTTCCTTCAGTGACTTCACAACAGCATCAGCACGCTGGGCAGCGAGACGATCGTTGATCTTGTCATTACCTGTGCCGGCATCAGCATAACCGGTTACGATCACCTTTGCTGCGGGATGCTTTGTCAGATAGTCGGCAATGTCCTTCACCTTTCCAGCCTCTTCGTCTGAAATCTTGAAAGAGTTGATCTTGAAGAACACGTCACGGCGGAGCGGCTCAATCTGTGGAGCGGGTGCGGGAACTTCCACAACCTTCTCAACGACCTTCTCTACATAGCGGATCTCAGGCTCTGGAGCGGGGATGACGCGTGTGCTGTAGGTCGGACCGAGGTTGATCTTCACACCAGCGAGGGCATTGAAGTACCAGTCCCAGTTGCCAGCCTTCTTAGAGTTGTACTTGTCTGACAGCGTGTTGGCACTTACTTCGAGACCGAGGCTGATAGCATTGCTCAGCCTGAAGTCAGCGGTGATACCACCCTGACCGACGAAATTCACCTTCGTGCCGTCCCAGATATACTCCAGAGAGTTGACTCCGTAAGCCTGGTTCATGGCAGCCTGTGCGTCAGCAGCCTTGCTGTTGCTGAAGGCAACGTTGGCACCTACACCCAGGAATACACCGAAATTGAACACACGCGTGGGGTTGAAACCGCAAAGTGCGTTTGAGAGGTTTATCGTCAGGTCAACGGTAGGAGCCACATATTTCCAGTCCCACTTGTACTTGTTGTTGTCCATCTTAGAACCGGCCTTGCTCTGCCAGGCGTTGACAGCCAGACGGGCACCGAAGATGGGGTCGAACTGACGGCCGATGGCTGCCTGAACGTTGTACGAATTCAAGTCACCGAAATCAACCTCACCGAGGGTATGCTGGATGCCCAGGGGCTGAATCTGAACATACCAGTGAGGATTGAAAACGTATTCAGTCTTAGGCTGCTGATCCTGTGCGGATGCCGAGATGAATCCCAGCGCCAGCAGACAAGACAATATTGTTTTCTTCATTTTCATATACTCTTTTTATTATTGAATTCACAAATGTTTATTTGGCACCTCTGATTGTGTAGTATAGATTCTTCACGTTTCCGCTATAGTCCATAGCAGAGAACTGAATCTTATAGGTGTGACCAGCCTCGATGGTGAGAGGAATCTCAGTGATGCTGCCAGGAATCAGTTTGCCCAGATAACCAGAGTTGATGGGATCGTCTGCGCTGACAGCCTGACCGTCAACAGCAACCACAGCCACGAACTTCTTGAAGGCAGGAGCAACGATTTCTGCTGTCCAAGATGTAGGCATCAGTTTGATCTCACCAGCCTTGAATCTTGTGAATGAACTTGCATCCTCAGAAACGCTGGGGTGAGCGGTGCCTTCGCTGTCAGCAATCAGCAGGGTGGGCTGGATGGCAGCATTCACGTTGTTCAGGATAGGAGCAGCAACTCTCTTGTTGAATCTGTTAAGGAAGTTCCAAATTCTCTGACGAGTTGTCTCATTGTATGTAGCGTGCTTAACAGCATAACTCTCCAGTTTCTCCAGTGCGCTCATGTTGTCACCGTTGTAGTTCATCGCCTCGTTCAGGTCGAAGTCATAACCAAACGGCTTCCAGGAGATAGCAGCGATTTCGGCAGGTGAATAGGTGTGATTGTTTTCACCCCATGTAGCCTGCAGACGCAGAGCGGGCGTGTTGTTGAGAGCGAAGATATCCAGAATGGTCTTCAGGATATTTGTAATAGTCTCCTTGTTGCGCTCCTTGATGACAGCGACGATGTTGGCCTTGGTCTCTTCCACGTTACCGACATTGAGTGAGAACTGCAGATCCTTCAGACCCTGACCGGAAATTGTAGCGTCGCACTCATAGAAAGCGCTCTCGCCACGTGTAGCAAATGACACAACCTTGTTAGAGGGCTGCAAACCAGAAAGTGTAACAGGAGCAACCTGACCTGCGGTGTTGACGAGTTGCAGAGTCTTGTCTGTGAAGTCAACATTGCTGGGGTTAACAGTTACATACAACTTACCTGCATTGCCAGTTTCGTTTGTGATGTAAGCACCAGCCTCTACGACGGGCTCAACTTCACCTGTCAATGGGTTCTTGAATGTGATGTCTCTTTTTGCCTCACCATAGCAAGCGAGAAGGATGTTTGTCTTCAAGTCGACGGGGAGGTTGAAACCGAACAGAGGATTAGATACCCAGTCAGCAGAGAGGCTATAGATTGCCTCGTTCATCAGAACGTCAACCTTCTTTTGCAACTCAGCAAGTGCTGCTTCGATCTCGGCAATCTGGTTCTTAATCTCTGTGTCATCGTATCCATTTGTGTCAGGCTTCAGATTGTTAATCTTCTGCTCCAACTCACTCAGTTTGTTGAGAATTTCTGTTGCATCGAATGTGGCATCCTCACCTTTAGCCTTCACGCCAGTGTCAGTCGTACCAATCCACCAGTTGCCATTATCGCCGATAAACGGAGTCAAACCTGCCTCACCCTGAGGACCCTGAGCACCAGTAGCACCTGTTGCACCAGTTTCACCCTGGGCTTTCACACCAGTGTCGGTTGTTCCAATCCACCAGTTGCCATTATCGCCGATAAACGGAGTCAAACCTGCCTCACCCTGAGGACCCTGAGCACCAGTAGCACCTGTTGCACCAGTTTCACCCTTCTCACCTTTCTCTCCCTGAGGACCCTGAGCACCGGCAGGACCCTGAGGACCAACCTGCAACTTTAAGTTCTCGATCTGAGATTGAAGGTTTGCAATCTTGCTCAACAACTCAGTCTGAGAGTCGGCATCATTGTCCTTACAAGAAACAAATGCACTCGAAGCAGCCACCAATACGGCCACTAAGAGAATACCATTAATAATTTTCTTTTTCATTGAATTTTAAATTATAATTAGACATATATATATGATTCCTCTACATAAATCGCTGCAAAAATAGGCATTTTATTTTAAACTGCCAAGAAAAGTTTAAGTTTTTTTTTGATTTTCCCTCTTTTTATGACAAAATATGCCCTTATTGTTACGAAAGTGCGCCTGACAGGACTCGAACCTGCACGTCGTAAACACCAGATCCTAAGTCTGGCGCGTCTACCAATTCCGCCACAGGCGCTCTCTATCGTTTCTTTCCCAAGAAAACGGCTGCAAAGTTAAGCATTTTTGTTGATTCTGCCAAATGATTCTGGAATTTTCCCCAAATTGTGTGGTCTGTTTTATCGCGCGTACATTGTTTATTTAAATAATTCTTCATCATTATTTGATTATTCTTCATCGTCGAAGAGTCGTAATTGTCCTGTCAGTTCGTCGCGTACTTGCTGCTCGCTCTTGCCGGCGTCCTCGTCCAGGTCTTCTTCCTCGGTGGTGTCCGGCTCTTCCTCTGCCTCCACCTTTTCTTCCGGGAATCGGGTGGGAGGCAGTTCCTCGACGCTCTCCAGTTGCCATGTTGTCAGGCGTTTTCCTTTGGCCTTGAATCCTTTGACGGCGATGTATTGTTCAGCGTCGATCTCCTCTGTTCCCCGGAACTCGTCGGTGCCGCCATAGGTCAGTTTGATGAGCGGGTAGGCCGTGTCTGTCAGCAGGATGAGTTTCGAGGCGGGATTGTCGCTCAGCCAGTTCTGTTTCTTCTTCGAGGCGTCCATCAGGAAGCGCTTCATATAGGGATAGCCCTGGTTGTCGGCATCGTAGAGAATGGCTGTCCATACCTTGTTGGCGTCAAACTTCTCGATGCGCAGGATGTTCTCCTCGAAATGGTTGTTGAGGTCGAAATTGGTCAGGTAGAAGTCGCCGTTAGTCAGCACCACGAGTATCTGGTCCTCGTCATAGAACTCGCCCAGGAGCCGGCCGTGCTCATCGTAGTTCAGGCGGTTGACGTCGGGGTCGTACCATACTTTCCTGCCGCCGAGCGTGGAGTGGCCGTGGCTCTTCAGGCCTATGCGGTGGACGGAGTATTTTGTCAGGAGGTTCCCCTTCGAACTGCGCCCTTTGATCATGATTTCAGAGAAGTCTTTTTCGAGGAATATCTTCTTGATCTTGGGATTGGGGTCGAGTGTCACCTTGATGATCTCGGCCTCTCCGTTGGGGTTGGCGGTGAAGTACATGACCTTCGAGCCGGGTGTGCCCTGGGTCAGGTCGTATTCCTTGTCGCGCGTCATCGCTGTCACGTTGAAGCGCTTGATATAGTAGAATCCTTTCTTGCCGTCGCGATAGACTGCGTTGTAGATGGTCCGCGTGTCGTTCTTTTTGAACACCTGCAGGTGCATCACGTTCTTGCCTACGAAGATCTTCTCTGCGACGCGGATGACCTTGTATTTGCCGTCCTTGTAGAACAGGATGATGTCGTCGATGTCGGAGCAGTTGCAGACGAACTCGTCTTTCTTCAGCCCTGTGCCGATGAAGCCGTCAGTGCGGTTGATGTAGAGTTTCTGGTTGGCTTCCGCCACCTTGGTGGCCTCGATGGTGTCGAAGTTGCGGATCTCTGTGAGGCGCGGATGGTCATGGCCGTATTTGTCCTTGAGGAACTGGAACCAGTTGGCTGTCACTTCCACCATGTTTGCCAGGTCGCGGTCTATCTCCTCTATCTCGGCCTTGATGCGGGCCATCAGTTCGTCGGCCTTGTCCTTGTTGAACTTCAGGATGCGCTGCATCTTGATTTCCAGCAGCCTGAGGATGTCGTCCTTGGTCACCTCGCGCACCAGTTGGGGGTAGAACGGTGTCAGCCGCTCGTCGATATGCTCGCATACCTTATCTATATTGGGGGCCTGCTCGAACTCCCGGTCCTTGTAGATGCGCTCCTCGATGAAGATCTTCTCCAGCGAGCAGAAGTGGTATTGCTCCAGGAGTTCGCCCCGGCGGATTTCCAGTTCCTGCCGGATCAGGTCCTTTGTCCGCTCGACGGAGTGCTTCAGGATGTCAGAGATGGTGAGGAACTGTGGCTTGCGGTCGGCGATGACGCAGCAGTTGGGCGAGATGTTGATCTCGCAGTCGGTGAAGGCGTACAGCGCGTCGAGGGTCTTGTCGCTGCTGACGCCGGGCATCAGGTGAACCTGTATCTCCACCTGGGCCGATGTCAGGTCGTCCACGCGCTTGGCCTTGATTTTGCCTTTCTCGATGGCCTTGGTGATGCTCTCAATGAGGGTGCCCACGGTCTTCGAGAAGGGCAGTTCGCGGATGACGAGCGTCTTCTGGTCGAGTTTCTCTATCTTGGCCCTCACTTTCAGCACGCCGCCGCGCTGGCCGTCGTTGTATTTCGACACGTCGATCGAGCCGCCCGTTTGGAAGTCCGGGTAGAGGTGGAACTCCTGGCCGTGCAGATACTGGATGGCGGCATCGCAGATCTCGCAGAAGTTGTGGGGCAGGATCTTCGACGATAGGCCCACGGCGATGCCCTCGGCGCCCTGCGCCAGCAGCAGGGGGTACTTCACGGGCAGGGTGATGGGCTCCTTGTTGCGCCCGTCGTAGGAGAGTTGCCACTCGGTGGTCTTGGGATTGAACACGGTGTCGAGGGCGAACTTCGACAGGCGGGCCTCTATGTAACGGGGGGCGGCCGCCTTGTCACCCGTGAGGATGTTGCCCCAGTTGCCCTGGGTGTCGACGAGCAGGTCCTTCTGTCCCAACTGCACGAGGGCGTCGCCGATGGAGGCGTCGCCGTGGGGGTGGAACTGCATGGTGTGGCCCACGATGTTGGCCACCTTATTATATCGCCCGTCGTCCATGCGCTTCATCGAGTGCATGATGCGGCGCTGCACGGGCTTGAAGCCGTCCTCGATATTGGGCACGGCACGCTCCAGTATCACGTATGAGGCATAGTCCAGAAACCAGTTCTGGTACATCCCGCTCAGGTGATGCACTGCCGCCGCGTCGAAGCGGTTCACGGGCTTATAGTCGGAATGGGCCTCTGGCTGTCCTTCCGGCTCCTGCTCTTCAAGTATCTCCTCGTCCTTTGTTTCGTCGTCCATAATATGTCCTTAGTTATCTTTGGGCTACAAAATTACGAAAATTTATTGAAACAGACGAAGAAATCACGGATTTTAACCCAACTTTTACGTCTTTTCCTTGTATCTCTTGCTAATCAGCGGTTTATATTTTTCCGCTATGTCTGCTGTGTTCTACAAATTTTGATTCTTCTGAACGGCATCGGTTTGTATTTCAACATTGAGTAGATGTCTGCTGCCTGTTCTGTCGGCGTGCTGCATATTCTCATTTTCACCTTCTCCTGCGTCCCAGCGCATTGCGGTAGGACTCCTTCAGGCGGTAGTAGCGCTCGTCGCGGCCCGTCTTGGGGTTGTAGCGTTTCTGTGACGTGAAATTCATGCCGCAAAGGTACACAATAATATCCATACCACTGTGTTCTACAAGGCGGTTTCGGGGGAAATCAAACTCAAAAGCCCCTGTTTATGGGCAAAACTTTTTTGAAAAAAGTTCAGAACGTAAAAGTTGGGTTAAGTTTCTGAAGTTCCGAAGTCTCTTTATATAAAGGAGTCCACCTGCCTGCTGTAGGGCGTTAGCTTGTCTAACGCCGCACAAGGGATAATGACGTGAGCGGTGTTTGACAAGCAAAACGCCCTACAGCAGGTGGAGAAAGCACTTCCGAAACTTGAGTAAAATAGGATGGGACGGTTTTTGATTCACCCCACCCCTAACCCCTCCCCTAAAGGGGCGGGGAGTTTTGCTGGAAGACATCCGATTCCTGAAAGACGTCCGATTCCTGAAAGACATCTTGCTTATTTTATGCATTTACAATTTTCCTGCAAAATTTGTTCAAAACTGCCAAAAACATACATCTTCTTATTTATCTCGCAGATACTTAGATAGATAGATGGTGTAGGTTTGCTGTTTTTAAAATGGCAAACATACACCAGAGCCCTTTTTCTCGCCGAAACTTGATGTCGGTGTCATCAGTCAGGATTTTGTTTCGGAGTTGTTTTCACATTAGAAACATTTTGTTTCCGCCCATGAAACAAAGTGTTTCCAATGAAGAAACAAATTGTTTCATGTTTTTTTGCTATCGTGAAACAGACTAATATTCAGATAGATAGCACTGATTTTATCCATTTTTCACCTCTGAATGATATCATCGGTGTATGTTTATTGCAGGAAATAAAATAAACCTTCACCACTTAACCATCTGTTTTTCAATAGGATAGTTGTGCTGGTGTATGTTTTAGTCTTTTTTCGCTTTTTTTTCTGAGAATTTTTTTTGTAGTATCACAAATGGGCACAGTCTTAGAAACTGTCTTTTCATTTTTCCCTGCAATCCTTTTGCCGTTCGGAGAATTATTAGTACCTTTGCAGCCAATTATTATAAATAAGGTATAGAATAAAACGAAATAGAGCAATGACAGCAAACGAGATTCGCGACTCATTCAAGAAGTTTTTTGAGTCGAAGCAGCACGCAATCGTGCCCTCAGCCCCGATGGTCATCAAGGATGACCCCACGCTGATGTTTACGAATGCAGGTATGAACCAGTGGAAGGACATCATCCTCGGCACCCGCGACCCTGAGCCGCGCCGGCGCGCGGATACCCAGAAGTGCCTCCGCGTCTCAGGCAAGCATAATGACCTGGAGGAGGTGGGCCACGACACGTATCACCACACCATGTTCGAGATGCTGGGCAACTGGTCGTTCGGCGACTACTTCAAGGAGGGTGCCATCGACATGGCCTGGGAGTATCTGGTGGATGTGCTCAAACTGAATCCGGAAGACCTCTACGTGACGGTGTTCGAGGGCTCGCCTGAGGAGAACATCCCCCGCGACGACGAGGCCGCCAAGTATTGGGCCAAGCATGTGCCGGAGGATCACATCATCAACGGCAACAAGCACGACAACTTCTGGGAGATGGGCGACACGGGCCCCTGCGGCCCCTGCTCCGAGATCCACGTCGACTCGCGTACCCCAGAGCAGCGCAAGGCATCGGGCATCAGCGGCCGCGACCTGGTGAACAAGGACGACCCGCAGGTGATTGAAATCTGGAACCTCGTGTTCATGCAGTTCAACCGCAAGGCCGACGGCTCGCTGGAGAAACTCTCGATGAATGTCATCGACACGGGCATGGGCTTCGAGCGCCTCGTCCGTATGCTGCAGGGTAAGCACTCCAACTACGATACCGACATCTTCCAGCCCATCATCAAGGCCGAGGAGCAGATCACGGGGCTGAAGTACACGACCTTCGAAGAAGGTGAGGTCAGCAAGGAGCAGGAGGCCGTCAACGTGGCCATGCGTGTCTGTGCCGACCATCTGCGTGCCGTCTCGTTCTCAATTGCCGATGGCCAGTTGCCCTCGAATGCGAAGGCTGGCTACGTGATCCGCCGCATCCTGCGCCGTGCCGTCCGCTACGCCTACACGTTCCTCGGGCAGAAGGAGTCGTTCCTCTATAAACTCGTGCCGACGCTGGTGCATGAGATGGGCGATGCCTTCCCAGAGTTGAAGGCCCAGCAGCAACTGATCTCAAAAGTGATGAAGGAAGAGGAAGACTCTTTCCTGCGTACACTCGACAAGGGTATCGGCATGCTCAATGATGCAATGGATAAAATGAAGGCTGAGGGCAAGACCGAACTCGACGGCGTGCAGGCTTTCCGCCTGTTCGATACGTATGGATTCCCCCTCGACCTGACGGAACTGATCTGCCGCGAAAACGGCTTCACTGTGAACGAAGAGCAGTTCAACGTGGAGATGCAGAAGCAGAAGGAGCGCGCCCGTAATGCCGCTCAGGTGGAGAACAGCGACTGGACGGAACTCCTGGCTGGCGAACAGCAGTTCGTCGGCTATGACTATACGGAATACGAGTGCCATATCCTCCGCTACCGTAAGGTGACGCAGAAGAAGAACGAGTTCTATGAACTGGTGCTCGACTACACGCCGTTTTATGGCGAGATGGGCGGACAGGTGGGCGACTGTGGCGTACTCTGCAATGAGGCCGAAACCATCGACATCATCGACACCAAGCGCGAGAACAATCAGAGCGTCCATATCGTGAAGCAACTGCCGAAGGACCCGTCAGCCCAGTTCATGGCCTGTGTGGATACCGACAAGCGCGACGCCTCTGCCGCCAACCATACGGCCACCCATCTGCTCGACTATGCGCTGAAGCAGGTGCTGGGCGACCACGTGGAGCAGAAGGGTTCGTTCGTGTCGCCTGACACGCTGCGCTTCGACTTCTCTCATTTCGAGAAGGTCAGCGACGAGCAGTTGCGCCAGGTGGAGCGGATGGTCAACGAGATGATCCGTGAGGACATCCCGCTCGACGAGCATCGCGACGTGCCGTTCGACGAGGCCAAGAAACTGGGGGCCATCGCCCTCTTCGGCGAGAAGTACGGCGACAAGGTGCGCGTCGTGCGCTTCGGCCCCTCATGCGAGTTCTGTGGTGGTATCCATGCCAAGGCTACAGGCAAGATAGGCTTCTTCAAGATCATCTCCGAGAGTTCGGTGGCAGCCGGCATCCGCCGTATCGAGGCCAAGACGGGCCGTGAGTGCGAGGAACTGCTCTACATGACAGAGGACATGCTGAAGGCTGTGAAGGCGTTCTTCAACAATGCCAAGGATCTGCAGGGCGTCATCCAGAAGTACATCGAGGAGCACGACACGATGAAGAAGCAGATAGAGGGCTTCCAGGCACAGAAGGTGCAGCAGTTTGCCGAAAACCTGGTGCAGAAAGCCCGTATGGTGAATGGGGTGACGGTGGTGACGGCCAAACTTGAGATGTCTGCCCCCGCAGCCAAGGACCTGGTGTTCAAGGTGCGCGAACTGCATCCAGAGTCGCTGCTTTGTGTGGTGGGTACCGTCTACGACGGCAAGCCGCTGCTCAACGTGATGCTCTCCGACGATATGGTGAAGGACCACGGCCTGAATGCCGGACAACTGGTGCGCGAGGCCGCCAAACTGATGCAGGGCGGAGGCGGCGGACAGCCTCACTTCGCCTCGGCAGGCGGCAAGAACCCCGACGGCCTCACCGCTGCCATCGACAAGGTGATCGAGTTAGCAAAACTATAAAATAAGAATCCCCTCGCACCTGCGAGGGGATTCTTATTTTATAATGTAATAGGCACGACGAGTTTGAACACCACGTTGCGCCCCATGTTGTACACACCCTGTCGGCCCGTCACCGTGTTCACGTCGGCATATTTCAGACGGCTCAGGTGGTTCTGGTAGGCACGGTTCAACAGGTTGTCGGCAATGACATAGAACTCGGCAATCTTCCTGCCGCCGAAAGTCACGTCGGTGCCGGCAGAGAGGTTTAGCAGGGTGTAACTCGGTGTGGCGGTCTCGGTGTTGTCGGCGGCATAGATGTGGTTTTGCCTCAGGTAGCACTCTATGCCCGCTGCGATGTAGAGATTGTTGACCGACAGCCCCTTCGGGTAGTGGGTATGGTGCGCATGGTGGCCCACGGTGGGATGGCTATGGTGCAGCAGTTCCCATTTCAGTTCCGATGTCCAGCGTGGGGCTGGGGTGTAGGGCAGGTATTTTGCGTCTTCCTCCTGGTGCAGTTGACGGGCATCCACATAGGAGAACGTGTTGGCAAAATGCAGGGAGTGGATCAGGTGGAAGTCGATGCCGGCCTCAAACCCCATCAGACGTGCATCGCCCTGTGTATAGCCATAGACGGCAGTCTCGTCAATCTCGCGCCCTTCGCCCCGAAGGAAGATATAGTTGTCGATGCGGTTGGCAAAGAGTGCCAACTGTGCCGACACGTATTGCGTCGTGAAGTCGAGGCCCAGGTCACCCTGCAGACTGTACTCAGGCTTCAGTTGCCGGTTGCCCACCTCATAGCGCAGTGCTCCGTGGTGCGCCCCGTTAGAGCCCAGTTCGCTCATGTTGGGTGCCCTGAAGCCGCGGGCCACGTTCAGGCGCAGGTTCAGGTGGTCGCTCACGTTCCATACGGCCCCCACGCTCCCCGTCACACTGCCGAAGTTACGGCTGAAGTCGGTAAACCGCTGCTGGCTGCCTTCCATCAGGGCGTCACCGTGCAGGTGGCGGTGGTCATAGCGCACACCGCCGTTCAGCGACCAGCGGTTCAGTTGTTTGCTGACTGTGGCATATACGCCGATGTCGAACAGGCGGTAGGCGGGAATGAGGAACTCCTCGCCCAGGTTCTGCGACTGTTGCCACATGCCCTGCACACCTGCCGACAACTTCCATCCATCGAACTCGTCAGTCAGGTAGCGTGCGTCGTAGGTCAGGGTGTGGAGTCTGAAGTAGAGGGCCGGTTCCAGTTCGCCGCTCTCCTCATGCTCGTGCGCTTCGTGCTCCTCTGCCTCATGGTCGTGCTCCTCTGCCTCATGATCGTGCTCTTCCGCCTCATGGTCGTGCTCATGGTGGTGATGCTCCTCAAACTCCTGGCGGCGGTTCTGCTGGTAGCCGACAATCAGTTTCAGCCAGCCGTTGGAGAGGTTGAGCGAATTGTCCCACACCAGTTTGTAGTGCTTGACCTGCTGATAGGGCAGCCACTTGCCGTAACTGCGTCCGCTCCAGTCGTCCTCATGCGCCAACTCTCCCGTCGCCTCATTGCGCTCCCCCTCGATGATGCCGGGCGCCTGGTGGTAGGCGGAGAAGGTCAGGTGGGTGTGTCCCCACTGTTTGTTGAGTCCTATCATCACCCGGCCTGCTATCTCGCGGAATTGTGAGCCAGGCACGTAGCCGTCGTACTTGTTCTTATAGGCGTGGGCCATCTTCTGCGAGAAACGCCCGTCCCACACGAACCCCCGCTGGTTGCCGGCAAAGTTGAGCGAGTAGTCGAAGAGGCCGTTGTTGGTCTGGTACTCCGTAGATGCCTGTGCCTTCATCTCGCCCTCCGGCAGGACGGGTGCCCCGTGCAGGATGAGCACACCGGCCATGGCGTCGCTGCCGTACATCAGTGAGGCGGGGCCTTTGAGTATCTCCACCGAGTTGACACCTGCCCCGTCGATTTCAATGCCGTGTTCGCCTCCCCACTGCTGGCCTTCCTGGCGCACGCCGTCGTTGATGACGACGATGCGGTTATAGCCGAGTCCGCGGATAATGGGCTTCGAGATGCCTCCGCCTGTGGTGATCTGGGCCAGTCCGGGCTGTCGGGCGATGGCGTCGATGACGTTGGTGGAAGTCGTCTGCCGCAACTCTTTTCCTGTCACGATGGAGATAGGGGCCGTCGAGTGCTTCAGTTTGGTGTCGCCAGTGACGCCTGTCACGGTCAGTTCGTTGAGCCTGAGATGTCTGTAGAAGATGTCGGTGGAGTCCGACGCATGCTTATGTTGATGATTATCGTGATGCTTCTGTGCTGCCACAGTCATGCCTATACACAACAGTGGCAGAATGAAATAATGCTTCTTCATTCTGTTAGTCTTTTAATTAATAATGTGTTAAGTCTCCGGGATTACAGGATGAAGGGAGGCGCTCGGGGGGATTTGGTGGTACATGCCAGCCGGCAGACGGGGCTTGTGCCACGCGAGGTGACTACGACGGCAAGACTGAAAAACAGTGTGACAGTGATGCCTGTGGATGGAAGATAGGGAAGGCTGAGTAATTGACAGAGTACGCACTCATGTACATGGTCTGCTCCGATGGTGAAGTGGCCTGAATGGTGCACATGGTGAGCACATTCCACGCAGTCGGCTGCCGGATTGATGACAGGCTGATGGCGATGGAGGCCGCTGAGCAGTATCATCGATACGAATACCGACAACAACAGCCAGGCTGATACTATCCTTTTTCTCTGTCTCATCATTTCCGGGTGCAAAGTTACAAATATTTTCTTTGTAAATAGGAGAAAATTAGAAAAATATATGTAACTTTGCAGCAAAATCTTGAAGGTATGGCACTGAATCTGAACAAAAATCTAAAGTTGTATTACTCTATCAGCGAAGTGGCTGCTATGTTCGGGCTGAATGAGAGTACGCTCCGCTATTGGGAGCAGGAGTTCCCGTATCTGAAGCCAAAGACGAGCGGACCGGCTAAGATCCGACAGTATCAGGAGAAGGATATAGAGCAGATCCGGGTCATTCATAACTTGGTGAAGGTGCGTGGCTTTAAGATTGCCGCCGCCAAGAAGATGTTGAGCCAGAACCGCAAGGGCGTCGACAAGTCCACGGAAGTGCTGCAGACACTGATGGATGTCAAGGCCGACCTGCAGGCACTGAAGAAGCAATTGGACGGGCTGCAGTAAAAAAGCAACAAACAAACTACTACTGAATATGCGAAGACTTATTATTTACATTTGTGTGATCTGTTGCTCTCTGATTGCACATGCCGAGAATTATCCCCACCGCAGCGACTATCTGTGGCTGACCGTTCCCAACCATGCCGACTGGCTCTATAAGACAGGCGAGAAGGCGAAGGTCGAAGTGACTTTCTGTCTCTATGGCATCCCGCAGGATGTGGAGGTGCAGTACGAGATCGGCCCTGACGAGATGCCGGCCACCTCCAAGGGCAAGGCGATGCTGAAAAACGGACGGGCCGTGATTGACATGGGGACGATGAGGCAGCCCGGGTTTCTGGACCTGCGCCTGACGGCTTCTGTCGCTGACAAGACGTACAAGCACCATGTGAAGGTGGGCTTCTCGCCCGAACTGCTGAAGCCATATACAAAGAACCCTGCCGACTTCGATGCCTTCTGGAAGGCGAACCTGGAGGAAGCGCGTAAGACGCCGGTCACGGACAGTTGTGTGAAGTCGGACAAGTACACTACAGATGAGGTGGACTGCTATCTGCTGAAGATTCGCACCGACAAGCGTCATAGTGTCTATGGTTATCTGACCAGGCCCAAGCAGGCGGGGAAGTATCCTGTGGTGCTCTGTCCACCGGGTGCCGGCATCAAGACCATCAAGGAGCCGATGCGTAATCACTATTACGCCAAGAACGGTTTCATCCGTCTGGAGATGGAGATTCACGGACTCCATCCGGAGATGACTGAAGAGCAGTTCAAAGAGATATCTACAGCCTTCTCCGACGAGAACGGCTATGTGGAGAATGGGCTTGACGATCGTGACAACTACTATATGAAGCATGTCTACACGGGGTGTGTGCGTGCCATCGACTATCTCTGTTCGCTTCCCGACTGGGACGGGCGGAATGTCTTTGTGCAGGGTGGCAGCCAGGGCGGCGCTTTGTCGCTTATCACGGCTGCTCTCGATCAGCGGGTCACCGGCTGTGTGGCTAATCATCCTGCGCTCAGCGACGTCGCCGGCTATCTGGACCAGCGTGCCGGCGGATGGCCTCACATGAATCGCCAGCACAATATGCTGACACCAGCAAAGGTGGCGACGCTCCAGTATTACGATGTGGTCAACTTTGCCCGCCGCATAAAGTGCCCGGTCTATCTGACATGGGGCTATAACGATGATGTGTGTCCACCCACCACGAGTTATATCGTATGGAATCTCATTACGGCTCCCAAGGAGTCGCTCATCACCCCGATCAACGAGCATTGGACTACTCCGGATACGAATTATCGCCAGATGCTCTGGATAAAGGACCATCTCAAGTAAGCGGCTATGAAACGAATCATCAGTATACTTAGTATTCTCAGCGTCATCAGTGTCGCCGCACAGGCCCAGAAACGGGAGAAGTATGAGTTTATGCGTGGACTGCCCGTCTATGCGGATTCCCTCATTGCCGACCTCACGTATCCCCTGGCCTGGGGCAATAGCGGGATGACGGATTTTAATGAATGGCGGAAGACGGCTCGTCAGAAGGTGTTCGACTGTATGCTTACGCCCCCACCGCCCGCTTCGGATGGCTACGATGTGAAAGTTCTGTTCGAAGAACAGCGCAAAGGCTATAAGGCTCGAAAGATAGTGATCCGCCTGTCTCGTTATTATGAGGTGCCTGCTTACGTCCTGATCCCTGATGGTAAAGGCCCGTTCCCTGCTGTTAACGTTCTGCATGATCATGGCGCCCATCTTTTCATAGGCAAGGAGAAGGTGATTCGTCCGCTGGCTTGTGAGGACTCAACGGTGATTAAGGATGCAGAACAGTGGGTTGTAGGCTATGAGGGACAATTCTTTGGCGACTATCTGGCCCAGCATGGGTATGTCGTGTTCTCTGCAGATGCACCGATGTGGGGTGAGCGTGGTCAAAAAGAGGGGCCGCTTCGTGACAAGTACGACATGATAGCCGGCAATATGATGATGTACGGCATCGACCTGTCGGCCTATATGACCTACGATGACATCGCAGGAACAGAATTCCTGTCACAGATGCCTGAGGTGGATTCTAAGCGTATCGGATGTACGGGCTGGTCGATGGGCGGCTATCGTGCATGGATGTTGTCCGCCCTTTCCGACCGCATCAAGGCGGGCGCCTCTGTCTGCTGGATGGTGACCACTGACGAGCAGATGGGATTCAAGTATAAGCGTACGGAGAACGGTGGCTTTGCCAACTGTTTCCCGGGACTCCGGCGATGGCTCGACTATCCGCATGTGGCCAGTATGGCCTGTCCGAAGGCGATGCTCTTCATCAATGGCGCACAGGATAAACTCTTTCCTGTGGCTGGTGTAGAGAAAGCCTTCCGTATCATGCATGACACTTGGGCATCGCAGGGTGCCGATGACAACCTGGAGACAGAGTTATGGGATATTCCCCACAGTTGTGGACTGAAGGTGCAGCAGCGGGTGCTGGAATTCTTCAAGAAGCACCTTTGAGCCATCGTGCCCGTGACGAGTCACGTCATTTGGCTGTCGGGTCCCATTTGCTACCGATAGAGAACACGTTGTCAAGCGTGATTTGCTGGGCTTCCTTCTTGGAGAGTTGACGGCTCCAACCGGCACGCTCCTTCGGCTTTGCGCCAGCCCCACGGTTGTTGTATTCCAGATAACGGGCAGTCTTCTCGTTGTCGGCATTGTTCCAGTTGTGCCAACCTTCTGCGCGGATGTGCCCGCCTAAGTCGCAGTTCATAAACAGTGTGTAGCCGTAGGGGCGCCACGGACGGCCCAGATAGCATTCCTCGGCAGTGCCTCCCGCTATGAGACGGCAGTTGTTGAAGACGTAGCCGAAAGGCTGATCCTGCGGTGTTGAGGCTGCAGTGACGTAACTGTTGGTGAGGCTCTCGATGGTGCAGTTCTCAAACCAGGCGGTGGAGGGGCCGAAGATGAAGTCGGTGGTGCCGCAGATGTAGCATCCCTCGAAATAGAGGCGGGTGCCGGCTGTACCAGTATAGATGGTGTCCTGATGGCCGATGATGCGGCAGTTGATCACCCTGATGCGGTCGCCCTCCGTGTGGAGGCTTACAGCCTGCCCCAGACGGGCGGAGTTGTTCTCGATGGTCAGGTTCTTCAGCGTGATGCCGCTGCCCTCGATCTTGAGCGTATAGGTGCGGAAGGTGCCCATCGGCTGCAGGCGGGGTGTCGTGGTGCCCAAGGTGATCTTTACATTGGCGTGGTCATCGTATGTGATGATGGTCTCTTCCTTGCTTTCGCCGCACAACTCGATGTTCTGGAGCCAGGATGGGATGATGAGTTTCTCCTTGTACGTACCTTTTTTAATATATATCACTTTATGGTAGTCCATAAAGGCGCGGCACACTTCGATTGCCTCGTCGACGGAGCGGAATTCACCTGTGCCGTCTCGGGCCACCACGATGGTGTCTGGATTGTCATACTTGCTTGCAGCATGGGCCGTCAGCATAGCGCTGATGGCGAGGAGTGTTAAGATTAGTTTTTTCATTGTCGTTTGTCTTTATATTGTCGTTTGCTACATGATTTCTGATATTTCTTTAAGGTCTTTCACGCTCTTGAGGTTGTTCATGATGCTCCTCACATCCTCGCGGTCGTGTACACGCAGTTCGATGCTGCCGTCGAAGATGCCTTCCTCGCAGGTGATGTTCACGGTGTGGATGTTGACATTCATCTGTGATGAGATGATTTGCGTCACTTCATTCAGCAGCCCCACGCGGTCGATGCCTCCCAGTCGGATGGTGGCATCGAAGTAGAGTTTCTTGTGCATGTCCCACTTGATGTCGATGATGCGGTTGCCGAAACTGGTCTTCAGTTTGGCTGCGATGGGGCAGTTGCGCTTATGGATCTCTATCAGGTTCTTGTTGTTGATATAGCCGAGGGCATCGTCGCCGGGAATCGGGTGGCAGCAGCCCGGGAACATGTACTGGTTGATGTTCTCTTCTGTGATGAAGACAGGCTTCTTGCGGTTGAACTTCTCCGGTACGATGAATAGTTCCTGCTTGGGTTGCTCTTCTTTTTTCTTCTTGCCTACGAATGGCACGTATTTGCGCCAGCCCGTTACGTTCCCGTCTCTCTGAGTCTTCCCGTTCAGTTCGTCGGTGTCCTTGTCTCCCAGCAGTACGGTTTTCTCGCCCAGGGCGATGTAGAAGTCGTTGCGCTTCTGATAGCCGTGATACTCGGCCAGTCTGTCGGCCACGGATGGCGTGAATTCAATCTCGTTCTTCTGGAGGAACTGTGTGAGCAGGTCTTCGCCAGCCTTTACCGTCTCCCGGTTGTCTCGCCTGAGGATGGCCTGTATCTTGGCTTTGGCCTTGGCAGTGGAGACGAAGTTGATCCAGGCTGCGCTGACGTGCTGCGACTTGGAAGTGAGTATCTCCACCTGGTCTCCGCTCTGCAGGGGATGGCTCAGCGGCACCAGTTTGTGGTTCACCTTGGCACCGATGCAATGGCTGCCCAGGAAGGTGTGGATGCTGAAGGCGAAGTCGAGGGCCGTGCAGCCTGCCGGCATTGTCTTGATCTCGCCCTTGGGCGTGAAGACGAAGATCTCGCTGGCAAAGAGGTTCAGTTTGATGGTGTCGAGGAAGTCCATCGCGTCGGGCTGGGGGTCGTCGAGGATTTCCTTGATGGTGCGCAGCCAGTCGTTGAGTTCGTTCTCGTCCTCCGTATATTCCTCCTCCACGCCGTCTTTGTATTTCCAGTGTGCCGCAAAGCCCTGCTCGGCCACCTCGTCCATGCGGTCGGAGCGTATCTGCACTTCTATCCATTGTCCAGTCTTCGACATCAGTGTCACGTGCAGGGCCTGGTAGCCGTTGGCCTTGGGGTGGGAGAGCCAGTCGCGCAGCCGGTCGGGGTGCGACTTGTAGATCTTGGAGATGGCGACGTAGATGTTGAAGCACTCGTTGACCTCCTCGTCCCGTTGCCGTGGGGTGAAGATGATTCGGACTGCCAGAATGTCGTAGATCTCGTCAAACGGCACGTGCTTGTTCTGCATCTTGTTCCAGATGGAGTAGGGGGTCTTGATGCGCTGCTTGATCTCGTATTGTATGCCCATCTGGTCGAGGGCGGCCCTGATGGGTGCGGTAAACTGTGAGAACAGTTGCTCGCGCGACTTCTGTGTGTTCTCCAGTTTCTTTGTGATGGAGGCATATTCGTCAGGATGCTCAAACTTGAAACTCAGATTCTCCAGTTCCGACTTTACCCTGTAGAGTCCCAGCCGGTTGGCCAGCGGGGCGTAGATATAGAGCGTCTCGCCCGCTATCTTGTATTGCTTGTTGGCGGGTTGCGAGTCCAGTGTGCGCATGTTGTGCAGACGGTCGCATATCTTGATGAGGATGACGCGTATGTCCTCGCTCATCGTCAGCAGTAGTTTCTTGAAGTTCTCGGCCTGTGCTGAGGCTTGTTCGCCGAAGATGCCGCCGCTGATCTTCGTCAGTCCGTCGACGATCTGGGCTATCTTCGGGCCGAAGATGTTCTCGATGTCCTCCACGGTATAGTCGGTGTCCTCCACGACGTCATGGAGCAGGGCGGAGCAGATGCTCGTGGAGCCCAGTCCTATTTCCGAACAGGCTATCTGTGCCACGGCGATGGGGTGCATGATGTAGGGCTCGCCCGACAGGCGCCTTACGCCCTTGTGGGCCTGGCGGGCAAAGTTGAATGCTTTGGTGATCAGGTCTACCTTCTTACGGTGGCGCGAGGCCAGGTAGTCATTCAGCAATTTCTGGAATGCGTCGTTGATCATTTTGTCATCACGCTCTTCCTGGGTCATCATCTGTTCTTCATCCATAGTCTTTTTCAGTCTCTCATCATCTTACTTTAATCTTCTTGCCAGCCTGAATGTTATTGCCCTTGATGCGGTTCAGTTTTCTCAGTTTGGCCACGGTGGTGCCGTTTCTGCGGGCAATCTCCGAGAGTGTCTGGCCTCTGCGTATTGTCACCTGGGCACTGCCGCGTGCACTCCTTGAGCGTCCCCTCCTTGAGGCGTGGCTCTTTCTGCTGTAGCGGCCGTTCTTGCGGCTGACTTTGCCAGTGCGACGGGTGTAGGTAGGCACGTCGTCATTGATCGACACCTCCATCCGCTTGTTGAACAACTCGTCGGCGTGATAGGCATAGATGCTGTCGGCATTGTCGATGAAGCGCCCCGTGTCGGCCAGCGGCATGCGGATGGCATACGATTTTGTCTGGCCCGGCACGATGTCGCGGCGGAACTCTGGGTTCAGCGAGCGCAGCATGTCAAGGTTGATATCCAGCACGGAGGCGATTTGCTCCAGATGGACATCCCTGTTGACGACGACGGTGTCAGTCTGTTCGGGCAGACGGGTGGTCATCGGGCAGATATTGTGGTCGCAATAGTATGTCATGATATAATTGGCGGCGATGAATGCCGGCACGTAGCCTCGTGTCTCCGCCGGCAGATAGGGGTAGATGTGCCAGTAGTCCTTGTTGGGGGCCTCGCCTGTCTGGCTGTTCCCGGGGTTGGCCCTGTGGATGGCCTTGTTGATGTTTTCGGGGCCGCAGTTGTAGGCCGCGATGACCAGGTTCCAGTCGCCGAATATCTTATACAGGGCTTTCAGGTATCTGGCTGCCGCATATGATGACTTGACGGGGTCGCGGCGCTCGTCGACGAGCGAGTTGACCTCCAGGCCGTATTGCTTGCCCGTGCCTATCATGAACTGCCATAGTCCGGCGGCGCCGGCCCTTGACACCGCCTTGGGGTTCAGGGCCGATTCGATGATAGGCAGGTATTTCAGTTCCAGTGGCAGTTGATAGGCCTCGAGGGCTTCCTCGAAGATGGGCAGATAGAAGTTGGCCGCTCCGAGCATATAACTGACGGAGTAGCGCAGGCGCCCACTATAGCGGTCGATGAACTTCTGCACCACGTCGTTGTACGACAGTTCCATCACGGAGGGGATTCTGCTCAGGCGCTCTATGTACGTCTCCTTGGGATAGACCGGGTTGACATCCTTCATCTCGCAGTCGCCGGCATTGCTCAGATAGGTCTTCGACATATACAGGTTCATCAGACTGTCCAGGTCGTAGGTCATGGCCTCCGGGAACTCGATGACCTCCTCGTTGCCCTCGTCGTCGGTGACGGCTATCTCGTCTTCGCCCAGGGCGAGTACTTCTTCCTCCTCTTCTCCTTCCTCTTCTTCGTCGTCCAGTTCTTCTTCCTCGTATTCAGCCTCCTTGTTGGTCGTGTTGTTCACTACCTGGGCCTGCAGTGAGCAGGTCCCGATGAGCAGCATGGCTGCAAGAATCCATAAAAACTTCTTCTTTATCATATTTTAATTTCTCAATTATCTGTTTTGCTTAAAAGTTCAAACTACAGTGTACGCCTACCGACGAATCCAGAGGGTTGGTCGATAGGCTATTCTTCATGACGGTCGGCTCCACCTTCAGGCTCAGGTCCTTTGAGATGTCGAACACCGACAGTTCGGCATCCACGTAGGCATCGATCACCGAGAGGGCATAGACACCCACCATCACGAAGAAACTCAGGTCGCGCCAGCGGCGGAATTTGTCCTTACGCTTCTTGAAGATGTCCTTGTAGCGGTCCTCGTTGGCCGATGTTATCTGTGCGCCCAGATGCAGGAACTTGTTGTAACTGGCGGTGCCGGGGTCGTCGTCCATGATGTCCAGGTAGGCCTGTGAGTAGTCCTTGTACATGTTGTTGTTCCAGTTCATCGCGTACAGGCAGCCTATGAATCCGCCGTAGACGATGGGCAGTTTCCAGTATTTTCTGTTGTATATCTGTCCGCCGCCGGGGAAGACCAGTGCCAGCCAGAGGGCTCTCTGGGGGTTGGGGCGCCATGTCGACCAGTCTGTGCGCACTTTCTTCGGGAGGGGCTTCTCCGCCAGGGCCGCTGTCACCTCCCTGCCGATGCTGTCCGCAAATACGCTGTCGGCAGGGGCCTCCTGCTGTGCTGCGGTGGCCTCGGCTGTCACCTCTTCCTGGGCGATGGCCGTCAGGCAACCCGTCATCAGCAGCAGGGCGGCGATGGCCCGTCTTGGGTATGATGTCAGTCTGTTCTGCTTCAATTCTTTATTCTGTCGATGATGTTCATGATGTTCTCCAACTCTTCTTCATTGTCGAAGGCGATGCTGATGCGGCCTTTGCCTTTCGCGTTGAGCGACATCTGCACTTTCGTCTGGAACAGTTCCGAGAGCCGGTTCTTCAGTGTGTTGAATTCCTCCGGGAGCCGTGGCTTGGTTTCGGCAGTCTTCTTTGTCGTCTGCAGGTCGCTGCCGTTCTTGAGCATCTGCACCATCTCCTCCACCTTCCTGACGGAGTATCCGTTCTTCTGCACGTCCTTGAACAGTTTGATCTGGGCTGAGGGACTGTCGATAGCCAGCAGCGCCCGGGCATGCCCCATGTCTATCTCACGGTTCTTGAGGGCCATCTGTATCTGAGCCGGCAGTTTCAGCAGTCGCATATAGTTGGTGATGGCTGTGCGGCTCTTGCCCACGCGCTCAGATATCTTCTCCTGTGTCATGCCGCTCGTGTCGGCCAGGTGCTGGTAGGCCAGTGCAATCTCGATGGCGTTGAGGTCTTCGCGCTGGATGTTCTCCACGAGGGCCATCTCCATGACGTTCTCGTCCTCCACGGTCTTGATGTAGGCGGGGACGGATGTGAGCCCGGCTATCTTCGAGGCTCTCCAGCGGCGTTCGCCGGCTATGATCTGATAACTCCCGTCCGTCATCTGGCGGAGCGTGATGGGGGTGATGATGCCCACCTCGCGGATGCTGTTGGCCAGTTCCTGCAGGGCCTCCTCGTCAAACTCCCTTCTGGGCTGGTTGGGGTTCGGCTGAATCTTCTCCAGGGCTATCTCGTTCAGGTTTGTCGTACCGTCTGTCTCGATGTCCCTCGTGTTGATGAGGGCATCGAGTCCTTTACCTTTCCCATTTCCAATGCTGTCCAGCCCCCGGCCCAGCACGTTCCTGTCGTATTTCTTGTGTACGGCCATAGTCGTTTAATCGTTCTTGTTGATGATTTCCTTTGCCAGGGCCAGATAGTTCTTACTGCCGGCGGAATCGGCGTCGTAGAGGATGACGGGCAGTCCGTGGCTCGGGCTCTCTGACAGTTTGACATTGCGCTGGATGACGGTCTTGAACACCAGTTCCTGGAAGTGGCGCTTCACCTCGTCGTAGATCTGGTTGGCCAGTCTGAGGCGGCTGTCGTACATCGTCAGCAGGAAGCCTTCTATCTCCAGCCTGGGGTTCA
Organism: uncultured Prevotella sp.; assembly: GCA_947167845.1. GTDB lineage: Bacteria > Bacteroidota > Bacteroidia > Bacteroidales > Bacteroidaceae > Prevotella. The sequence continues at coordinate 4,900 of CAMVJQ010000022.1, read as the reverse complement.
GTTTGCTCTTGATGATCTTGATGGTGTTCAGCAGTTTGCTGATGCCTTCCAGCGCGAAGTATTCACACTGCACGGGGATAATCACGGAGTCGGCTGCCGTCAGCGCGTTCACGGTGATCAGGCCAAGTGAGGGCGAGCAGTCGATGAGGATATAGTCATAGTCCTCGCGGATGGGGGCGAGCACCTGCTGGATAATCTTCTCACGGTGGTCCATGTTCAGCATCTCTATCTCGGCTCCCACCAGGTCGATGTGGCTGGGTATGATGTCCAGACCTTCGATGTCGGTGGTATAGATGGCATCCCTGACGTCGGCCTTGTTGACGATGCATTCGTAGATGGAACATTCCACTTCCTTGATGTCCACACCCAGACCGCTCGACGCATTGGCCTGCGGGTCGGCATCTACCACCAGCACGCTCTTCTCCAGAGTAGCCAGCGAGGCGGCGAGGTTCATCGTCGTCGTTGTCTTTCCTACGCCTCCCTTTTGGTTGGCTAAAGCAATAATCTTACTCATATCTTTCTTTTACCTTATTCTTAATTGCGAATTTGGCTGCAAAGTTAATCATTTTTGCCCACAGAAATGCAGTTTTTTTGGAAATAATCATTAAATCAGTGTTAATCTGTGTAATCTGTGCCTTTTTTTTAGTACTTTTGCACACAAATTATGAATTGTGAATTATGAATGATAAGCCCCTTATCCTCATTTCCAACGACGACAGCTATCAGGCCAAGGGCATCCGTGCGCTGACGGAGATGCTTTCCGATGTGGCCGATATCGTCGTCTGCGCCCCCGATTCGGCCCGCAGTGGCTTCTCCTGTGCCTTCTCGGCCACCGCGCCCCTGACACTCAACCTTCGTGAGAGCCGTCCGGGCCTGCAGGTGTGGTCGTGCAACGGCACGCCTGTCGACTGCGTGAAGATGGCACTGGCCGAGATAGTACCCCGCAAGCCTGATATGCTCATCGGCGGCATCAATCACGGCGACAATGCCTCTGTCAACACCCACTATAGCGGCACGATGGGTGTCACCGTCGAGGGCTGCATGAAGTATATCCCCTCAGTGGCCTTCTCCCTCTGCGACTTCCGGGCGGATGCCGACTTCGAGCCCTTGCGCCCTTTGATTCGGCAAATAGTTCGAAAAGTATTGACAGACGGTCTCCCTGTCGGAGTCTGTCTGAACGTGAATTTCCCGTTGGTGGAGGCCTATCAGGGCGTCAGGGTGTGCCGCATGGCGCGGGGCACCTGGTATGACGAGGTTGTCAAGTGCCGCCACCCCCGTGGCTACGACTACTGGTGGATGGTGGGCAGTTATCGCAACGATGAGCCGGAGGCTGAGGATACCGACAATTGGGCTCTGACACACGGCTACGTCGCCATTACGCCGACGCAGGTCGATGTCACCGCCTATCAGGCCATCTCCCTGATCCGTGACTGGCATCTCGCCCCCAATCATGAATTATGAATTGTGCATTGTGAATTATGAAATACTATCTCATCGCCGGTGAGGCTTCAGGCGACCTGCACGCGTCCCGTCTGATGCGTTCGTTGAAAAATGCAGACAGCGAGGCTCGGTTCCGCTTCTTCGGCGGCGACCTGATGGCGGCTGAGGGCGGCACGTGTGTCAGGCATTACCGCGACATGGCCTATATGGGCTTCATACCCGTCCTGCTCCACCTGCCCGCCATCCTGCACAATATGAGGATGTGCAAGCGCGACATCCTGCAGTGGCAGCCCGACTGCGTCATCCTTGTCGACTATCCCGGTTTCAATCTCGATATCGCCAAGTTCGTCAAGGCGCATAGCCAGATTCCCGTCTATTACTACATATCCCCGAAGATATGGGCATGGAAGGAGTACCGCATCAAGCGCATCAAGCGCGATGTTGACCAACTCTTCTCCATCCTGCCCTTTGAGGTGGACTTCTTTGAGCGCAAGCACCACTATCCCATCCACTATGTGGGCAATCCCACGGCCGACGAAATCAGAGAGTGGAAGGCCAGTCATCAGCCATCCCCCTCCAGCCCTCCCGCCCCCCCGTCCCCCCTTACCTCCGCACCTCCCAGAATCATCGCCCTGCTGGCCGGCAGCCGCAGACAGGAGATCAAGGACAATCTGCCCGCGATGCTCCAGGCCGTGAGCCCCCTGACGAGTGACTACCGCATAGTGGTGGCCGGGGCCCCCGGCATCGAGGCCGGCTACTACAGCCGCTTCCTCAACGGCACGGGCGTGGAGATCGTCTTCGGTCAGACCTATGCGCTGCTCTCCCAGGCCCATGCCGCCCTTGTCACCAGCGGCACCGCCACCCTCGAGACAGCCCTCTTCCGTGTGCCCCAGGTCGTGTGCTACAAGGTGCCCCTGCCGCGCATTGCCGCCCTCGTGCGCCCTCATCTGCTGAAGGTCAAGTACATCTCGCTGGTCAATCTCATTGCCGACAGCGAGGTGGTGCGCGAGTTGCTGGCCGACACCTTCACGGTCGACAACATCCGCTGTGAGTTACAGCAGATTCTCGACGGGCCGGCCCGTCAGCGGATGCTCCAGGACTACGAGGAGGTGAGCCGCCGGCTGGGCGACCAGTGCGCACCCGACAATGCGGCGCGCATCATCTGCACGCTGCTGGACAACGGGGGTGCGGCGTGACTCAGGGGAGCGGTGGCGCGAGATTTCTCGGGGGTGCGGGGGAACGGGGGAACGGTGGCGCGAGAATAGTTAAAGCGCAGAATCAAATCTCGCCTCCGGCATGAGTAGCATTGCTCATAGGTTGCTCTAGGCTTGCTCATACCGCTCTCATACCCGGCATAGTCGCCAGGGGTATGAGAGATGGGGGGCAAGTACTGAGGTAATGATGCCTCAAGTACTTGCCCCCATGACTATTCTGTGACTGCGGATGGATTTACCTCTTTCTAAGGATGCAAACACCGCCATTCACATTCTTCAACTCTTCCTCTTTCAGTTCCTGAGCCTTCTCGCTCTTTTCATTTGTCTGTTTCATAATCGTATAAATTTTGAATTGTTAAACATCTGTTTTGTCCTGTCGCTCAGATGCCGTTTGTTCTGATTGACGATGCAAAGGTACGGCGGAAATCTGACACCTGCAACTTTTTTGGCATTTTCTGTCTCCGTTTGTTGCGACGGGAGCCTTCGATTGCGACAAAACGGTGCCATGAGCCTGAATCTTGTCGCATCCCTGTTTATCTCCTTCACCCCTGACCCCTCCTCCCAGGAGGCGGGGAGTCTGCGGGTGGATGCGCTCTTCTTGTGAGGCGGGGCGCCTTTGAGGGAATCCCTCTTCCCTTGTGGAAGAGAAGATGAATGGGGCATAACGGCGTCCCTCCTTACTTGGTGTCGCCGATGCCTACCGCTTGCGGTAAAAGAGTAAATCTAAAAACGCATTCCGAAGTTGATTTGCGCGTCAGCCTCCCTGTTGTTTATCTCCATGTCAGCATTGTTTCTGTATAGATACTGGCGATAATTGGCAAGGAAGTTGAGAAGGAACCGGTTGAAACTGTAACTGACGGCTATACGCCCGAAATAGTTGAATACAAAGCGGCTCCGGCCATTGTCCACCGCGTCGTAATAGTGAGCGTCGTAATTGCTCCAGCGCTTTCGCTCTGCCTCCATCTGCTGCTCTCTGACGACAGGGTCTGAGGAAGTGGCGGCCCATGCGTAGGCGCCATTGAAGTCCTGGTACTTGTGTACCATCTGATTAAAGATGGAGATCATGGGAATCACCGACATGTGTATACACACTTTGCCGCCGTTGATGGACCAGTTGTATCCGTATCCGGGTCCGAAAGAGAGTTTCCAGTTGCGGAATATGTCACGCTCATGGTTGAAAAGGCTATTTGCCCCGAACCGGCTCTGGTAATAGTTTCCCATGACGAACAGACTGCCGGCGCTGCGCTTCTGAACCATATCCCCATAAGCACCTGCCGCAAGACTGAACTTCTTATTGTTGAACACATAATATCCCTCCACGTAGAAGATCTTCAAGTCGATCTGTCCCGAAGGGATGGTGCTTTCTGATGTTGTGGCGGGGACGCTCGTCTGATTCTCAACATTGCTTTTCCATTGGGTCATGGCCTGATTGAACGCGTCGTCCAGAACGCCCTCCATGTTCTTGAGCGACTTGTAACGGATACGTGCGCCCCATACAGAGCCGTTCTTCGCAAGGCCGAAAGACATACTGTAGCGATTGCGGATGGGAATGGGGAGTTCCAATGATATGCCGCGCCAGTCTATGCCCAACTCGACCTCAGTCTGGTAGGTGTGCATATCTGCCGCCATGTATTTCTTCTCCGACATGTTCGAGGGCATATACTGCATCTCCAAAGGGATATCTGCATTATTGACGGATACGGGGAAAGTCATGTCATGCTGCTGGGAATAGCCATAATATCCAAGATATACCATGCGGCTCATCTTTGGCTTGCGGATGTAATTGGTATCAACACCTGCGTCCTGCCAACTGTCAAGCATATTGTCTACGTTTTTCAGGAACTTGCCTAAACCATGACTCCAAAAACTTCTTTTCTCCTGCGCAGAAGCGTACAGGAAGTTGGAAAATACCAATGACAAACATACGATAAAACGAATCTTCATATCACTTTTTTTTGCTTAAGCCGCAAAGGTAGGCATTATTTCCGAAACCACCAAACTTAAAGGCAGAAATTTCACTATACTATCTAAGTCTTCATTTACAAAAACATCTGCATCCTCTTTTTCTTTCAATCGGAGCCGTATTCTGGCGGTACGTTACAAATCGTAAAAAGTATGCAAAATAGTCTAAGGGGCAGGAGTGTTGGTTGATGTCTGCAAAACGATATCAGTACCTGTCCCAGTGACTATTTTGGGAGGAGGATTTCCACCAGCAGACTCCCCTCCTCTTGGGAGGAGGGGTTAGG
>CAMVJQ010000021.1 GCA_947167845.1 uncultured Prevotella sp. | reverse complement strand
TCACCTGGCGGCACAGCCCGGAGAACTCGCTGCGATGGGCATCGTTCAGCGGCGTAGCGGTCATCTTTTCCACCATGAAGTCGAGGGCTGTGACGAGCGACTGTTCGCTGTGCGTGATGCGCACGGTGATGGGGCGGTAGGGTGCCATCGCGCCGTCGAGCATCTTGTCAATCAGCTGCTGGGCCTTCTCTTCCTTCTCAGGGATGCCGTACTTATGGCAGAAGGCACTGACGGTCGAGTGCATGCCGAGGAAGTCGAAGTCGGGGCCGCCAATCTCGAACACCTCCTTGCGGATGCGCTGTATGAAGGCCTTGGTGGCGCTGTGGACGGGCGACTCGAAGATCTGCCGGGGCGAGCCGTCCTCGTGGATATAGCCGTCGTACATGAAGAATATACGGGTGCTTACATCGTGGGCAAACTTCATCTCGTGGGTGACGATGAGCATCGTCATGCCCTCCTTGGCCAGTTGTCGGATGACGCTGAGCACCTCGCCCACCATCGTCGGGTCGAGGGCCGAGGTAGGCTCGTCGAAGAGGATGACGTCGGGCTTCATGGCCAGAGCGCGGGCGATGGCCACACGCTGTTTCTGTCCGCCGGAGAGGCTCGACGGATAGACGTCGGCCTTCTCGGCCAGTCCCACCTTGCGCAGCAATGCCAGTCCCTCCCTGCGTGCTTCTTCCTCCGGCACACGACGCAACTGGCAGGGCGCGAAGATGACGTTCTCCAGCACCGTCTTATGCTCGAAGAGGTTGAACGACTGGAACACCATGCCCATCTTCTGCCGCAGCCTGTTGACTGGATAGCCTTTGGCGAGGATGTCCTCCCCATCGACGACGATGCTGCCGCCGGTGGGTTGCTCCAGCAGGTTCAGACAGCGCAGCAGGGTGCTTTTGCCTGTGCCCGAAGGCCCGATGATGGAGATTACTTCGCCGCGATGGATGTCGACGGTGATGTCGCGCAACACTTCGAGCGAGCCGTAGTTCTTTCGAAGGTGGGAAATGTGGAGAAGTGAAGAGTGAAGAGTGAAGAGTGAAGAATCTGCTACCGCCGTCGGGGTGCGACGCTTACGGCGGAGGAAGAGCCACGTGCCGCCACCTATCATAATAAGGAGGACAGCGGCCCACGGCCAGTAGATCTTGTCATTCTCTGAAGTGGTCGGCTGCGACGGACTGGTGAGAATCCCCGCTTCCCCTTTGCGTGTGATGAGTACGATGTGCGACTCTACATAGCCGTCGGAGAAGAGCACCTGCTTCTGTCGCTCCTCGGTGACGCTGATGGCGCCCATGGCCATGTCGGCCTTGCCCGTCTGCACGGCAGGAATCTGTGCGGCGAAGTCCATCACGAGAAATTCCAGTTTCCAATTCCTACGGTTGGCCCACTCCGTCAGCAGAGCCGGTTCCAGCCCCGACATCTTACCTGAATTGATAAAGTTGAACGGCGGCATGGCCGGATAGGTGGCCACGCGCAGGGTGCGCCCCGTGCCGCGCTGCTCGGGGACGGCCAGGTCCGAGGGGTCGTCGGACTGCTGCCAGCGGTCGTAGATCTTCTGGTAGGTGCCGTCGCGGCGTATGTCGGCCAGGAACTGGTTGAAGTCCTGCTGCAGGGCGGTGTTGCCCCGCTTGAAGATGGCAGCCACGGGAATGGACTCCAGTCCGGCGCCCACTGAGTCCACCTTGTCGGCTATTTCCCTGTTGAAATCCAGCGACAGGCTCTCACTGCCCGCCACGTCCACCTTGCCGCTCTCCAGGGCAGCCAGCAGGTCGGTCGTGGTGGTCATGCGCAGAATGTCGGCATCGGGTGCCATGCTGGTGACGGCGATGTCCTGGATGCTACCGATGATGACGGCCACGCGCTTGCCTTTTAGCGCCTTGAAGGCGGGAGGCACCTCTGACGAAGAAATGCCAGACATGTTGGCAGGAGCATCGCCTCCTTCCATCGTGGGCATATAGCCCGCCAGACCAAACAGCGTCAGCACCACTGCCGCAACCGTGGCTTTTAGACGTTGCCGCTGCACCAGTGACTGGAGCAACAGCCCGATGAGCCATGCCATAACGAAATAGATAACGGCCGTCACGATGAGAGGGAAGAAGGCATCGAACGTTCGCGAGCGTATCAGGTCGGAGGCGCGCGTCATGTCGGCCACGGCAATGTAGCCCACGATGCTCGTGCCCTTCAGCAGACTGATGATCTCGCCCTGATAGACGGGCATCACCGCCCTGACCACCTGTGGCAGCACAATTTTCAGGAACGTCTGTCTCGGGGTGAAGCCCAAGGCCAGTCCTGCCTCCGTCTGTCCACGGTCGATGCCCTGGATGGTGGTGCGGAGCATCTCGCTGATGTAGGCCGCCGTATTCATGGCGAAGGTGACGATGGCCACCACGATGCCCGTAGCATCCAGCGGCGCCATCACCACATAGTACATCAGCATGAGCAGCACCAGCACGGGCGTGCCCCGCATCAGGTCGATATACACCTTGGCCACTTGCTGCAGCCATTTCTTGCGACTCATGCGCATCCAGCACACCAGCCCGCCTAAGAGCGTACCCAGCACGGCGGCACATAATGTGATAAGCAGCGTCACCTGCAGACCGTCGAGGATCATCCTGTAGCGGTCCTCCACTATCAGGTTGTTGCTGAAACTCTCAGCCACATCGCTAAATATGTCCATAACGCTTCTCAACTTTTTTATTTTGTCATTCCACTTTCTTCAGGTGCGCGGTGATGGTGTAAGTGGAGCCGTCAGCACGCCGATGTAAGGCCTGCGCGGGCCGTATGTGGCTGTCACCTGTCCGTCCTTCGAGAGCGTGGTCTTGGCGGTGAAGCGCAGGTCATCGCCGCTGACGGTGACAGCGGTCAGTTCTACCACCGACTGCTGTCCGTCGGCAAGGCGCGATGTCATCGTGATGGCGTTGGCGCTGATGGTCAGGTCGGTCTCCTGCCTGTAGGCCCACACGCCGCTCTCCGTCATCGACATGCTGTAGAAGCCCTTCAGCGCGGAGCCGCCATCCTTCGTGAAGGTATAGACCGACTTCATGTCAGTCGTGACCGCCTCCCCGTCGGTGTCGGCATGAATCCACTTGCCGACAATCTTTTCGGCGAGGCTTTTTCCGGCTACCGGGTTGTCGCCGTTGTCCGACGTACATGCCGTGAATACGCTTGCGCCGCATACGAGGGTGGCGGCCATCACCCAAGTCATCATCTTTTTCACTGTCTCTTAATTTAAGTTGAATATTATGAAATGTATTGCTATTGCCGATTACTCGTTACTCTTACACTCGCCGATGAAGGAACGGAAGATAGGCAGGGCCGCATCGCGAGTCATGAACTGCGAGGCATTGGCATTGTTCAGGCCTTTGCCGATGTGCTTCACGATGGCAGCCTCGGGATGGAACTGTATGCCGATGGCACACTCCTTGTCGGTGCGCTCAATGCCCTCTATCATGTCAATGCCCGACACGGTGGTCGTCGCGGTGACGCGCAGAGGCGTTCCCTCGGTGCCGAGCAGGGCCTGATGATGCCAGGAGGGGCAGCCGGTGAGCGTCGTCGTGCCAAAGTAGCGGGCCAGCAGCGAGCCGCCGGTCAGCGTGACATTGTGCGGCGTGTAGTCGCGGTAGGTTTCTCCTTCGCCCTTCTCGCGGCGGTGCTCATAGTGATAGGGCAGTCCCTGTGCGGCGAACCATGTGGGTATGTCCTGAATGATGGTGGCTCCCGACACCACGCCCAACAACTGCGCTCCACGGCAGAATCCGATGAGGGGGATGTCGTGGTCGAGGCAGTAGGCCATGGTCAGGAAGTCCGACACGTCACGCGCGGCGTTGTAGTCTATCTCAGCCTCGATGTGATGCCAGTCCTGCGGTTCTGCCAGCAGTGTGGGGGAGATGTCCTCGCCACCGGTAAACACTACGCCGTCCACGTCTTTCAGCACTTCGGCCGCATTCGAGCCGTCATAAAGTTGCGAGCGTATCAGCGTCCCGCTGGTATTGCTCAGGTAGCCGATACCCTCAGCGTCGGTGCACGTCGCTGATAGGACACTGCCGTCGTAGTCCAGATACCCGGCCTTCACCTGTGGCAGCACTGTCACCTCGACACCTGCCTCGCGGAAAGCCTCGACAATGTTTGTGCAGAACTCGTTGTCGGTGTCGGCTCTCCAGGCTATGGCTATACGCAACTCCTTCTCGCTGCTGTCCGACGGGGTGTCGTTGTTGCTGTATGCGGCGGATAAAGTCATGCAGCAGAAGATGGCAGCCAACACCCAATTCACCATCTTTTTCATGAATGTTTTTTGTTTGAATGGTTATACTTGTGTATTGTCTTTACGGGGAACGCTGCTCAGGGGGAACGAGTCGAAGTCGTGATGTCCGCGGTCGGTGTAGGCCGTGCCGGGGAAGAGGGCGGCGAGTTCCTGGTGGATGACAGTGGCGAGGCGGTCGCTCTCAAACGACTGCACGAGCCTCATGCGGAGGATGCCCTTGTACTCGCAGGCCGTAATCCACAGCGGATAGGAATAGGAGCCGGCACTGAAGCCCACGGCCTGCACCTGCGAAGCGATGGCATCGCCACCCTGATGGTCGGAGAAGTCGAGATGCCCGGCGTAGGATATGCCGTAGGTGCAGAAGGCAGAGTCTTTCAGCCTGCCGCTCTTGACGACCATAGGCGACACCTTTGTCACGGGCAGCGGCGCGGCGAATATCTGGTCGAAGTCAGCCCGCAACTGGGCCACCGTCGTGTAGAGGTTCTCCGGATGGGTCTGCACCATCATCTCCTCGCGCAGCCGCCTGGCTCTCTCGCCTGCCGACAGGCGGTCGGTCTCTGCCGTATAGGGGAGGGAGAAGGGGATGGCCCCATTGCCGCCGGTCTCGAAGTGGAACACCGGGCGCAGGTCCTTGGGCGTGTAGCATACTATCTCCTTCTGCCCCACGTCGTAGCGCTGGCGGATGGCCCGGCCAATGACGGCATTCAAGGCCGGCACCACCGAACTGCCGCTCTCGCGGGCGAAGGCCAGCAGCGGTGCCAGCGGCACGTCGATGTCGATGATGTGCTGCCTCGTGGTTCTCGTGCTGAACAGCCTCTCGGGCAGATGGAAGATGTCGTGCTCCTGGGGGACGAACTTACCCTCAGGCGCTCCCGGTGCGCCTCCTCCGAGGATGTGCTCGTGGCAGGGGAAGGTGTCGATGCTGTCGGCAGCAGGCAGGCTGTCATCATCCACGTGGCAATAGAACTTCAGCACGGTATGGAGGAAGGCACTCATAGACCGCATGTCGCCAAGTCCGTGGAACACATGGAGCGTGAAGCGACGCTCGCCGTAACTGACATAGAGCATCAGGTCCCCGGTCTCCTTAGTGCCAACGTGCCGGGGCAGTCCGTCGGCTTCACTTACCACTGCGACCTGCTCCGCCTCGGAGTCCTCCACGTAGAATCGCCGCCCCACGATGACGGGGCGTGCCCTAAAATTGCGGTGTACCCTCAGGGCGCTCACCACCGCCGCCCGCAGTTCATCGGGCCGCACGCTCTGCGTCAGCTCGCATTCGGCCTCTGCCACCGTGGCCCGCCTGCCGGAGCGGCCCCAGTAGAATGTCTCATCAAAAAAATACAGTTCTTTCATTTCTTTCTTATCTTATCTAATGTTTACTATCATATCTTGTCTGCCCTCCATCGCTATACTGCCACAAAACGGATTCCGCCGGGGCTGCGCCGCGGCAGTCTCGGCGGATAAAGTCTCTCTCGGGGGTTGTGGAGGGAGGTGAAAGTCTATTTGGGCTGTACCTGATACAGACTGTTGGCTCGTTTCACAAACTCCCTGTAAGCATTCAGCAACTCTTCGTATTCAGGATGGTCGTTTCGCAGAATCATACCCGTACATTTCTTGTCACGAAACGGAATGTCATTTCGTCCAGTTGAATCACCCAATACGGCGATTTCCTGTTGATGCGGTCGGCAGACAGTCTCATCTGATGCCCAATTCCTTTTCGCGTTGGGCCACTGAGGCCATCCACTCTTGTTTGAGGTTCAGGGTCGCCATCAGCGCCTCCTTGAACTCTTCGTCGGAATACTTCTTGAAATCCATTGCTTCCATAATTATCGCTGTTTTGATTCTACGGTGCAAAGATACGACTTTTCCGCGAAACATCCAAGGATTCGCCGAGATATTATTCCGCCGGGGCTGCGCCGCGGCAGTCTCGGCGGATAAAGTCTCTCTCGGTGGGGATGCGGGGGAATGGCTTACTTGCTGTATTCCACCCAGTTCTCTATCTTGATGTCCTTGATGTTCAGGAAGTCCTTCACGTATCGCTGTTGTTTCATAGCTTGTCCCAGATTTCGTCCCTGCTGCTTTTCACGTGGCGGGCATCGCGGATGGCCTTGTTGATGTCCTCCGCAGCCATGTAGTGCTCGTCGTCCCAGATACCGGCGAAGTCATCGGCTGTGTACTTCTTCCTCCGCGCCTTCTTCTCGGCCACAGCGGGCGCGAGGGCATCGCTCAGACGCTTGATGAGCGCCAGTTTCACCTCATTGCCTGCATCCTTGATGAGATTCCAGTAGTTGTTGGTCTCCCGTTCCAGTGTGATAGCTGTCATATCTTTCCTTGTTTTATACGATTCTACGGCTGCAAAGATACGACTATTTCCCCGAATATCCAAGGATATCCGAGATTTAACATTTGTTGAATCTCTCTCGCGACTCGGCAGACCTCAAACGAGTTTGGGTCTGCTCTCGCTGCTCAGAGATTTTTATCCGTTTGTGTCAGTAAGTCAAAGAACGCGCGAGGCGAGTGGAGAGCCAAGCTTGCTTGAGCTATCCCAAGTCGAAGCCGTTTTTCGGGCGAAGCCCAAAGAACGCGTAGAGCGAGTAAAGAGCGTAAACTCGTTTACAAGCTCTTTCGAGCGTTGTGCTCTTCGAGGCACAAGCCTCAAGGAGCTGCGCGAGGCGGACATTGCTCAAGGGGCACACAGAAGGCCTGACCCTCTGTGTGCCTAGGTAGCCATCAAAAAAGATTCTCAGAGTCTTTCCCCACACAGCGTCTATTATGCTGTATGGAAATCTGCCCACCCGAGAAACTAACAAATGTCAGTCACTTTATAAGCAGGGGGCTCTTTTGCAACTACCAAAAGGATGTGGCAGCGAGGCGGGCTGCCACATCCATGTTTTGGTTCAAGGAAAATCAAAGACCTGTTTTGTTGACCAATATATATGGTTTTGCTTTTAGATTTTATTCTCTCTTACCCGCCAATCGCATACGGGCAGTGACAGGTGTCGACGGGGCTATGACATCGGCTGTCCGGACTTCGTGATGCTCACCGTCAATGTTAAACTGCAGGGTGGCGCCGTCCTCTCGAACGTCGATTGTGACATTGGCACCCATTACGAGAGGAAGGTTCACATAGCCATGACCACCGGGAAAACCGCAAAGCACTGGAATATGGTAGTCGGAGAGCATCACGCGGAGCATGGCTTCGACGCTCTCGTAGGTAAACTCCGTACCGCAGTCGGTGAATTCACCGAGGATGACGCCCTTGCAGCGGTCGAGCACACCGTTCATCTGAAGGATACGCATCTGGCGGTCGATGTTGTGCATCGACTCCTCTACCTCCTCCACGAAGAGGATCAGGTCGCGCCCCATCGTGGCATCGGCCGGCGAACCGAGGTTGGGCACAAAGGTGCAGAGGTTGCCACCCACCAGCATACCGCTGGCCTGCCCGGTGATGTTCTGCTTATGGGCCGGCAGTTCGTAACGGGGCACTTGCCCCAGCAGCAGGTCGCGCATCAGCGTGCTGGTCTCGTCAGTCCCGCCCTTGGCCAGGAACGAACTCATCGTGCCGTGAATGCTCATTACGCCTGCGCGGTTCATCAACCCGTGGAGTGTCGAGATGTCGCTGAATCCGACAAGCCATTTCGGCGATGCCTTCAGTTCGGCCAGCGTCAGTTGGTCTATCAACTGAATAGTGCCGTATCCGCCGCGATTGCAGATGACAGCCTTGACAGTGGGGTCGGCCAGTGCCCAACGGATGTCACTGATGCGCTCGGCTACGGTTCCGGCATATCTCCCGTCCACGACCTTGCCGACATTCGGGCCAATGACCGGCTCCAGCCCCCAGCCACGCAGCACGTCGGCAGTTTTCTCCACATTCTCCATCGGCGTGAAGTAGGATGGAGAGATCAGTGCCACCTTGTCGCCCGCCTTCAGATAGTCGGGCTTCACGCAGTGCTGTACTGTCGGCTCTTCGGGAGTCGGAGCGACGTAATTGTCACTTTTGTCACACGATGTCATCATCACGGCAGCCATCAGGGCTGTTGCCGTCGTCATCAGAATTCTATTCATAGTCATCATCATTTATTCTTAATTTGAGACAAATGGGCGTTAATGTGCATCCCACTTCAAAGCAGGGTGCAAATATAAGACTTTTTCCTGAAAACCGCAAATATTCTGAGCCGTTTGTCTGCAATATTATAAAAAATGCGTAACTTTGCAGCGTATTCTGAAATGTACAACTGACAACTATTACCTAATTAATGATGAAGACAAGACTATTGACACTCTGTTTTTGCCTGATGACGTGCGTGGCGACAAATGCCAAGCCTTCGGGCTCTTGCCCGAAGATACAGGAATCAGGCGCAAAAGGTTTCTTCCCACTATCAGAAGCAGTCATTTACACAGATGCCGACGACTACCGGGTGGTAGGGATTGCAGCAGGACTGCTGGCTGACGATGTGGAACGAGTGACTGGCAAAAGGCCACAGCAATCCACCACAAAGACCCTGCCAAAAGGAACGGCACTCATTGCAGGAACCTTGGGACGCACCAGACTGGCAGACCAACTGGTGAGCAGACTGAAGATAGACGTCAGTGGCATCCGAGGAAAATGGGAGTCGTATATCATCGCGACGACGACGCATCCGAAATATAACACACCGCTACTGGCCATTATCGGCAGCGACCGCCGCGGCACGGCCTTCGGCCTGATGGCACTCTCAGAGGCCATTGGTGTGTCACCATGGTACTGGTGGGCTGACGTGACGCCTGCCCGCAAGCAGGCTTTATATGTGGAGCCTGGCACATTCAGTCAGGGCGAGCCATCCGTGCAGTATCGAGGCATATTCATCAATGACGAGCGCTTCGGCGGCTGGGCCCGATGGGCGGAAAAGCGACATGGCAAAGTGGGCCCGGAGACCTACAGGCAGGTGCTGGAACTGCTGCTGCGCCTGAAGGCCAACTATCTCTGGCCCGCCATGCATCCCGGCACACAGGCTTTCAACGCAGACCCCGATAATGCGCGGATGGCCGACGACTATGCCATCGTGATGGGCTCGTCGCACTGTGAGCAGATGCTCCGCAACAACGAGGGCGAGTGGAAGGCTGTGAACGAACAGGCAAAGAAAAAGGGCGAAGCCGGGCTGGGCGATTTCAACTACATCACCAACCGCCAGACGATGCAGAACTACTGGGAAGAGCGCGTACGCACCAACGGACAGTATGAGAACACCTATACCCTCGGCCTACGGGGCATCCACGACTATCCGATGGAAGGCGCCAACACGACGGCCGATCGCGTCAGACTGATGCAGCAGGCCATCGACGACCAGCGCGACATGCTGCGCCGCAATATCAACAAGCCCATCGAGGAAATCCCACAGGTGCTCTGTACCTACGAAGAGGTGTTGGACGCCTATCATAACGGACTGAAAGTGCCTGAGGACGTGACGTTGCTATGGAGCGACGACAAACACGGCTACTGCCGCAACCTCTGCAACCCTGAAGAACAGAAGCGCAAGGGCGGGGCTGGCATCTATTATCACCTCTCCTATCACGGCGACCCTGCCAGTTGGATTTGGCTTTCGCCACTATCGCCAGCCTTTCTCAGCACCGAACTTACCAAGGCCTATACCTTCGGTGCACGGAAGATATGGGTGTTCAACGTGGGCGACATCAAGCCCGCCGAGAAAGAGATTTCGTTTGTGATGGAACTGGCCTGGGACATCAACCGCTGGAGACCGGCCGAAGCCCAAAACTACATCAAACACTGGGCCACGAAGACCTTCGGACGGGATGTGGCGCAGGAAATTGCCGACATGCAGGCAGGCTACTATCAACTGCAGGCAGCGGGCAAGGACTCACACGTCTGGTTCATCAACTACAGCGAGGAGCAGATAGAGCAGCGCATCTCCCAATGGCGCGCACTGGCCGCCCACGCCGACGAGACGGCCTACCGCATACCGGAGCCTCTGAAGGATGCCTACTTCGAACTGGTACACTACCCTATCCGTGGGGCTGCGTGGATCAACGAATACCAACTGCTGGCACGCCGCAGCATGGTGCGCGCCACAGATGGCGATGGAGATGGAGCGACAGCCGACGGGCAGCGCGTGGAAGATATGTTTGAGTGCCTGAATCTCTGGACAAAGCACTATAACGATGAAATCTGCAATGGCAAGTGGGCCGACTTCTTCAATTGGCAGCCATATCACTGGTTCCACTCAGACAAGATCGAGCAACCCTACTGCACCTCAGAACTGCTTGCTCAGGTACAAAACAGCCCCAAGCCCCGCTTCCTTGCCATCAGCGATGCCCTCTCGCCAAACGGCATCACCTTCGAGAGCGACATTGACGGAGATATTCCCCTTTGGATAGAGGCACTCTCCCCCATCCAGAATTTCTCAAAGGAAGCCAAGGATAACGTATTCTGTCGTATCACGACAGACAATGCCACGACAGGCCACAACACCTTTGATGCCTCCGCCACACCAATCAACAATGTCTGGCATGCTCCCTACGTCGGCCCCATGTGGAGCCGCGTGGGAACACTGCATCTGAAGAAAGGACTCAACCGCCTCACCCTCACCGACCTGAAACCTGATGCCCGCATCGACCATATATACATCGGACTCTATCCGCCATTCGTCAGAGAACCGCGCCTCAGAATACCTGCGAGCGACTATCAGAACAAGCATGACGCACACAAGGGGCACATCAGCCGCATCGAGGGCCTGGGCTATACGGAAGGCGTGCTTGTGGAGCCGTTCGATACCCCATCATACCTGAAGATGGAGGATGCACCATCGCTGGACTATGAACTCGACTTGCAGGCTGGCGACTCTGTGATAGAGATACGTACCTTGCCGACGCTACACGTCTATCAAGGGCGCGACGCACGCTATGCCGTACAGATAGGCGACGACAAACCACAGGTGTTCTCTATACATGCTGACGACTTCACTGCCGAGTGGCGTTGGAACGTGCTTCGCGGCTATGCCTCCAGGTCGATTCCCGTCACAGTGACAGGGCACCAACGACTGCGCATCTATTTGCTTGACCCAGGTATCGTGTTACAGGAAATACTCATTCACTCAACGTAAACAAAACAAAACAGGTGCCGCCCGAAAGCGACACCTGTCTATTTTGAAGGGGTAATCTCGTTTACTTCACCTTCTCCACGATGGCCTTGAAAGCCTCGGGATTGTTCATTGCGAGGTCGGCGAGAACCTTACGGTTGATCTCGATACCAGCCTTGCTGAGTTTGCCCATCAGTACAGAATAACTCATACCCTCGAGACGAGCGGCAGCATTGATACGCTGAATCCACAGGCTACGGAAGGCGCGCTTCTTGTTACGACGGTCACGATAGGCGTAGGTCAGACCCTTCTCCCAGGTATTCTTTGCTACTGTCCAAACATTCTTACGGGCTCCAAAGTAGCCACGGGTAAGCTTCAAAATTCTCTTACGCTTTGCTCTTGATGCAACGTGATTTACACTTCTTGGCATAGTTTCTTTCTTCTTTAAATGTTAGACAATAGGGTTAGCGGAGACACAGCAGATCACGAACCTGCTTCATGTTTGAAGGGTCAACGATGGCAGAGTGCACAAGATTGCGCTTCTGCTTCTTGGTCTTCTTTGTCAGAATGTGGCTGTGGTAAGCGTGATTTCTCTTAACCTTACCTGTACCGGTGAATGAGAATCTCTTCTTGGCACCGGAGTTTGTCTTTACTTTTGGCATTGTTTTCTTAAAATTTAATTGTTATTAATTAAAGCGGTGGCAACGCATATACCGGGCGCAGCGCACCTTTTTCTTCATTGAACATTGAACATTGACCATTAGTCTTCTGTCTCTGTCAACTTCTTCAAAGCGTCAGCCGAGATTTTGGCATTCGCAAGCAGCCCTCCGTTAGCAGGTGTCTCTGTATCAGCCACCTTTGGCTCTGCCTGAACCTTCTTTGCCTCCTTGGCCTCTGCCTCTGCAGCCTCACGGTCGCGGGCTTGCTGACTCTTCTTCTGAGCACCAGCCTTTTTCGGAGCCAGATAGAGGAACATCTTCTTACCCTCGAGCGACGGCATGCCTTCTACCTTACCCACTTCCTCCAGATCGTTGGCGAAACGGAGGAGAAGCACCTCTCCCTGCTCCTTGAACAGGATGGAGCGTCCGCGGAAGAACACATAGGCTCGCACCTTGTTGCCTTCCTCCAGGAACTCCCTGGCGTGCTTGAGTTTGAACTGATAGTCATGCTCATCAGTCTGAGGTCCGAAGCGGATTTCCTTCACCTCTACCTTCACCTGCTTGGCCTTCATTTCCTTCTGGCGCTTTTTCTGCTGGTAAAGGAACTTTGAGTAATCGATGAGACGGCAAACTGGTGGATTGGCATTTGGTGAAATCTCTACGAGATCCACTCCCTGTTCACGTGCCATATTCAATGCATCGCGAGTAGGAACTACGGTTGAACCATTGTCGCCTACGATGCGGACTTCACGTACTCGTATCTGTTCATTGATGCGGTACTGATTCTTTAATTTGTCATTCTTCATCAACTATTTTTTAAGAAATCGGCTGCAAAATTACTAAAAAAAGTAAAAAGATAGAAAGGTAAAAGGATAAAAATAGCACGCGCAAACAATATTTTGTTTTTTTTAACATAGTCTGCCGCCATTTTATCAACTTTCAGTCTTTTCTCTGTCCAATCCACCTTTTTACCTTTTTATCTTTTACTTTTTTACCTTTCAAAAGTCTTTCGTCATTTCAGCCACCTTGGCGTTCACCTCATCGATAAACTCCTGTATGGTCTTCACGCTCTGCTCGCCACCGCCCTGGGGACGAACGGCCACAGTACCGTCACACTCTTCCTTCTCGCCGACGATGACCATGTAGGGAATGCGCTTCAACTCGTTGTCGCGAATCTTGCGGCCCAGTTTCTCATTGCGCAAGTCGATAGTGGCGCGCACACCGCCTTCGCTGAACTTGCGGCAGACCTCCTGAGCGTAGTCGTTGTACTTCTCCGAAAGCGGCAGGATAGCCACCTGGTCGGGTGTGAGCCAGAGGGGAAAGTGACCGCTGGTATGCTCGATGAGCACAGCGGTAAAGCGCTCGAGAGACCCGAAGGGAGCACGGTGGATCATCACGGGCGTCTTCTTCGTATTGTCCTCGTCGGTGTACTCAAGTTGGAAGCGCTTGGGCAGGTTGTAGTCCACCTGAATGGTGCCCAACTGCCAGCGACGTCCGATAGCATCCTTGATCATGAAGTCGAGTTTCGGTCCATAGAAGGCGGCCTCTCCATATTCCACCTTGGCATGAAGGCCCTTCTCCTCGCAAGCCTCGACAATGGCCTTCTCAGCCAGAGCCCAGTCCTCGTCGGTGCCCACATATTTCTCGTGGTTGTTGGGGTCGCGCAGCGAGATCTGTGCCTCAAAGTTGAAGCCAAAAGCAGTCAGCACGACACCGATGATATCCATCACGTTGAGGAACTCCTGCTTCACCTGATCGGGACGGCAGAAGAGGTGGGCATCGTCCTGAGTGAACGAGCGCACACGGGTCAGACCGTGCAACTCACCACTCTGCTCATAACGATAGACCGTACCAAACTCAGCAATGCGCAGGGGCAGGTCCTTATAGGAGCGAGGCTTCCAGGCAAAGATCTCACAGTGGTGAGGACAGTTCATCGGCTTCAGCATGTACTCCTCGCCCTCCTCTGGTGTGGTGATAGGACGGAAGGAGTCCTGGCCATAGTGGGCATAGTGACCCGAAGTGACGTAGAGGCTCTTGCCGCCAATGTGCGGCGTGATGACCTCCTGATAGCCGTAGCGCTTCTGCACCTTGCGCAGATGGTCCTGCAGGCGCAGACGGAGGTCGGTGCCCTTCGGCAGCCAGATGGGCAGGCCCTTGCCCACCATCTCAGAGAACATGAAGAGTTCCATCTCCTTGCCTATCTTGCGATGGTCGCGCTTCTTGGCCTCCTCGAGCATCACGAGATACTCGTCGAGCATCTTCTTCTTGGGGAAGGTGATGCCATAGAGGCGCTGCATCTGCTCGCGGGTGGCATCGCCACGCCAGAAAGCACCTGCGACAGAGGTCAACTTGATAGCCTTGATCTCGCCAGTATCGACAAGGTGCGGGCCACGGCAGAGGTCGGTGAAGCGACCCTGCGTATAGGTAGTGATTGTACCGTCTTCGAGGTCTTGCTCGATATGCTCGCACTTGTAGGTCTGGCCGTCGGCGGCAAATTCCTTGAGAGCCTCGGCCTTGGCCACCTCGCGGCGCACCACAGGCTCCTTCTTCGAAGCCAGTTCCTTCATCTTCGCCTCTATCTTCGGGAAGTCGCTCTCCTTGATGCTCTCGCCGTCTTTCAGCAGCACGTCATAGAAGAAGCCGTTCTCGACGGCAGGTCCGAATCCGAACTGGATGCCAGGATAAAGTTCCTTGAGAGCCTCAGCCAGCAGGTGTGCCGACGTGTGCCAGAAGGTGTGCTTGCCCTCCTCGTCGTCCCACTTATAGAGTGCGATGGTGGCATCCTCGGTGATGGGACGGTTCAGTTCTACAGTCTCACCGTTGACACCGCAGCAGAGTACGCTGCGTGCGAGAGCCGGCGAGATGCTCTCTGCAATTTGATAGCCAGTAACGCCCTGCTCATACGAGCGAACAGATCCGTCTGGAAAAGTGATGTTAATCATACCTTTTTTACTTTTTTACCTTTTTACTTTTTTACCTTTTTATAATATATTATGAAATTTGGCTGCAAAGATACACTTTTTCGCCGATATAACAAAATTTCTGCTGTTATTTCTCTCTGCTACAGGCTGACGGTGAGTGTGGCAAGCAGTGTGCGGCGCTGCTGGAGCACAATATCCCGCTCGCCTATAAGCCGATAGGTGTGGTTGAGGGCATTCTTGCAGATGACGGAGAAGTCGAGGCAGCGCCAACTGTAGCGGGCACCCAGGTCGAGCAGGAAACGGGCAGGCGTATTGAAGGAATAAAGCCCTCGAGAATCTGTTGATTCCCACACTGGGTCATTGGGATTCGTGATATCGCTCTTAATGGCGCGCAATTCGGCTGCTGAAGCAAATGAGCCATTGGCAGTGAGCCAGAGGCTGCCAAGAAGCCTCTTCGACAACTTCAGGTGCATCATCAGATCAGAACAGGTCAGAGAGGGAGGCTTTTGCCAAGAATGGTTGAATTCCGGGACATCTTCTCTCTCTACAAAGGAGTTGGAAATGATGTGTTGCAGATAGGTGGTGAACCGTGCCTGGAAGCCCGGTTGGCTGTAAGTCAGCACATTCTCCCATCCCACGTTCTTGACAAACGTGTTGTTCAAATCCCAGCCCAGGAAGCGCACACGTCCACTTTTGTTATAAAACAGGTTGGTCTCCCACTGTAGATTGAGTTTGGGAAAACTGAACATCCCCGACAGTTGGATGTTGTCCACTGAATGCGGTTCCAGCATGGAGTCCAGTGCCTTCTGCAGCAAACGGTCGCCTACAGTCATGTCGACAAAGGAATGGCCGTAGGAAAATTTCACGCTTGTACGGGGCGAAGGCATATAGATAAGTGCCAGGCGTGGCGACAACTTACTGATATTCTTGCCAATAGCCCTGTCGCGGATGTCATAGCGCAGCCCCAGGTTGGCTATCAGACCGGGAGAGAAAGAGTGCTTCATCTGCAGGAAAGGCGATATCGTGCGCTCCAGATAATTATACACTGAGGTTTCCGCTTGCATATTGATATAGCCTTCATCCACCTGCTCCCTGACGACATCTTCTTCAAGGTCGGATAATAAAAAAGCCCTGTATTCGTCTTCCACCCATTTATAGTTCTCCATCTGCATGCCCACCAGAAGGGAGCCTTCACCCATGCGTGAGGCCGGATATTTATAGACGGCCTTCACGTCGCCCCCCCAACTGAAGGAAGGGGACTTCGTCTGATATACCTCATTCACCAAAGCCCGAGGGTAAAAACTCTTTAACGTCTCATACGTCCCCATGACATTCGCTTCCAGCGACCAGCGTTTCCACGTATTGGCATACCGCAGGTTGGCAGTGCTGACGCTGGAGGCATAGCCGGGCATATCACCTTCCAACTCGAACATATCGTCGTACGGATACAGTTCTACGCTCGCAGTGTAAGGCAGCACACGTTTGCCGTACTGGTGGGTGGCATAGATGGTCAGTCCCTTCCAGGAGTAGTTCAGGCCGATGTCGTAAGACGGCCTTCGATTGTAGCCCCCCACATAGAGATAGCCATCGCGCTGGTCGGCACCGTAGTTGTCCATCTGACTGTCGGCGGGGATGTCCCACCGGGTGCCCTTTGAGTTGTAGATGGAGGCCCACACCAGCACATTGGAGTCGAGGAACTGCTTGCCGGCCACGAAGTCGCCCTTCCACGTATGGAAGTTGCCGCCTCCCGCCGTCACCTTGATGCCATCCACGTCGGCCCCGTCCTTAGTGATGATGTTGACCACCGCCATCAGGGCCGCATTGCCGTAGAGCGACGAGGCAGGACCGCGCAGCACTTCTATCTGCTTGACGTTTGCCAGCGAGACGCGATAGTCGAGCGGAGCCGTCAGAGTCAGAAAACTGTTCATACGCACGCCATTGCGCATCACCAGAATATTGTCGGACGTACGGTCAAGGACACCGCGCACCACAAGATTGGCCTGCTCTCCCTCCTGGACACCCATGCCCGGCACATACTCGTCGAGCAGTTCCTGCAGGTTGCGGGCCGTACTCAGACGGATCATCTCCTCGGTGATCAGCGTCACGGGCACGGGGGCCTCTTCGAGCGTCTCTGCTTGGCGCGAGGCGGTGGTGATGCTGGCAGATCGGCCCGCTCTAAGCGTGGCGATGAGGTCCACAAACAGTTGCGGGTCCTGCAGCGACGGGGTATAGTAAGGACTCTCGTCGAGCAGCAACTGGGCACAGTGCCGCGCTTCCTCGTCGTTGTCCTCAGACAGATAGCAGAGCGTCAGCAGGCGGTAGGCTTCCTGGCGCACCGTCCCCTGGAACTGCGACATATTGCTGAGCAGCAACTCGCGCGATTGTGCCACCCGCCCTATCTGAAACTCCTGCTCAGCCTGCTGGAAAGCCTGTGGCACTGCATCATCCTGCGCGTGGAGACCTGTAGCCAGCAGCAGGCCAAGTATGGCTATGAAAAAGTTTTTCCTCATAGATTCTCTGTCAATGGTAAAGTGATGATAAACTCCGTCAGCACATTCTTCTCTGAGCGGACGCTGATGTCGCCACGATGATTCTGAATGATCTCGCGGCAGATATAGAGACCGATGCCGGTAGCCTCGCTGGTGGTTTTGGTGGTGAAGAAGGGGTCGAAGATCTTGTCCATTATCGTAGCCTCAATGCCGATACCATTATCCGTGACAGCGATGACAGCATGGCCTTCAACAGCAGTCACCTTAAGCGACAGGGCACCTTCGTAATGCCCCTTGCTATCCTTTCTGATGATGGCAAAGAGGGCATTGTCGAGCAGGCTGGTGATGGCCTTATTCAACTGCTGGGCACTGCCTTGTAGCATCATAGGTGTCGAAGGCATGTCAGCACTTACGCTTATCGTGTGCTCCCCGATTTCATGTGACTTTTGATACCTGAACGTCTCAAATGTCTGCCCCAGCACAGCGACGAGATCCAACTGCCGAAAAGCCGTCGTCCGGTCCTTCATGATCTCGCCCATGGCCTTCACCATACGCGTCGTGTTCTGACTGTGCTTGTCGACCTTCTGCAGATTGTCATGCAGCAGGCCAAGGGCATCGACGGTGTCATCGTAATTGTCGGCATCCATGCTGTCCTTCTCGTCTTCCACGTTTTCCCGGATGTCCTTCACCAGATCTCCCGACAGTTTTGTGAAGTTCGTGATATAGTTCAATGGATTCAGAATTCGGTCTACCAGTCCCTGTGTCAGTTTTCCGACGGTGGCCATCCGTTCGCTGCGCAGCAGTTCCTGCTGGGCATTTCCCAAATTGGCAAGGGCCTGCTCCAGGTCGGCAGTCCGCTCCTTGACGGTGCTTTCCAATTTCTGCTTTTCCCGCTCCAGCCTACGAATACGATGTCGGAACACGCCGTAGGCTATCAACGCCAGCAAGAAAAGATAGAAAAACTGCATGTACCACTTCAGATAGAAAGGAAAGGCTATGACGAAGTCGATCGTGGCGACATCTGTCAGTTCACCCGAAGGAAGCATGGCCTGAACGCTCAGACGATAGGTGCCATAGGAGATGCCGTTGAAACTGAGCATCTGCTCGCTGGTCCAACCGCTCCATCCCTCGTTGTCCAACTGAAAGCGATAGAGCGTTCCGCCTATCAACGGAGCGAAATCGACTCCATAGGTGAAACTGAGGTTACGCTCATTGCTGGCCAGGTTGAGCGTGGTGCCTTCCGTGAATCCCCCCCAGAGGATGCTGTCATTGCCAAGACGAGCCGAACGGAAGCGCAACCGCGACTTCGTCAAGATGGCCGCATCTCGGACGGTAGTGTTGATGATGGTGATGCCGTTCTGACCGCCCACCCACAGTTCATTGCCCTTCCGGTAGACGGAACGTATGGTCATGTCACGCAAAGGGGTGAGGAACTTCGTCCAGTCAGCCTGCCGCCGCCCGTCCTTCCACGCATACAGGTGCTTGCCTTCGACATCAGTGAGCCAGGTGGTGCCCTGCTCGTCGGCATACGAGAAGAGCGGATAGGGGAACGGCTTCGTCGACTCTGACTTCAGGGCCACAACGTCGCTTCCTGTCTTCACGATAGTGAGAGCCGACTCCGCGTCGCCCTCGAGGTGATAGGCTCTGAAATCACGGTCGGAAGCGCGGCGGACGCCTGCCTTGCCGTACACATTTGACAACCAGAAAGCGCCATTACCGTCTTTATAGATATGGTCTACGTAAGGCAACTCGAACACCCTCCGGCGTGCTTTGCCTGTCTCCTGCATCCATACGCCGTCGGCCTCGCCGGTATAGAGACAGTCGCCGTCGCGAAACAGTGCCGTGCAACTCTGCTCAGTGAGTCTCATAACCTCCGCTGGCCCCGCCACGCTGTAGATACCGTTGGCTGTGGCGGCCAGCAGACGGTTTCCATCTTCCAACAGCCCCCAGCAGGCCAGTTTCACTCCCTGCACTCTGACGAACTGGCGGTTTCCCTCAAGACAGTAAAGGCCGTCGGAAGTGCCAACATATCTCCGGCCTTTGAATTCAGTGATTGAGAGCACATCACCCGTCAGACCCTCGTATGAGGTGAAGCGCGAGTAGGATGAGGGGATGGCCAGACAGAAGAGGCCATTGTCGGTGGCTCCCCAGAGCAGGCCGTGCCCGTTGTACGACACGCGGACGATATTGTCTGAACAGAGTCCGTTACGCTGCGTCACCGTATAGTTCTTGCCAGTTGAGGGCTGCGTCACCACGAGTCCCCCACCCTTTCTGACAGCCACCTCGAACCCTTCGTCAAGGGTCACCCGCTGGGTGGTGTCCGAAAGTATTGCCACCTTGTAGCCACTCTGGTCACGGCTGACTTCCACGGCATCAGTCAGGCCGGCTTTTGCATCTATCTGACTGGCATTGGGCACTGTTCTGATGCTCCCATCGACTATCTGATAGATGGAACCGTCGTTCACCAGATACGTCAGGCGGCCTTTGTCGTCCTCCCATATCTTCAGGACCTCACCACTGATGCCCTTTCCGTCAACTGGCTTCAGGCAGAGTTCACCGTTATCACGTGGCCTCACCTCTCCGATATAATTATAACCTCCTACCCACAAGACACCAGAATGGTCGAGGTAGAGCGTCGTCAAATTGGCATAGTTTGGCGTGTGGAGGATATGCCACTCGGCATTATCGTAGTAGAGCAGTCCCTCGAAATTAGCCACATAGACTGTCCCGTCTTCATGGGCCAGAATGTCAAAGTTACGGTTATGGGCGCCATATTCCGCAGCCGAATAGTTTCTGATAAGCGCCATGCCCTGTGCCATGACGGAAGTGCAGCCCAACAGCAGACAGAGAGATATAAACAGACGTGTCATCATAACAACTTGCGATATGGGATGTTACTTCCTACATAATAATTCCATTCCTCGACGGTCAGGTTGCGCTTCAGACGCTTCTTAAGTTCCGCCGCCATCTGGTCGGCAGAGATCGTGTGCTCTATCAGGCTGCCATTGGCAGTGGTAGCCCAGATGTGCTCACGGCTCTGGTCGAGAGTGAAGTCCTGTATCCACTGCCGTGAGCGGATAAGGACTAATGGTTCTGGATTGTTTTCTGACAACTGCCAGAGGTCTACAGCCCCATCAAGGCAAGAGGAGTAAAGCCTGTCGCCATTCATCTTGATCTTGGTGATCTTGGAACTGTGCCCCACCAGTTCACGGATCTGCCCGCCAGTTGTCATGCAATAGATGACCCCCTCGCTGGTGCCATAAGCCGAAATGCCTGTACGGTTGGAATACGCAAAGGCAGTGACGGTTCCATGCACAGGCGACTTGGATGTGGCAATCTGCTGAAGACTGTTGATGACATGCTGCCGTCCCTTGGCGTCAAAGAGTATCGGACTCCCCTTCAGTCGGCTGACACCGGTCACCTGAAAGTCTATAGGACGCATGCCGGCCATCGTACCGCTTTTCATATCAAACAAGGCCAGACAGCCAGAACCCACTATCAGGAGTTTGTCGCCAGCCATGCCGGCAAGCCAGGCGGGGCTGCCGTCCCCCGGTATCGGAATCACTGACGGGACACCATCCTTTACGACCACCAGATGCCCCGTGCGGCTGACGGCATAGATTGTGCCGTCGCTATTCAGATACAAATCTTTGAACCGGTATCTGCCATCACCGAACAGGCACTTGCTCGAAATGGACTTGCCGATTATCTCATGCTGATAGATTTCACCCAGCATACTGACAGTGATCACCCGGCCCTTAGTGCCCGGCATCAGTTCCACACCCGTGATGGGGCCGTTCTTCATGCTCTTCTCCAACGTATTCTGACTGACCAGTACCAGCGGGTCATAGACTGAGGCACGGTAGGGACTGTCACCATAGTCACAGGTAAAACGGTAGGCTGCATAGGTCAAAAGGGCGGCCAGTTCCTTTTCGCCTGCCTGATAGAGCGACAGCGCGCGCAGGCCAAGTGACCGCCCGATAGTGATGTAACTCAGCGTATCTGCCACGCGCTTGGAATACTCTGCCTGTATGCGCTGCTGGTCAGCCAACTGTCGCTGATGCTCAGCATTCTGATAGGCCTCGCGGGCCGTGCGCTCTGAAGCAAGGGCTGTCTGCTCTGCCTTTACAGCCCTCTCACGTTCCAATTCGGAGAGCCGGGTCATCTCCTCTGCTATCCTGGCCTGCTCGATAGCCTGCTCACGCTGTTCGTCGGACACCAGTTTCTGCTGAAATGCTATCTCCTCCATGCGCTTACTGACCCCTTTGACCACAGCAGAACGCTTCTCCATCACCTGCATTTCGGCCAACTGCCCCTGAAGTTCCCGGTTACGGTCATTGCCGCGCTTCCAGATCAGGAAGCATGCCAGCACTGAAATGAGGAGCATTCCCAAAAGTCCGCCTATAATATACTTATTATGATCCACGGGCTGTTATCTTTTTGTTATTTTTCGCGATATTTCTTAATGACGCTGTAAGCCGTATAGAGTCCTAACTCGCCTGCCTTGGAGAGGTCGTCAACGCCCTCTTTCAGACGATTGGAATAGATGTACACCAGCCCTCGGTTATAATAAGCCTCGGCCAGGTCGTGGTCCAGTTCCAAAGCGCGTGTAAAGTCATCGATGGCACGGCGGTAGTCTTTTCGTTGTGCAAATAGGTTGCCACGATTATAATAGAGGTAGGGGTTGCGGGGCGCACGGCTGATGGCCTGCGTGAGATCGTTGAGCACGATGGCTGACTTCAGTTCCACATTGGTGCCCTGTGAGGCATTGAAGTCGTTGACCCTGGCCTGACAGACGGCCCGCTGCCAGAGAGCGAGCACCGAGGTGGAGTCTATCTGAAGGAGAATGGACAGGTCGTCGATGGCGTTCTCGTTATTCTGTATACCGGTATAGGCCACCGCCCGCAACAACAGTAGGGGTGCCACTTGTCTGTCGCTCTTGGCCTGCTGAATGGCTGTACTGACGGAGTCCAGATAGGTGAAATAGCGCTGCATCCGCTTTTCGCTGACGTTCGGCTGCTCACCGATGATATAGAGGGGATAAGTCTTGCTCCGCTGGTTGAAGGCGTCCACATCCGGATCATAGGGATGAGAGTTGTGTACATCACTGGGTGTACGCACGAAGGCCAGCGAGAACATCGGCTGCAGGACGATGTCCACCTTTCTGTTCTGCACCCTACCCCTGTAGTCGCTGCGGTATTCATGCTCCACCTCCTGTTCGTCGGCCACGACAAGTTGGTTGTACTTCTCCAGGTCAGTATCGCTTTTACGTCGCATCTGCTTCTTTGACAGGCGGGGCTGCTTGCCGTAGCGCTTGTCCATCTGGGCCTTCAGGATACGGAATTCGTCGAGTTCCGCCTGACGCGCATTTCCGAGCCGCCGATAGCAGGAGGCACGATGCTCAAGGCCGAACCAGAAATTGGGGAACTCCTCGATAACCTTGGAATAATCGCGGATGGCGGCCCGCAGATTACCCGTCTGCTCCAACAGGAGCGCACGGTTGAAGAGGGCCATCAGGTTGTTTGGCTCCAAGCGCAGCACGAAGTCGAAGTCCTCGATGCCACGGTTATCGTCGCCCACCTGAGCACGCAGCAGTCCCCGATTATAATGGCCGAGGAAATTGTTGGGTTCCAGGTCGAGTGCCGTGTCATAGTCGGCCATCGCTCCCCTCAGATTGTTCTGGTTGTAGCGCGCCATTGCACGGTTGATGAAGTTGCCCGCATGCTTGGGCAGCAGATGGATTGACTTGTCAAGGAATTCTTCGCCCTCCTTCCATTGCTGTCGCGAGAGACTGATGACGGCGCGCTCTGCCCAGATGCCGCCGTCATAAGGGTCCAGTTCCAGACTCTTGTCAAGCGACTTGACAGCCTCCGTCGTATCTTTCTGCAACAGATAGATCTCTGCCTGCATCGAATAGGCACGAGCATATCCGGACCAGTGCTGGAGCATCGTGTCAATCTCTGCCAGTCCGCGATCGTAGTCCTTCTCCTGAATGCGACAGAGGATGCGGTTGTGCCAGAGATTCTGATTCACAGGGTCATAGTGCAGGGCTCGCGTATAATCGCTGATGGCTTCGGAAAACTTCTTCTGGTTGATCCGGCAGAGTCCGCGCAACTCATAGAGCCCCACCACGTAAGGATTACGCTCGATGGCCTCCGTGCAGTCGCTCTCCGCCCCACGGTAGTCGTCGAGATAATACTTGGCGATGCCTCTGAAGTACCAAGGCTCATAGAGATAGGGCTTGGCCGAGATAGCCTGATTGAAATATTGGATGGAGAGCACATAGTCCTCATAATAGAGGGCGGAACGCCCTATCATGATCACGCGATCAATATTGTACTGGGCAAACGAAGGGAGTGACAGGAAATGGGAAATGAGAAACAAGATTACCATGACCGCACGACATCTGCAGCCTGTGCCACGCATGAACTGCCGTCTATCTGCCACTAACGTAACCATTCCCCTCATTGGCCATTTGTCACTACTCATCTTCTGACCGGCTTTGTCTTATATCCGCAGCGATAACGGCCCTTAATCAGCGCAGCCAGTTTACTCTTTATCAGTTGTTTACGGAGCGGAGAGATACGGTCGACAAACATTTTACCGTCAAGATGGTCGAACTCATGCTGCATCACACGGGCCAGATAGCCCTCAATCCACTCGTCGTGATGCTGAAACTGCTCATCGTCCCATTCGACGTGAATCTTTGTCGGACGTACCACTTTCTCATGAATAGCGGGCAACGACAGGCAGCCCTCTTCTGATGAGTCGGTATTGGAGTCGTCATAGTCTATGATGTGCGGATTGATGAACACCTGCCGGAATCCCTTATATTCAGGCAAATCTTCAGAGATCACGTCGAGGTCAATCACAGAGAGTCGGATAGCCTTGCCAATCTGAGGGGCAGCCAGTCCGATGCCCTCCGACTCAGCCAGCGTCTCCCACATGTCAGCAATCAACTGCTGTAGGTCGGGATAGTCGGACGTTATATCTTCAGCCACCTTGCGCAGAACGGGCTGACCATATATATAAATAGGTAATATCATTTCTTGCTTCTTAAATAATCCTCCAAAATTATCGTGGCAGAGATCTCATCGACAAGGGCTTTATCTTGACGGGCCTTTTTCCTCAGTCCACCCTGGAGCATCGCCTGATGCGCCAATACCGACGTGAACCGCTCGTCGTAATACTCTATAGGCACCTCTGGAACAGCCTTGCGCCAACGGTTGACAAACTGCTGCACACGCGCCAGGTTCTCACTGGGCTGGCCATTGGGCTGCCGGGGCTCGCCGATGATAATACGCTCAACAGGCTCCTTGACCAAATAGGCCTTGAGCCAGTCGAAGAGTTCCGAAGTAGAAACAGTCGCCAACCCTCCGGCTATGATCTGCAGAGGGTCGGTGACTGCTAATCCGGTACGCTTCTTACCGTAGTCAATGGAAAGAATCCGCGCCAATCTGTCTTACTGATTAGAGAGCAACCAAGCGTCCTTGTAAGCATCCTGGGCACGGAACTGGTCGCGGCTGCGGGCTGCATCGGCCTTGTTGTCGAATGTTGAAGCAACGACACGATACATGTTACGACCCTCATTCTTCACAATCTGTGCGTTATAGCCAGCATCCTTCAGACGCTGCTGCAGCCCCTCGGCATTCGACAGCAGGCCGAAAGAGCCAACCACCACGCTGTAGGCTCTAAGACCACTTCCGTTAACGAGAGAGACGCTCTCCTGACGGACTGACACGTTGTCTGCATTATCATAAACACGGGTGTCTGTAGCGGGCCTTGTCTGGACAGGAGCAACTACAGCGGGAGTCTCCACAGGTGTCTGGACAGCCGACTGCTGCTGGGCTGTGGCAGTATCATACTGCTTAGCCTTCTCGTAAGCCTTCTTGTAGGCACTCTCACTTGATCCGCAACTTGTAAAAGCCAATGCCAGGCACAGACCTGCGCATAAAACAGTGTACTTTTTCATCTTTGTAATTTATTAATATGTTACATGTTTATTCTGAATTTGGTGCGAAATTACAAAATATCGGGGAAAAAGCGATAAAAAAGGTGCATAAAGTTTGTTAAATGGCGGAAATATCGGCATTTTAACAAAAAATGACAGGCCAAAGTGGTGTTTTTTCAAAATAAATGCGTACATTTGCAAGAAATAAACAAATGTTTCACTTCAAATATTATTAACTATGAAGAGTTTAGGTTATATTGGCGCATTCCTCGGCGGTGCTATCGCCGGCGCAGCATTAGGTATCTTGATGGCTCCTGAGAAGGGTCAGGACACTCGCATTAAAATAACAGACACTATTGAGGACTTCCTCAAGAAGCACAACATCAAACTCAGCCGCAAGGAAGTCACCGACCTGGTTGACGACATTCAGGACGCAGCCGAGGAGGAAGCATAACATCCGTTAATCGTCATCCACAGAAGTGCTCTCCAGCGACAAGAACGTAGAGTCGATTGCGCAACTCATCGAGATTCTCAAGCACTATCTTGAACTCCAGTCTGAGTATGTGAAACTCGACGTCATCGACAAGGTAGTACGCCTGTTGAAGGCTGCTACCTTGGCGATTCTGTTCCTTTTCATCTCGATAGCCGTGCTGATGTACTTCTTCTTTGCCATCGCCTTCTGGCTTTCCGCCTATATCGGACTGACAAAGGCGTTCCTCATCGTGGTGGCCATCCACCTGCTGATCTTCATCCTCTTTATCTTCAATCGGAAGAACTGGATTGAGAAGCCGCTGGTACGATTCCTGGCTGGACTTCTGCTCAGCAAGTAAACTTCAAACCCGTAAGAACCATGCTTCCCGTCAAGAAAGAACCAATCGAGTTCCGTACCCTGGAGCAGATCCAGGCGCGCAAAGAGCAACTGCTCAGCGAACTACAGCAGGACAACACCAAGTTCAGCACACTCTGGAGGCAGACCTTCATCAAGCGCGACGAGAGTACAAAGGGCGAATTTGTCTCCAGTATGATAGCCCACAGCGTCACGGCCATCGACATCTTCCTGGTCGTCAGGAAACTGATGAAGAACTACGGATCATTGTTTGGGAAGAAGTCATCACCCGTCAAGAAGAAAAAGCACTGAGAAAAGCGCTTTTTTTATACCCCTTTGACATGACAGCAAAAAAAACGG
Source organism: uncultured Prevotella sp. (assembly GCA_947167845.1). Lineage (GTDB taxonomy): Bacteria > Bacteroidota > Bacteroidia > Bacteroidales > Bacteroidaceae > Prevotella. The sequence continues at coordinate 12,276 of CAMVJQ010000021.1, read as the reverse complement.
GTCCCCGCTGGGACCCAAACCTTTGTTAACCTTAAATCTAATACTATGAAAAACACATTGCAAAGATAAGGCATTTTTCATATCCCTGCAAGTATTTCTCCCAAAAAGTGCAATTCTATAACATTCTTTAACCATTAAAAGGCTTTTTGACTCAATAAACGGCTAAAAATCCACGATTTGACCATCATAAGCCAACTGTATATCCTGTGGTAATTTCGCATTCACCTCGGCATGAAGCCCGATGTCATGACAGGAATGGATCAGATAGGTCTGCCTGGCCCCCACCTTGCGGGCAAAGGCAACGGCATCGGCCACAAGTTGATGGGAGTGATGAGGTTTGTCGAAACGAAGGGCATTGACCACGAGCAGTTCCGTCCCCTCCAGATAGGGCATCTCGCCCTCATCCATTGTCTTCATGTCAGTGATGTAGGCCAGCGGACCGATCCGATAGCCCAGGATTGGCAGTTGCCCATGCATCACCTGGATCGGCACGATCTCCAAGTCGCCTATTCGTAAAAGTTCATGCGGATGAATCTCATGCAGCCCGATAGCAGGCACCCCTGGATAGCGATGCTCCGCAAAACAATAGGGCAGCATCTCCAGCATCGACAGGCGGGCCTGCGGGTCGGCATAGACATTGATTTCACCAAACTGACAGTAGGGCCGTATGTCATCCATTCCGCCCATGTGGTCATAATGGCTGTGGGTGACCAGGATGCCGTCTATCTTTCGAAACGGCTGGGGCAATATCTGCATACGGAAATCCGGGCCGCAGTCTATCAGCAGACGTGTCGTCTCCGTCTCCACCAAGGCCGAGCAGCGAGTACGCTTGTCGCGAGGGTCTGTACTCCGGCAGACCTTGCACTGGCAGCCTATCACTGGCACGCCACAAGAAGTACCTGTTCCAAGAAACGTCAGTCTCATACAATATTCACCTCGGGATAGATCATGATACCAAACTTCTCATAGACATCGCGGCGGATGGCCTCACAGAGTGCGACTATCTCATCGCCTGTAGCCCCGCCACGGTTGACCAGCACCAGTGCCTGCTTGTCGTGGACACCAGCACGCCCCAGCGATTTTCCTTTCCAGCCGCACTGGTCGATCATCCAGCCCGCAGGGATCTTCACATGGTCAGCATCCACCTCATAGTGAGGCATTCCCTCATACTCTGAAGCAAGAAGTTCATATTTCCTGCGCCCAACGATGGGATTCATGAAGAAACTGCCCGCATTTCCCTCCTCCTTCGGATCAGGCAGTTTGGCCCGCCGGATGTCAATGATTGTATCGCGCAACTGCATTGCAGTAGGTGTCGCGATGCCTTTCCGCTCCAGTTCTGAACGGATATTGCCATAGTCAAGTATAGGTTCGAAAGTGAGCGAGAAGCGATAGGTCACCTTCGTTATCAGATAACGGTTCTTCCAATCCTGCTTGAAGCGACTCTGCCGATAACCGTATTCGCACGCCTCCTTCGTAACAGTCAGTAGTTGCCCTGTGGCTATCTCCACCATCTCCACGCGCTCTATCAGGTCCCGCGCCTCCACGCCGTAGGCGCCGATGTTCTGAACGGCACTGGCCCCCACGTCACCAGGAATCCACGAGAGGTTCTCGGCACCGTACAGCCCCGTCTGCAGACTGACGGCCACGACGTCGTCCCATTCCATACCGCTACCGCAGACCATCCTGTCACCCTCGATAGCGTATCCCTTGAGGGCCGAATGCACCACGATGCCGTCAAAGTCCCTCGTCAGCAACAGATTGCTGCCGCCACCTATTATAATATAAGGCGTAGCCGACTCTCTCAGAAGCCGTGCCGCCCGCTGAGCCTCTTCCACCGTCTCGTATTCCAGGAAACGGCTGCACTTGGCCTCGATACCAAATGTGTTGTGCGCTTTCAGACTATAGTCTCTTAAATTCCTCATCGCTACGTCGTCATTTTCACCAGCAGCCAGCGGTTGCCCACCTTCTTAAACCTCAGTTCCAGTTCCTGCCCGTTGGCAATGCCACGCATGATAAAAATCTTGCTCTTGCCTTCCTGCTTCGGCTGTCCATAGATAATATTATAGATTGACTTCGACGGCAACTGTGGGGCGAAGGCCATCCAAGTGTCAGGCGTAATCACACCCTCCATCTGATTGAAGTCGTCGTCAGGGTCAGGCCCTACAAAGGTCACCGTCTGGTTCAGACTCTTCAACTGGAAAGCAGAATCGGTGACAAACCGCTTGTAAAACTCAAGAAACGATGCATTCACATTCTCCGCTATCGGCGTCTCCCTGATTTCGAGCAGCAGCCAAGCGCCACGAATCCTACGGAACACGTAGTCCTTCACCAGATTCTTGCGCAAGAGGATTTTCTCCACGATGGCACTGTTGAGCGATGTATCCTTCATCAGCGCCATTTGCTGATCGTCGTTGAACATCAAGGTATAGTAGCCCTGACGCATGAAGAAGTGCTCCATCTTCCATTGTTTTTTCTCTATCTGCTCCTCCTTGCCCTGTTTGCGAACCTTCAGGGGGAATACCACGCGTTCACGCTGCAGACGCTTGTTGGCAGCGAAATTGAACACGAAGTCGTCGAACAATTCATCTGCCGCCTTAGGCATCGGCGTGTCTATAAGCAACTGCTCCAGCGTGTCAGCAGGCATGGTGTCAACAGAGTCGACTATTGTATCGGCAATAGTATCTGCCTGCCGCGTCGGATTCCCCTGACACGAAAACATCAGTAGTGCACATGCAAAGAACGCATAAACAACCTTTCTCATCTACTTAGTAGTAACTCGTCAGTCTATATATTCTCTCAAAATTTCGGCAAAGTTACAAAAAATAATATGAATAAACAGAGAAAAAAGGAAAAAATGTTGTACCTTTGCACGCAAAATTGCAATTTTAACAGTTATGATACTTGATAAGATAGACGAACTTCTCAAAGAAGTACAGGATTTGAGTGCTAAGAATGCAGAGGAAGTAGAACAACTCCGACTGAAATATCTTAGCAGAAAGGGAGCCATCACGGAACTCATGAACGACTTCCGCGACGTGGCAGCCGACCAGAAGAAGACGGTCGGCATGAAGATCAACGAACTCAAGACGCTGGCCACAGAGCGCATCAACCGTCTGCGTGAGGAGTGCGAGACCCAGGAGAGCGGTGAGGAGATCATCGACCTCACCCGCACCCCCTACCCTGTCAAACTCGGCACACGCCATCCGCTCACCATCGTCACCAACGAGATCATCGACATCTTCACCCGCATGGGATTTGTACTGGCCGACGGCCCTGAGGTGGAGGACGACCTCCATGTGTTCACCAAGATGAACTTTGCCGCCGACCATCCTGCCCGAGACATGCAGGACACCTTTTTCGTCAGCCAGCATCCCAACGATGTCACGAAGAACATCCTGCTCCGCTCCCACACCTCCTCTGTCCAGGCCCGTGTGATGGAGCAGATGCATACTGATGACGGCAAGTTGACAGGCCCCATCCGCGTGATCTGCCCGGGTCGAGTCTATCGCAATGAGGCCATCACGGCCCGCGCCCACTGTTTCTTCCATCAGGTGGAAGGTCTATATATCGACAAGAACGTCTCGTTCACCGACCTCAAACAGGTGCTCCTTTCATTTGCCCGCGAGATGTTCGGTGCCGATACCAAGATCCGTCTCCGCCCCAGTTACTTCCCGTTCACGGAGCCTTCTGCAGAGATGGACATCTCCTGTTTCATCTGTGGCGGCGAAGGTTGCGGCTTCTGCAAGCATACAGGCTGGGTCGAAATTCTGGGCTGCGGCATGGTGGACCCCAACGTGCTCGAACTCTGTGGCATCGACTCCCGCGAATACAGCGGCTATGCCTTCGGCATGGGCGTCGAGCGCATCACCAATTTGAAGTATCGCGTCAGCGACCTCCGCATGTTCTCTGAGAACGACACGCGCTTCCTCGAAGAGTTCGAGTCGGCCAGTTAAGTCAGAGTGAGGGTATCCCATAAAGCAAGAGCCTTGGACAAACTCCAAGGCTCTTGCTTTATGGGATACCCTCACTGATACTGATAGTCCACCTTCATCGAGACGTAGCCCTTAGGCCACTTCTTCTTGTCAAGAAACAACTTGGCCGTGCCGTGGCTGAGCACGAAGAGGCCCGGCCTTATCTCTTTGAACAGATAGTTCATGTCGTTCTGCCCCTCATGATAACTCAGCCGCGCTATCTGCCAGCAGCCGTCGGCGATATGCACTTTCATATTATCGAGCCCCACCACGTAGAAAGTCCTGCCTTCAGCAGTATAACTGCCGATATACTTCATGCCCGTGTCCTGCTTCTTCCGTCGCTTCTTCTGCAGTTCCTTGGCCTTCTCGCGCACCTTCTTGTAGAACTTGTCATACACATTGACACTCAGCATGCCGTCGTGCTTCAGAAACGAGGCTATTTGCTTCTCAGTGAGACGCTGCTTCATCTCCACCATCCTCATATTCGAGGCAGTTATCTTCCCGTTGTCAAACACCACATCCTCAGCCATCGTGATGCCGAAGTGCTTGTGCTCCCTGAGGGCTGACACGATAGGCCCGTAGCCCGCCAGACGGGCCGCGAAGGTGATAGTGCGGCGATGCGGAAACTTCGTCAGGTCTATGTCCTTCTCCAACTGGCACGTGACGTTATACCTCAACGTCTTGATCCTTGCCTTGAGCGGCTTGGCATGCTCAAGCACCTGATTCACCAGATACTCCTCGAAAGTCATCCCGTCAGCCAGCACGGTCACCTCTGTCAGACTGAGCGAATAGGCGATATCCTCATCCTCCTCCTGCGAATGCGCGTTTAGCGCAGTGAACACTGCGAGCAGCAGGGCCATCATGAGCCGTTTCGTCATTATTGCTTTTTTCTCTGTCATCGGCGACAAAGATAGGCATAATTAGGCAATGCTCCAAACAATTAAGTTTTTTTGGGGGTGATTTCAATTGTTTCTTCTCATTTTTCACACATTTTTAATATAGGATGACAATTTAGAAATAATATTTGTGTTTTTGCACATTTGAACATTTGAGATCAATCGCCGCTATAGGCTTTTTCGCCGATCGTCTCTTGTGAGCCGATGGTCATCTGACGGAGGTCGTAATAAGAGCCGTTGTAGATGTTGAAGTCGACACTTCCCTTGATGCCAGGCAGCCGGCCGGCATCGGTGTGCTGCCAGAACTTCCAGCGGCCCTTGTATTCGAGGGTGTCCACATAATAGTGGGCTATCCAATAAGGATACTGGTCGAAGATGGAGTCGTTGAGATACTTCATCTTAAACTTGAAATAGGTGTAGATGATGGGCTTCACCTGATAGTGCTTCTCCACGATGTCGAGCCACTGGAGCACGGAGGCCTTGAACTGCTCATCAGTCTGCGCCTTCGGCTTATGCTCCACGTCGAGTACGGGGGGCAGGTCACCGTTCTCGAGACGGACCACCTGCAGGAAGTGGCGGGCCTGTTCCTCGGCAGGGGTGTGGACACTGTAGAAATGATAGGCGCCTCGGGTAAAGCCGTTTTCGCGGGCCTGATAGAAATTGTCGAGGAAGTTCTCGTCGGTCTGTGTGGCTCCCTCAGTGGCCTTGATCATCACGAAGCGGATGGGACATTTGTTAATCATCCCTTCGTCTTTGAGTTTGTCCCAGTCGATGCGTCCCTGGTGGTGGGAGATGTCGATGCCGTGGATCTCATAGCCTTCGGGATAGGACACGTCGCCATAGAGGGCGCGCCAGCGGAAGCCAAACGGGGAGACGAAGAAATAATAGAAGAACCAGATGTAGCCAGCCACGACAGCCAGCCCGCCTATCCACCACCCCCACGAGGGAATCTTCTGGAGCAGACGGACAAGGATTCCAGGACGGTGCTTCCCACGAGGCCCGTGATAGGTGTGGGTGACACCGATGCCCTTGCGCTTAACGACCCTTTTCTTGGTTGCCATAGTAGTGACCTCCACTAGCCCCTCTTATAGGTGGAGATAATTAGAATATAAGCACGGATTACCACAAACTGGGGTAACCCGTGCCTACAGACTTACTTCTGCTGTTCGAGAGCGAGCGTCTTCGTCGGCTGGTCGCAGACCTCAGAGGGTCCCCAGTACTGAATGGGGCCGGGATAGACGTAGGCTGTCTCGCGGGCCCAACGGTCGCGCTGGGCGGCAAAGCACTTGAAGGGTGCACCGTCGAGTTCGACGAGAGCCTTGCGGATGACGGGCTTCATCTCGCCGTTGCGCTTCTCCATGTTCATCATCATCGTGATGGGCACACCTCCGGCAATCCACTGGTCGGCAGGAGCGGTCGTATTCTTCACGATAGCCATGTAGCCGGTCTTGCCGTTGGCAATCAACTGGGCGGCTGAGGTGCCGAGGGCATAGCAGTAATCGGCATCGAAGTTGGAGGGTGCAGCGCAGCGTCCCTCGTAACCGAAGAAGTGGTGCAGGGCGGAGAACTTGCCTGTGTACTTGCCTTCCTTCTTCATGCGCTCCAATTTCTGGGCCACCATCGTCGAGAGCAGTTTCTCGGTCTCAATGAGCGACACCTGCACGTTGCCGTGGGGGTCGCGGTCGAGGGCCAACTGACGGGCCACGCCTGTGGGCAGTGAGTTGAACACGGCAAGGTTCTCGTCGGTCAGATGGCTCTTCACGAAGTCAATGGACTCGGAACGACCCAGGTCCTTAGCCGCCGGCATTGCCAGCACGTCGTTGAGTTGTGCTATCAGTTTCTTGATGGCCGGTATGAACTCGATGACGCCCTCGGGGATGATGACGGTGCCAAAGTTGTTGCCGTCGGCGGCACGCTGGCAGACGGCGTTGGCGATGTAGGTGACGATATCGTCGAGGCTCATGCCCTTCTGCTCGATCTCCTCGCTGACGAGGCAGATGTTGGGCTGTGTCTGCAGAGCGCACTCCAGGGCGATGTGAGAGGCAGAGCGGCCCATCACCTTGATGAAGTGCCAGTACTTGCGGGCTGAGTTACAGTCGCGCTCGATGTTGCCAATCAGTTCTGAGTAGGTCTTACAAGCAGTATCGAAACCGAATGAGGTCTCAATCTGCGAGTTCTTCAGGTCGCCGTCGATGGTCTTCGGGCAGCCGATCACCTGCACGCCATAGTTCTTGGCTGCATAGTATTCTGCCAGCACGCAGGCGTTGGTGTTAGAGTCGTCGCCACCGATAATGACGATGGCCTTGATGTCGAGTTGGCGGATAATCTCCAGTCCCTTCTCAAACTGCTCCACCTTCTCCAGTTTCGTACGTCCGGAGCCGATCATGTCAAAGCCACCGGTGTTGCGATACTCGTCGATGATCTCCTTAGTCAGTTCCATATAGTTGTGGTCAACGAGACCACCAGGACCAAGGATGAAGCCGAAGAGACGGTTCTCCGGATTCAGTTTCTTGATCTGGTCGAACAGTCCTGTGATGACGTTATGACCGCCAGGAGCCTGACCGCCCGAGAGGATGATACCCACGTTCATCTTCGTGTTGTTGGCCTCAGTAGCGGGCTCAAACTCTACGATAGGCATACCGTAGGTGTTGGGGAACAACTTCTTGATTTCTTCCTGGTCGCCGACGCTCTGTGTGGCAGCGCCCTCCTTGATCTTCACAGCACCCTGAAGAGCCTTAGGCAGCTTAGGCTGGTAAGCGGCTCTTGCAATCTGCAATGCACTTTTTTCCATAATACTTATTTTTGTTTAATAATGAGTAATTCCTGTAAATTGCCCGCAAAATTAATCAATTTCTGTCAGAAAAAGGAAAGAAAAGCACCTATTTTCGGCTTTTTAATATTTTTTGGGTATCAATCTGTTTGTATCTCGATTTTTTTTTCTATCTTTGCTTACTGAAAATATCAAAATCAACCAAAAAAGGAGATAACTTATGGCAAACAAGAGATCACTTAAGCGTGCGATCCGTTCGATTTGTGAAGAACTATTTGCGGAGGCAATCGCTGTTTCGATGTACGGGCCGGAGCCCGCCAATCACAATGCAGAGGCACAACTTTACTCCATCGTGAGGATGGAGGAAGATTTCATCAGCCGCGTATGCCATCCGGAGCCAGGCATGCCACCCAGGGCCTACTATAAGAACCTCAGAGAGCAGTTCAGCGCACAGGTGAGCGACATCATCGACCAACTGAACGGGTAAATTGAATATCGATAACTGACAACGGAGAATCATGTGGAAAGCTCTTTGTAACTGGCTGTTATACAAGCAAATGGGGTGGACTGCTGAAGTAACGGAAGACCACCCCGCGAAGTTTATCATCTGCCTTGCTCCGCATACGACCAACTGGGATTTCCTGATCGGACAACTCTATATCCGGGCCCGTGGTATGCAGAGCAATTTTCTGATGAAGAAAGAGTGGTTTTTCTGGCCATTGGGTCCTATCTTCAAGCGGATGGGCGGCATACCCGTCTATCGGCAGAAGAAGACGAGCATGACCGACTCAATGGCAGAGACCGCCAAGCAGGCCGACACCTTCCATCTCTGCATCACCCCTGAAGGCACCCGTTCGAAGAATCCCGACTGGAAGAAAGGCTTCTATTTCATCGCCCTCAAGGCAGGCATACCCATCCTGCTCTACGGCATCGACTATGAGAAGCGACACATACAGTGCACCAAGACAATCGTCCCCTCAGGCGACCTGGAAAAGGATATGAGGGAGATTAAACTCTATTTCAAGGACTTCAAGGGGAAATACCCTGAGAACTTCACCATAGGAGACATCGACTAATGCGCAGCAGACTAGTTATCATACTCCTTACGGGCCTCACAGCCCTCAGCGCAACAGCACAGAAACCGTTGCGTACGCTCCTGGAAAATTATCTCACAAGTTATCAAGCCAACGGGCAGGTGATACGCGCCAAGGCTCATCTCGACAGCATCACCATCAACGACTCGCTCCGCACCGTCACCGTCTTTGCCAGCAATGCCTTCGGCGAGCAGATGTTCACCCAGCCATCCACTGACCTTATTTATAATAATATACGGAAGATGCTGCCTGACACGCTGCAGGACTACCGTCTGACAGTGAAGACTGGCGGCTGGCCCATAGAGAACCTGATACCAGCCCGTCTGCATAAGGACGAGACAGCCGGACGAACATGGGGCAACATCGACTATAAAGGGCGACCATGGGTGAGCAACACCTCACTGCCCTATCGCATCACGCGAGGACTCAGCAACCGCCACTTCTCCATTTGGGCCAGTCACGGCTGCTACTATAACATCAGCGAGGCACGCTGGAAGTGGCAGCGCGTCCCCCTCTTCGGCACCAGCGAGGACTTCTTCACGCAGACCATCGTCAATCCCTATCTCATCCCCATGCTCGAGAAGGCTGGAGCCGTCGTGTTCTCACCCCGTGAGCGCGACTGGCAGAAGAACGAGGTGATCGTCGACAACGACTCCATCGGCTGCGGCTATGCCGAACAGGGAGAGCGCCACCCGTGGCAGAGCACCCAGCATCCCGGATTCGCCCTCCATCAGGGACATTATCTCGACCATGAGAATCCCTTTGAGGCTGGCACTGCCCGCTGCGCTGAGACGACGGAGCATGCCCACAATATGAGCACCATTGCCTATCAGCCCTCGATACCTGAGACTGGACGCTATGCCGTCTATGTCAGTTACCAGACGATGGACAACAGCGTCGACGATGCCCACTACACCGTGTGGCACAAAGGCGTGGCCACGGAGTTTCACGTCAATCAGCAGATGGGCGGTTCTACCTGGGTCTATCTGGGCACCTTCGACTTCGACGCCGGCTCCACGCCCCAGAACTGCGTGGTGCTCTCTAACCTGAGTCGGATGAAGGGTGTCGTCACTGCTGATGCTGTCAGATTCGGCGGAGGCATGGGCAACATCGAGCGAGGCGGAAGGGTCAGCGGCATGCCGCGATGCTTGGAGGGCTCGCGCTACTTCGCCCAGTGGGCTGGCATGCCTTATGAGGTGTATAGCACCAAGGAGGGCAAGGATGACTACGGCGACGACATCAACAGTCGTTCCTATATGGCCAATCTCCTCGGAGGCGGCAGTTGCTACATGCCTGACACGACGGGCCGCAAGGTGCCCATCGAACTGTCTCTCGCCATCCACAGTGATGCCGGTTTTACACGCGACGGCAAAACCAATACGGGAACGCTGACCATCTGTATGACCACCTTCCGCGACTCTACGCTCAATGCAGGTTTCACGCGACTGGCCTCTCGTGACCTCGCCGATGACCTGCTGGTCAGCATACCCTATGACATACGACGCAAATACGGCAAGTGGCAGACGCGTGAACTCTACGACCGCAACTACTCCGAGTGCCGCGTGCCCGAGGTGCCCAGTGCCATCCTCGAGACGCTTTCGCACCAGAATTTCGCCGACATGAAGATGGCTCAGGACCCCAACTTCCGCTTCGACCTGGCGCGCAGCATCTACAAGGCCCTGCTGCGCTACACCGCCCGTATGCACAATACCGACTACACCGTGCAGCCGCTCGCTCCCACAGCACCCAGCGTCACGCTGACTGAGCGGGGGGAGGCTCACATCACCTGGAATGCGGTCGACGATCCCTACGAGCCGTCGGCAAAGGCCACCAGTTATATCCTCTATACCGCCATCGACAATGGCGACTTCGACAACGGCCGATTCCTCAACTCCGACAAGACAAGTGTGACTGTGGCCATCGAGCCCGACAGGCTTTACGCCTTCCGCATCGCAGCCGTCAATGCGGGCGGTGAGAGTTTCCCAAGCGAAGTGGTCTGCGCCCTTCGCAACGCTACGGCCCAGAAGACGGTGCTTGTGGTCAACGGCTTCCACCGTCTGGCCTCACCTGCCGTCCGTGAAGGCGCAGCAGAGCAGGGCTTCGACCTCAGCGAGGACATCGGCGTCAGTTACGGCCTGACGGCTGGATGGCGAGGCTATCAGACGTGTTTCGACCGATTCAGTATGGGCAAGGAAGGGCCCAGAGGTCTTGGATTCACCAATGACTCGCTGGCAGGACAGTTCATCGCCGGCAACGACTTCGACTATATCCGCACGCATGCCCGTGCCATTGCCTCAGCCCAGCGATACAGCATCGCCAGCAGTTCCTCAAAAGCCATTGAGAGCGGCCGGCTCAGTCTCGAAGGCTACGCACTCGTCGACCTCATCCTGGGACTGGAGCGCAACGACGGCTATTCACTGATCCCCTATTCAGCCTTCCCCAAGGAGTTGAGAGCCCATCTGCAGGCCCACGCCACTACGGGAGGAGCGCTGCTCGTCAGCGGTGCCTACATCGGGCGCGATATGCGTGCTGAAGCCGATAGGGCCTTCCTCGCCTCACTGCTGAAGTGCCAGTACGGCGGAACGAATATCGACAGCCTCAATCGTGACACCATTCAGGGGCTCGGCACGACTTTCACCTTCCACCGTCATCTCAACAGCAGCCACTATGCCGCCCAGCATCCTGACAATCTACTGCCCGTGGCCCCTGCCTATTCGGCGATGGCCTACGGCGACGAGCAGAGTGCCTGCGTGGCCTATAGCGGCAACGACTACCGCGTGCTCACGATGGGATTCCCCTTCGAGTGCATACAGTCGGAGCGCAAGCGAGGCACCATCATGCGGGGTATATTAGCATTTTTATTACAATAAACATACACTAACTAAAAAACGATTAATGACATGAAAATTCAAGCAAACTCATCAGGGACAAGGACTATCGAAGTAGAGGAACAGCACTTGCAGACCATAGAGAAGTATCAACTCTTCCGCGATCTCATCGACTCCAACGGCTACGTAGACGAACAGGTCCTCGACAAGTTGAAACTCAACGTTCGCGCCCTCCTCGAAGCACAGGCAGGACTGGACAAGGACCTGCTCGACCTCTGCCTCGACGTCATCTATCACCCCAATATGAAAGCCTACGGGCTGCAGCAACTCGTGCTGCTCTACATCAACTGGAAGAATCAGGGCAACGACAACCTCGGCTCTACCACTCGTGCTTTTCAAGGGACGCCGTTTAATTGAGAATTGAGAATTATGATTAGACTACTATTGAGAATTGAGAATTGGGAATTGAGAATTACAGGCTGACGGACTTTCTGCCGACGACAAAGAAGGAACTCGACCTCCGAGGATGGACGGAGGTCGATGTAATCCTGTTCTCTGGCGACGCCTATATCGACCATCCCTCGTTTGGCGCAGCCGTCATCGGACGGACACTCGAGGCTGCCGGCTATCGCGTGGCGATTGTGCCACAGCCTGACTGGCACGGCGACTATCGCGACTTCAAGAAACTGGGGCGCCCACGCCTCTTCTTCGGCATCG